>JBDKIW010000250.1:0-9273 GCA_039796955.1 Planctomycetota bacterium
AGAACCCTTCTCAATTGATCCGGCGTGTGCCCTGCGATGTGCCCCTGAACAGCCAACTCCAGAAACTCGTCCACGTACGACGTCAGCAACGGGATCCAGCGATCATTCAGCGAGTCTGCCATTTCCGATGCCGCAAGGCTGCGCAGGACGGGACGCTGCTGCCCCGCCTCCCAGATTTCTGACATCGCGGCCACGGCCTGAACATTCAGACTGTTTGCCAGACCAGCCAATGCCGTCGACGCAACCCGCTCGTCCTCACCCAGACTGAGTTCTCTGAGGGCCACGATCGCCTCGGGACCGGGAATCTGATTCAGATAGGCGGCGACTTCCAGCTGCCGCTCCACCGACCCCGAGTGCGCAAACTCGATCAGCACCCGAGCCTGCTGTTCCGTCAACCGGTCCACAGATCCCGCCAGCGCCGCACGACGAATTCCCGCCACATCACTCCGCAAATCGGCAATGGCACGTTCCACTGAGGCAAAACGGTAAACCGGTGTCAGCGCGTGACGAATAGCCTCGTCAGCCGTTGCGTAGCTGCCAGAGGCCAAACCACGCGTTCCTGTGTTCCCGGAAAAACGCTGAGCCTGAGGTTTCAACATCCCTCCGGTGGCCGAAAAACGCAGAGGCTTTCCCAGTGTGGGCAGAATCGCCGTTGGCGCATTGGCAGCATCTTCACGCGCAAGAGCTGCGATCCAGCTGACGATTTCTTCACCGGCCTCGATGGTTCTACCCTCCAGCGGGACAATCACCAGACGCTCCGCACCATCGCCACCACGCTTCTTCAGAAACTCAAACAGAACCCACGCTGCGGCCATGTCCAGATTGCGGCCCACGGCAATGACTTCCAGAACGCCATCTGGTCCGCAGCGAGTACTCTTCAGTGGGTTATCTTCACGAAAATACTGATTCAGGTTCAGAGCGAAATCTTCCACGCCTTCTTCAGGTGGTGCAGCGTTCTCCGCATCTTTCCACACAACGCGATCAGCAAAATGCTCCGGAACCATTCCCGGCAGCCATAACCGAAGTCGAGGCTCTTCCTTCGCAAGGGCGGGGATCCGCGCAGTCAGTTCCACCGTACGACTCTGTCCCGGCTTCACCAGTTCGGAAACAATCGTCCCCGCTCCACCCATCTCCAGCCGCTGATCATCGATCAGCAGCACAGGAAACCTGCGAGCCCTCGGGGGGACCAACTCGCCGCCCTGAAGAACAACCTGCACGGCGATTTGCAGATCCGGCTGTGCACGAGACTCACCGGAAACGACTTCAACACGCACCTGCTGAATCCGGAATGTGCCCAGACCCGCCTCTTCCGGTGGTTGAGGGGACAGCCACACTGAATTCATCAGGAAGGCAAAAGCCACAAGGGACATCTGCATGAGTCATTTCCTTGATTGCCGTCGTCAAATCCCGGGGGGTACGCCGAACACAGCCTACGCTCCGCAGGTCTGTGCCGGGGCAGACCATGCCGCCAGCGCAAATGCCCTGGAAATCGCTCCCGCTCGCTGCACAACCTCCCCGCGTATTCTGGTCCGCTCCGCAGAGATTGGGAAGGCGAACATGCGTGGGTTTCCACAACACAGGTGAAGATCAGGATACCCGAGTTCTGCGGGGTACAGTACACGAAAGATCGACAGGAGTGGGGCTGTATTCAGGGCACGGTGGTGTTCCCGAACTCTGCAGTTCCCCCCACGTGTCGTCTGACATGCCCTCGTGCTCAGACAACAGGCACAGCAGGCACCACAGACTCGTCGGCCTGCGGCGGAATCAGGTGGTCCAGACGCGGTCGAAAGATAATCAATAACAGGAGCGGCAAATACCAGATGACATAATGACAAATGTCGTCCGGGTACCACATCTGAGCCGCAACAATCAGACAGGTCGAATTGGCAAGCAGGTTTTCAAGATTCCTGGGACGCGGCAACACCGTCATGGCAGTCAGCATGACAAAAAACAAGGCCGCCATAATAATTCGAATCGTCAGATGACTGACATTCGCATCACTGGTCACCACCGGATCCTGAAGCAATCGATACACCGTCCAGTTGGCTGTCGTGATCAGCTTGCTCGTAAAGGAACTGGCGTCCCGGGAAATGAACATCAGTGATGTGATCAGAATCGCAGCCACGGCCATCACGGAAATCAGAAAACGCAGGCCTCCACGCCTGCCGTAAAAGACCGTCCACAGCGGCAGCAAAAACGCGGCAAAGAACAGCGTGCCACTGGCCAACCCCAGCAACACTCCCGCAATCACCGGTTTGCGATAACTGGCAAAGGCCCAGATCAAACAGGCCGCTGGCAGCACATGGCTCAATCGATGGACGTAGACCCCGGTACACGGCAACAGCAAGTACAGACAAATCATCGCGACGCCCAGTTGCACACTGGCAAAATGCCACCTGCTGATCGCCATCAATCCCAGCACCACCAGCGTGTGCGCACTGATCACCAGCCCCCGAGCAATCCAGTCCGGCTCCTTATCCGCCAGTTCTCCCACAATACTTCCACCCGCCGCCACCAGTGTCTCCGTAGGAGCCGGATGCTCCGTGCTGTCTGCATCCGGATCCACACGCACGTCCTGACGCTCCAGCAACGCCTTGCCGTACAGCATCGCTTTCTGCGTATTGAGATGCGGGGACAATAAGGCCACGTGGGCCATCAGAATGCCGAATGCTGGAATACATAAAAACGTCAATCCGGCAAAATTCAGGTTCTGATCCAGCCGAGGACGACGGGACAGATTTTCATCCATGATCAAACGCATCAACAGCACCGCCGTGACCACCAGCAGCCCAAGCGATCCCCAACGCGACACAGGATGCTGCCACGCCGATAGACCTCCGGGGCCCGACTCACGCGAGTTTTTCCCGTCGACCGACGCGACGCTGTCAGGTGCCATGCCACCGACAGCTTCTTCGTTGGATGAAGCCACCGCACCCAATTGCCGCGCAGAAAGCGAAACCGGTATTGTCCCAGTCCCTAACACACGGTCCGCCGGTAAACGGGTCTGCAGAGGATCCGCAGAGACCTGCCGAGGCCAGCTGCGGTCTTTCCATGACACCGTCGCAGTCAACGACGTTGACAATAGAATCAACAGGATCAGGTCAAAATTCCGAACACTGAAGACTCGTGAAAATCGGAAGTAGACAGCAACGATCAGCAACGCAACGTAGGCCCACCACGTTGGATTGGAAATGTCCATCGAAAGAAACGGACGATCCTGCATGCCTGCACACTACCAGACGCAGAAAGTTGACGCGAAGCAGCTGAAAAAGGAATTCATCGCCCCCGTGACCACGAGGCAGCCACGCCACAAAACAGGACACCCGAAATAATGAACCGCCCAATCTGAGCAGCCGCAGCCTTCCGAGACCCGATCACAAGGCAAAAGGAATCACACCGCCAGTGGTATTGAACGCGAGAAACACGGGAATATCAACGCAACAGCGAGAAATCACGGGGGTTACGACTCGGATTTCGTGATTTTACTGACACTCAATACAGGGTTTTCCCGCATCAGCCTGCCAAACCCTCGCCAACTCCCCGGATACGCATTCCGACACACCTCCCAGATGCTCCCTGGATGGTGAAACAGCGTTAAACCAGAAAGATTGTCGCGTTTCGCTCCGCCGAAACGTGCCCGAGAATTTTTACAGGAATCCCGGTGCGGGTGCATGGCACCTGGAGGGCATTGCCCGAAAGTGGGATTCTCCCTCATTCTGCCCACATGCTGGTGCATGGCACCGTGGCGCCCCCCGCACTCGAGGTGTCCTGGGTGCATGGCACCATTGCCTTCCCGGTAGGATTGACATCCCGGCACACCAAAAAAAACGCCGAGGAATCCTGTTCCTCGGCGTTGCATCGTCGCATTCGCTGGACTGAAGGAAATCAGCCTGCGTAGAACGGGTGAGCGGCTGTGTCGCGCTGTGCCAGAACAGAGTCCACCTTGGGCTCGTTCTTCATCGCACGCTCGATCGACAGCTTGGTCGCTTCGTAGTTGTACTGATAAATCTTCTTGTCGTCAGCCGCTTCCCAGTGGATGAACACACCGCAGACGATGACGAGGTTTTCGGCCTGATCCTTTGGAATGGCACCAGACTTCACGCAGTCGGTCACAGCGTCAGCAACGGCCTTCTGAGCCGGGCCGAACATCTGCACAGCCTGGCGAGCACCCTTGATGGTCACTTTCGTGATCATGACGGTGGCTGGCTTCACAGCCACGTTCGGTGTCAGAACCGCCAACAGGTTGCTGTGTCCAGCCTTCTGGTCTGCCAGAGCGTTTGCGAACGCAATACCGACCGGGCCGGCCTTGTCGCCGATCAGCAGGTCGATATGTGCAACTTCATTACCTTCACCAACGAGGGCTTCCCCAACGTACATCGACATCTTCCATTCCTTTTCAAAAATCATCCGAAGCTGGACCCGGCGACCACAGAAGCTCTGCACAATCGACACACGTAGTCGGCAATCACTGCGTTGACTTCGTGGTCACAAGGCAGGTTCCGGGCCACACATTTCAGTTGTCTGCACCAGCCGCAAATGCCGCTTTTGCAATGGGGTACCTGTGATGTGGACAAGGTCGCCTGAAAAACGGAACAATACCGAGATCCTGCGGAATCACAATCTTCCACGATCAGGGTTTCCCGGAAACTGCCCCTCTTTTTCACAGGATCGCGATTTTTGGCCGCATCTTCAACCGACCCGCCCTGTGAGTCTTCAAGTTCGCACGAACGGTTTGCTCACAGGCTGCCCTACCCGGAAAAATCCATTATCCTTGCCAGCGCCAGCACTCGGTCACTTGCCGAATCCGCTGTGGCTGCCGGCTTCACGCCAATCTGTTGTGATTTCTTCGGCGATCGGGATTTGCTGTCACTGCTGAATCACGTCGGTGGCACGTGGTGCGGCCCACTGTCCCGGGCCAGCGAACTCCCTCGGTTGCTGCAGCATCTCCCGCTCGAAATTCCCGTTTGCTGGGCCGGGGGCTTCGAACACGCACCAGAATGCCTCGAACTGCTGTCAAAAACCCGACCGGTGATTGGTGCAACGCCCGAAGCCGTTGCAAAGGTACGCTGTCCGGAGAATCTGCAGCGGTGGGTGCGCACACTGCCTGTCCGTTTTCCGGATATTTCACGGACACCACCTCCCACGGTTACGCCATGGCTTTCCAAGCGGCAGTCCAGCGCTGGCGGAATGGGCGTTCAGCGGTATCGCGGCGACGATTCCCCACCACATTCAGCCGCATCACCTGACCCTGACGTCTATTTTCAACGTCTGCTGGATGGAATTCCCTGTTCCGCCATGGTGTGTACCGCGGGGCACGATCTGCACCTGATGGGTGCGTCCCTGCAACTGTGCGGCTGGGACTGCCTTGGAGCCACAGATTTCAGGTTTTGTGGAAACGTGGGGCCCATCGAACTCCCGCCAGCCCTTGAAACCGCCATGCACGCCACAGCCATGACCATCGCCCGCGAATCCGGGCTACGCGGCGTCTTTGGCCTCGACTTTCTGCTCTCAGCGGAAGGACTCTGGCTGCTGGAGGTCAATCCGCGAGTCCCGGCCTCACACTGGATCTATGATCGTAACAATGCGGGTCTGTCTCTCACCGCCCACATCGCAGCTGCGCAGGAACAGGTTGGACAGCTGCAGAATCTCCTGCGACAGTTTACTCCTTGCAGCAAACCTGCAGGACAGTTCATCCTCTGGGCGAAACCGACGTCGCCCGTGAGCCTGATGGCCGAACAACTCTGGACTCTGCCCGCAGATGCAAGACTCGCTGATCTGCCAGTGGACGAATCCGTCCCATCGGCCGGCAATCCGCTGCTTTCTGTATTGCTTGAGTCCAGCACGGTGGAAGAACTGGTGAACCGCGTGAGACAGATCCGCGAGCCTCACTCGGAGAATCGATCGTCGCGCTGGACAGTCAATGCCGACAAACTGCAACAGCTGCTCGCTCGCTGGAAGGTTCTGGTACAGCGGTTTCAGGAAGCCGCAGATTCAACCGCAACAACCTGAGGTTTACGGAGTTTTCGCACCACTCCGGTAATCACCCCCAACACCTGCCGCGTTGTCGGTGAGTACGCCGTGGTAATGACCGGCACAAGATGGCTGGACCCGTCCTGAACCAGACAGATGATCAGCGAATGACGATCGTCCAGTGCAGCCACATGGCAGCCCGCCTGCAATGGTGCGTCGCGACTGATCATCAGCATGTCACCACTGACGATGTTCAAGGCACTGAAGTTGTTGCCGTCGATTCGCAGACAACCCACATCGCTCCCCTCAAACAACTCCTGAAAACAGACCGATTCTTCCAGAGACACGGCAGGCTGTACCGGACCACTGGCTGCAGCACTTCCGATCAGACGAACCGTCAAGCGATTCTTCGGAGAATTTGACAGCTGTATCGCACGCGACATGTTCTGCTCGCGACTGATCAGCCCCTTACGTTCCAGCGCTTTCAAATGACACATCACGCCATTCGGCGATCGAATGTCAAAGTGCAACCCAATCTCCCGAACTGTCGGACCGTACCCCCGGTTTGTAATCTTGTCCCGCAGGAACTCATAAATCTCTCGCTGACGTTTGGTCAACGATGTCTTCCTCTTCCCCTGCGCCATTATCATTCCCTTGCAAACTGTCTCACCGGCCTTCACCACGCGAGCGTCTCAACACTCTGAACTTCGTCCACTCAATTCAACAGTCTCTGTCATTACATAACGTACCAAAACGCAAAACCATGCTGCATTTTCTTCGGAAAATGCCATGAAAAACAATTCCGGCACTATTGAAAAATTAATCTCTCGCCAGTCCGGCACGTTCCCCAAATTTCCGGACTTTCGCATCCGGAATCACCTGCCGCCCTCAGCCACTGCCACGCCGCCAGGTTCCACACCAGGAGTTTTCCCCGGAACTGCTCCCGTACCACCACAGGGAATTCGCCCTGTTTCCCCATCTATTATACATAAACCAGCCGGAATTGACGACGAACTGCATTCGCCCAATCCAAATGGCCCTCCTGGCAGGGATCCGTGCGATCGCCAGAGTCTTGCTGCGATTTTCCCACGATTGACACACATTAACGCAGGACGGCACCGCACTCCACACTTGCAACCTGCAATCTCAACCAACTCGCCGTGCTGCGAGCGCAATGCGCTCACGTTCCGGGAATAACTTCACGCCCTGGTCCGCTCTCCGCATAGCCACAAGTAATTTCCCCCAGTCTTCCCCAACGCCTGCCGCGATCTCAGGCACTCCATTGTCTCAGCCTGTGCGAAAACGCACACATCCAGCATTCCATGACCAGCGTCGCTCCACCGCACACGTGCAGCCCGTATGCTCTGCCTTCGGTGAAAAAACCACACCAGCACAGCTCGCCAACCGCAGGAACTGTGTCACTCGGCACATCGACAACAGAACCACAATCACGACGAGGATGCCAGCCAACTTCAATCGATGCGGATCAATCTCGCCAGTGGCACACCACCCATCTGAACCTCACGGATCCTCTCGCTGCCCGGCGGATCGTCTCGCAGGTTGGGACGCAGGTCCGCAAGTCGATGAATCAGCAGGAACAACCCACGCTGGCTCGGATCATAGTCCCAGGCAATCAGTCTGATCCCTCGCTGCTGAACGACCGGTACCAGCATTTCAATGTCCGGCAGCTGAAACTGATGACAAACAGGTGCCACATACACGGTGGCCGCCTCCGGAACAGTTTTCCAGAAGTCTCCGTTCAACGCATCAGACCAGTAGCCCGCTTCCATTCCCAGCCACGCGGCCCCGCGATTTCCTCCCGCCAGCAAGCCATACTGGTTCATGGCGAAAGGCTGCAAGGTCCACGGAAGCGGCAGGATTCCAAGGCACAACACGATCAGGATGCTCCGCCGATTCCAGGAGAATCCGAACCGTGGTTCCACCGCGTTCGCCGCGGCACGAGACGTGCGAGCCCCGACAGATGCCGACAGATTCAATGCACTCAGCCACGGCGAAATACCCCGCGCGGCCAGAAACGCGATTCCCGGGAAACAAACCAGAAATAAGCGCGTGCCGTCATAGACCGGAACCCCCGGCAAAGAAAACACACACACCGGCACGGCAATCGTCAACAGCATCAGTTGCTCGACAGCATCGCAACCACGTCGCCACAGTCGCAGTCCAAGGCCGACCACAGTCCACGCAGGCAGGCTCAGCAGTAACATCACTGTCGGGTAGTGCCACGGAACCAGTCGATCTTCATAACGCTGTCCAAAGTACCAGCAGTACAACGTCGATCGCTCAGTGGTTCGTCCCAGGTACTGCAACACTCGATCTATCGGATCACTCCACGTCCACGGCCAGCCGATCATGAACACCGCACAACCGCACAGTCCCCAGAACAGCAACGGCCAGATGGCGCGGTGACGAAATCGCAGCAGGCTCCAGATCACAATCGCCGGCGGCAGCAGTATCCCCTGCACCTTGGTTAGTAACAGCAGCCCCCACAGCAGTCCACTGACAAACACTCGCAACGCACCCGGCGGTCGACTGCCTGTCCACCATGACAGTAGCGGTACAACAGCAGCGACCCACGCCAGGTTGGTGGCCGTTTCGAGCGCTGCCAGCCGCGCGTGTCCGATCAGTGGAGGCAGTCCCAGCAGCATCAACCCTGTGGCGATCGCCGTGGCCCGATCATACCTCCGCTGCGCAAATGACGTCAGCACCACCACCATCAATGCAAAGGCAAAGCAGGATCCCAGCCTGGCAGCCACCACGTTGTACAGCGTGTTTTCCGACCCCGGAATCAGCCACGCTGTACTCTCATGCGCCAAACCCAGCAGCAGTCTCCCCAGCGGAGGATGATCCGGTAACACCTTTTCCGACTGAAACACTTCCTGCGCAACCGACGGGGCCAGCAGCAACGGGCCATGCTGGCCCAGGGCCCGCGCCAGATAGCCCCCCTGATCGATATTGAAAGACTCATCCAGCGTCAGTCCCGGGCCGGCCGGCAGTGGTGAATTCACCAGGCCGTGGTTCACCAGGCTTCCGCTGATCAGCAGAGCCGCAAATCCGAAGATCAATGGGATCCGGTGTGTTATCTGCATGAATCGGCCCCGCCGAGCGTCTACATGTTGGTTCGGGTGTCGCCGCCGGTTCCCCCAGCGACTTTCTGCAACGCGTCATTCAGCTCGCGGTCATACCGATGATCCCGACTGTAGATGCGAAAAATCAGAAAGCTGGTGGGCAGATTTCGGAACAACTCATCATCGTCCAGCATGTGCGACAGACCGCTCGATGGAT
>JBDKIW010000251.1:0-5319 GCA_039796955.1 Planctomycetota bacterium
TTGTCCGCCGTCGAATCAAAAGGCTGATGTCCCAGGATCGTCACGGTGATGGCCCCCAGACGCTTCTGAGTCAGCGTGAGCAGGATCCGACCTGTGCTGCGGTCCAGATGAAATTCTGACATTCCATCGGCCGTCACATTGTCGACCACCAGCGATTCCGGAACCTGCAGCGCCAACTGAAAGACACCCGCACGCTCCACCTGCCATGTCGAAACTGAACGCACGCGAAGCTCGTCATCGCGGAACGTGTACTGCAACGCATGATCCACCAGTAACCGCGGTTCCACCGGCTTCAGCTGAACTGTCAACTGACCACGGCTACCACTGTATTCCCAGACATCTGTTGTGACCGACGACTGATTTTCCGGCTGCACCGGAGTTGTCCCGGTCTGGCGCACACCCGATTGAGCCTGAATGATGGCTGTCAGGGACGGATCTGTCGTAATCGTCAGCTGCCCCGCTTCGCGCACCACCCCATCCGCATGGACACCCTGAAGCTTTCCATCCGGACTTCGCCCGATCAACTGCAGCGTATCGCCCTCAAAGGTCCGCTCCGTCTGCAGCTCCACCTGAAATTTTTCCGTCGCCGGAACCAGTAACTCCACCCTGACAACCTGCTGTGTCTCACCGACCGCCTCGGCCGTCCACGCACGAATGCGACCTGCCGCCGCTACGACATCGATAATCCGCGAGTCCCGGGGAACGAGTATCATCAACTCACGCAACTCTCCACGCAGAATCTCATAGTTCAGGACCGATCGTGACTGAGCCAGACCGGGCTCAATTCGCACCTGCGTCTGGCTGGCAACACTACTGAGCAAATCCATCACAGGCTTTGAACCCGCTCGGGGATTCCAGCGAACTTCAAACCGCGGAGTCGCGCCCAGACTGGCCTTCACGACAGTCCTGCCCTGTGGGGCAGGTGCCTCAGTCGGCAACAACACCTGCAGCGGCGCGATGCGAACCGTCTGATCCGGTTCCGGCAGAGTCACTGTGAGATCGGCAATCCCCGTCGGTGGACAGTCAATCGCGAAGGATCGGTCTTCCGGAGATGTCTGGACCGTCGCCAGCAACTCCAGTTTCACCGTCTTCAGGCCAGCCCCCTTCAACAGCAATTCATACTGACCCTGCCCGGTCCCCTTCAGCAGGACAGTGCCATCCCCTGGTTCCACACGACCAATCGCCGCAGCACCAAACGAAACCGGAAGTATCGCCCAGCCCTCTTCGCGAATCACGTTGATCTGAAACTCAGCTGTAATTCGCGCAATGTCCTTCTCCACCACCGCTGACCACGCCGAGGATGTAATCACCGCGTCCTGATTGCCGGTGGTGGGAGGCACCGACGACATCGCCCGCTTCATCAGATCAAGGTACTCCGCGTACGGCAGCACAACCGAAGCATCCTGACTGTTAAATACTTTCTGCAATTCCCGGAACGGCACGTAGATCAAACGATCCCACCTGGCCGACAACGAATCCTTGTCCGGTTCCGCTGTTGCCGTCTTAGAAGCAACAGGTGGGGCTTCCTGCTGAGCCCCGGCAGGAAGCAAGCTGCAACACACCAGCAGCAACCACGACAACAGCCATGTACCGCACTGCCAGATTTGTCGATGATTCCGGGACTTCATAATTCTGTACCTTATTTACGAATCTCGGCTTCCGAACGCCCATACGGGCCGAAACCGCTCGCTCGACTTCTGACTGACACCAACACACCAACATGACCGACTAAAAACCGGCCCCTCATGAGCCTGGCTGCTGTGCCTGATTCCGATCGACTGACAGCCGGAATGCCTCGCAGGATGCACCCCAGTACCAGCCGCTGCCGCATCCCGCCAGACACGCCTCGCACACCTGGCCACGACGGCGCTGAGACGGCCGTGTTGACCTGAGACGAGGGAAAACCCCATCACCCCTCAAGCCGCAGCGAGAGAAACTGACAGAAACTGGAAAAATCGGCAATTCGGGAACTCTATGTCAAAAAAAGGGAATCTGCAGCCATTCCAGCCCCCTCCGAAAAAAGTTGCCGACACATTCTCCCGCGGCCACCTTCGCCCGACCACAGCGTCCCCCGGGGAATTCCCCAGGGAAAATCCGTCAAGTTCCTACCCAACCCATCTCACCCTCCGCCCCCCTGCACAGACGCACCTCCTGGTCCGGCAGTTCCCGAAAACCCGAAAATTTCCATGTTTATTTCTCAAGGTGCCATGCACCTTTGCTTTATTCCAGCCAGTCAAACGCGTTCAGGTGCCATGCACCCACGTCACCTGCCCGGCCACCTAAATCCCGCGGATTCCCAACCATGGGGCGCCCCACTCGTGATGCAGCGGCCGCAGGTTGACCTGATCACCCCCACAGATTCCCCCACAGATTTTCACACAGTTCCGCAGGCATCACGGTGCCTGGCACCTTGTGGTCCAGACGCGAGAGTTTGGGGGCTTTCGTGCCGGGATCAGGCAAACCATCCCGGCTTTCGCTTGCCTTTGGTCCGCATCATGGGCGAAGATGGTTGGTGGAGCGATCGGGCTGGTCCGGGGCTGATTATCGATTCCGTCGAAGGTGCTTTATGCCGCTGTTCCCCTGCGGAAATACTCGCCGTGAGTTCGTCTGGCAGATGGGCGGCGGTTTCACTGGGGTCGCCCTGGCGTCACTGCTGGAGTCGGAGGGGTTCTTCGGTCGCCAGGCCCGTGCCGGGGATGCGGGCCGTTCCGGTGCGTTGGCAGCCCGTCAGACGCATTTTCCGGCGAAGGCTAAATCCTGCATCTTTCTGATGATGAATGGCGCCCCCAGTCAGGTCGACACCTTCGATCACAAGCCGGCTTTGCAGAAGTACGCCGGTCAGCCTTTGCCGGACGGGAAGAAGTACATCAATTCCGGTGGGCGGCGAGTCGGCTTTCTGACTCCGGCGTTTCGCCCGTTTCGCCCGGGCGGGGAAAGTGGCCTGCTGATTTCGGATTACTTTCCACGAGTTCGTGAGCATGCCGATAAGCTCGCGGTGATTCGGTCCTGCCACACCGACAGCCATGCTCATGGATCCGCGCTGGTCGCGATGAACACAGGCAAGACCTTTATAGGTCGTCCCAGCCTCGGATCCTGGTGTGTGTACGGGATGGGAACAGAAAATCAGAGCCTACCCGGCTATGTGGTCATTCTGGATCGGCGCGGTGGTCCGATCAGTGGCCAGCCCAACTGGTCCAGTGGCTTTATGTCCGCCGCCTGTCAGGGCACTCTGTTTCGGCCGGTTGGTGATCCCATTCTTGACCTGCGTGGGCCGTCGTGGGTGACAGACGACATCCAGCGGGCTCAACTGGATTTGCTGGCTCAGCTGAACCAGCAGCATCTTGCGGCTCGTCAGGGGGGCGACGAACTGGCGGCACGTATAACGTCCTACGAACTGGCCTATCGAATGCAGTCGGAGGCCCCTGAGGCTGTGGATCTCACCGAGGAATCGCAGACCACACAGGAGCTGTATGGAATCGGGCGGCAGCCAACCGACGAGTTCGGTCGCAACTGTCTCGTGGCTCGTCGCCTCGTGGAACGCGGAGTTCGCTTCGTGCAGCTGTATTCCGGTGGTGGACATCTGGAAGAAACATGGGACGCGCACGAGAGCATCGAAAAGAACCATGGCCGGCATGGCGCGGAGGTGGATCAGCCGATTGCCGCTCTGCTGACCGATCTGGAACAACGTGGCCTGCTGGACGAAACACTGGTGGTCTGGGGTGGAGAATTTGGCAGGATGCCGTTCAGTGAGGGCCCCAATGCTCCCGGACGCAATCATAATCCGTACGGATTTTCAATGTGGCTCGCAGGTGGAGGCGTCAAAGGAGGAACGGCATGGGGTGCAACCGACGACTTCGGCTTTGAAGCCGTCGTTGATCGCGTGCATCTGCACGATCTGCATGCCACAATTCTGCATCTCCTCGGATTTGATCACACGCGGCTGACGTATTTTCATCAGGGGCGCGATGAACGACTGACGGATGTCTTTGGAAACGTAGTGACCGGTGTTCTGGCCTGAGCGAAGTTGTTCGAATCCGGCGAATGCTGCCATGGCCGAATTCCGCAGGGTGCAGCGTCAGTTTCCCGCAGTCAACAGCGATTCGCGGGTACGACGCAGGATCATTTATTCAATGGTGATTGAGGTGTCAGGATGAGTTGGGTTCGAAGAATCCTGTGTCTTTCCACAGTGTGCTGCACCACCAGCTTTTGTCAGCTGCTGACGGCCGGTGATCCAGTTCAATTCAATCGCGACATCCGACCGATCCTGTCCGATTCCTGTTTTCAATGCCACGGCCCGGACGAAGCCAAACGTCAGGGAGGTCTGCGGCTGGATCAGGCGGAGGCGGCTCTCCGCGGCGGAGAATCCGGTCCGGCGATTGTCCCGGGCGACCCGTTGGCCAGCGAAGTTCGCAAACGGATCCTCACGACAGATCCGGACCTGAAAATGCCGCCCGCTGCCTCCGGAAAAACCATCTCACCCGAACAACTGGCGACTCTGGACCAGTGGATCCGGGAAGGGGCCGAGTACCAGGGCCACTGGGCTTTCCTGCCCATTCGCCGGCCGGATGTTCCTGATCAAACCTGTGGTCTGAGTCCGATCGATGCATTCCTGCGCCAGCGGCAGCAACAGGCTGGCCTGATGCCGGCCCCCGAAGCCAGTCGAGAAACCCTGATTCGCCGCGTGACCCTCGATCTGACCGGGCTACCGCCAGCCCTCGACGAAGTCGATTCGTTTCTTGCCGATCAATCTCCGGACGCCTGGGAGAAAGTAGTCGATCGCCTGCTGAATTCGCCGCGCTACGGCGAACGCATGGCGCAGCAATGGCTGGATTTCGCCCGCTATGCGGACAGCAACGGGTTTCAGGTGGATTCGTCCCGGCAGATGTGGGCGTGGCGAGACTGGGTCATCGCCGCCTTCAACCGCAACCAGCCGTTTGACGAATTCACGGTTGATCAACTGGCGGGAGACCTGCGGCCCGAGCCGACGCAGGATCAGATCATTGCCACAGGATTCAACCGCAACACTCGTCTCAATGGCGAAGGCGGGCGCATTGCCGAAGAGTGGTTTGCTGAAACCGTCATTGACCGAGTCGAAACTGTGGGGCTCACATGGATGGGGCTGACCATGAACTGCTGCCGCTGCCATGATCATAAGTATGATCCGATCACTCAGAAAGAATTCTATCAGTTGTTCGCCTTCTTCAATTCGGTGGACGAGAGCGGTGTGCTGGACAGCGAAGGCGGTTCTCCGGGGCAGGGAAACAGTCGCCCCATTCATCGCGTCAGCCTGCCCGAACATGCTGCAGAACTGGCTCGCCT
>JBDKIW010000252.1:0-4472 GCA_039796955.1 Planctomycetota bacterium
GATCAGGCCCTGGCCGCCGTGCTGACCGATCTGCGCGATCGCAACATGCTGGATGACACCCTGATCGTCTGGGTCGGTGAATTCGGACGCCGTCCACAAATCACCGCCGCAAATGCCGGCCGCGAACATCATCCCTTCTGCTACAGTGGACTGATCGCCGGTGCCGGTATCCACCGCGGCGGCGTCTACGGGGCCAGCGACGAAATCGCTCGGTTCCCCGCCGATAATCCAGTGTCGCCCAGAGATCTGGGAGCCACCGTGCTGCACGCCCTCGGCATCCCTCAGGGGCTCACGCTGAATGATCTGACCGGCCGCCCGCATCCACTGTACGGCGGAAACCCGGTCACAGCCCTGTTCAGCTGACCTCGGCCGAATAGAAACTGTCCAGCCAACGGCCGGACAGTTGCCAAACTAATCAATCGCCACAATCTGCATCCGCAGTTTGCCGCGAGGAATCGCAACCTCAATCCGGTCGCCCACTTTTCTGCCCATCATCGCTGTCCCAATTGGACTGGTGGTCAGGATCTTCATCACATCCCCTTCGTAGTCCTCTTCGCCGGGACCAACGAGCTCATAAACTTCCTGATCACCGTCCACGCTCACCGTGACGCGCGCACCGAACTCGACCGCATCTTTCGGGCCTTCAGTTCGTTCCGCAATGTAGCAACTGGCCAGCTTGGACTTCAGCTGATTGATCTTGGCCTGCAACAGCCCCTGCGTCTCACGCGCAGAATGATACTCAGCGTTCTCTTTCAAGTCGCCCTCTTCACGAGCAGACTTGATCCGTTCCGCAATCGCCGGCATTTCCACATCTTCCAGATGCCGAACTTCTTCGCGAAGCTTGTCATAACCTTCACGGGAAATGGGCTGACGTTCCATGGCACAACCTGAATTTGACTTGATTTCAACGGAAGCACACAGCCAGCCGTACAGACTGACTGCTGTCGGAAAAACACAAAAACACGCCCATGAACTTCAGCTCCGCCCCACGGGGACGGCTCCAAAGTTCACTGCGTTTCTATCAGTACAGACCCGGATCGGGCCGAACACATGGGGCCGAACAGGCCGGCACAAGGGCAGGGCATCCGAGTTCACCGCACAGGCAGAGGGTCCGTCGCAAGCATCCTCTGCAACAACCACAGCCCGGGCCCACCCGGAACCTGCCTCCCCCAAACCGGCATTCGCCATTCCACAAAACCGCAACTGCGTACGCACCAGACGTCCATACGCGTTGCCAACTGCGGAAAAGTAAAGGCGGCTGAAGTGTGCTTCAACCGCCCCATTAATCACTCGGGCATTTTACCCGAGCTCGTTGAGCCAGGCTACGAAATTTGCTGCCACTGTCCACATTTCGCGCTGTCCAGTACCGCCTGACAAACCTTTTGAGTTTCCAGTGCTTCACGGAACGTCGGACTGCACGGACGACCAGCTTCCACCGCCGCAATAAAGTCGGCAACCTGATGCACAAAGGTGTGCTCATAGCCAATCTGCAGCCCCGGAACCCACCATTTGCCCATGTAGGGCATGTCACCATCCGTACAATGCACCTGATGCCAACCGCGAATTACGGAATCATCACTGTGGTCAAAGTACTCCAGCCGATGCAGGTCATGCAGATCCCACTTGATCGACGCTTTCTCACCGTTGATTTCCAGCGTGTACAAGGCCTTGTGGCCACGGGCGTATCGAGTGGATTCGAACAGTCCCAGGGAACCATTTTCAAACCGGCACAGAAACGCACAGGCGTCATCAATGCCGACCTTTTCCACTTTCCCGGTCAGATTGTGGCGACGCTCTTTCACAAACGTCTCCGTCATGGCCGTAACACTGCCAATCGAACCGTTCAGCCAGATCGCCGTATCGATGCAGTGTGCCAGCAGGTCACCCGTCACTCCCGATCCAGCGGCCGCCGCATCCAGTCGCCACAGCGCCGTGCCACCCTGCGGAAGGTCCGCATTGATCGTCCAGTCCTGCAGGAAATTGGCGCGGTAATGGAAGATCCTCCCCAGCCGCCCTTCGTCAATCAATCGCTTGGCCAGAGAGACGGCCGGAACCCGACGGTAGTTGTACCACACCGTGTTGGGTACACCCGCCTTCTCAATCACATCCACCATCTTCTGGCCTTCCACAGGATCCATGGCCAGCGGCTTCTCACACAGGACCATCTTGCCGGCTTCCGCCGCCGCAATCGCGATCTCCGCATGCGAATTGTTCGGCGTGCAGATGTCAATCGCGTCAATGTCCTTCCGCTCGATCAGTTTCCGCCAGTCCGTCTCTGTCGATTCAAACTGCCACTGATCAGCAAACTTCCGCAACTGCTCTTCACTGCGACCACAAATCGCCTTCAGCACCGGGCGATGCTTCAACTCCGGAAAAAAGTCATTGACCCGCTTGTAGCCGTTGGTATGAGTCCGGCCCATAAAGCCGTATCCAACAACTCCGATATTCAGTGGCTTCAGCTGTGACATGGCTCACTTTCTAATGTTCACAGAAGGTCTTAAAAACAGAATTCAACAGGCCGCACCAGCCGGCATCAGGTTCAGGCAACTTCCGAACGCCCCGGATACCCACGTGCTGCCACATGGACACCCGCACATCCGCATTCAGGCCCAGCCATGAGCGGCGCGGACTTTCAACATCGTGTCCAGGATCGTGTTCCAGGTTGAGGGATTCTCCAGGGTCGCATTCGGGAACATACATCCATCCCAGCAAATATGCTGAATGCCCCGCTCCGCAGCCCCCTGCAGCCAGTAGCCCGCACACTTCACAATGTCCAGCTTCCCGTTCGGATCGTCCGCCGGACAGTGCTTGCCAGTCTTGTCGTGCGATCCCGCGCCATGCACCTGCCCGTCGTTCTGCGCCACATGAAAGTCGATCGTCCACGGACGCAGCTTGTCCGTCATCTGCTTGTAGGCCGCCCAGAACTCGGCATCCGTGTACCCCTCACGAACCAACTCACATTCCGGTGCGTTGTATCCCAGCAGGTACAGATACGTGTGCGCGAGGTCCGCCTGGAAGCCCAGTGACTGCGGCATGCCTACCTCTTCCAGAAGATTCAGCATGTCCTTCCAGCTGTGCATGCCCGCCCAGCAGATCTCCCCTTCAGCAGCCAATCGCTGTCCGTGATCCGCAGCAATCTTCGCCGCCTCACGAAATGTCTCAGCAATCCTCGATGTGTTCGCTTTGGGATTCTCACGCCACTTCGCAACGCCGAATTCGGCCGAGTCAATCCGGATCACCCCGTATTTTCGCACACCATGCTTCTCAAAGACGCCGGCAATCCGACAGGCCATCTTCACGGCACTCAGAAACTTTTCCCGCGCAGCCGCGTCGCCCATCGCCGAATCACCCACGGTGCCCGGCCAGACCGGTGCCACAAGCGAGCCCACACTGAATCCATAGCCGGCAATCATGTCGGCGATCTTCAGCAACTCCGCATCACTCGCTTCCGGATTGGTATGCGGCAGAAACAGGAAGTAGTCAATCCCGTCGAACTTCTGACCGTTCACACTGGCCGCCGCCGTTAGTGCCAGCATTTTCTCCAGACTAATTGCCGGCTCCTGCCCCGGGCCATCCCCTTTTCCAACAAGACCTGGCCACATTG
Organism: Planctomycetota bacterium; assembly: GCA_039796955.1. Taxonomy (GTDB): domain Bacteria; phylum Planctomycetota; class Planctomycetia; order Planctomycetales; family Planctomycetaceae; genus SXXK01. The sequence continues at coordinate 3,605 of JBDKIW010000252.1, forward strand.
CATTATGAAGTTTTGGGGCTGTATGAGTCATTCTGCTGCTCCCGACTACGGAACATGAAAAAGAAACCGGAACCACACGCGACGCAGAGCACTCCACGCACGACGATCTTCAACATCCACCCAGACAATCAACCAACCAACACACTCTCAGATTTCCCTCGTCCCATCAGCCACACAGCAATCATCAGTCGCCGCCCCAGCCACAGAAACGTTTGAGAACTCCAGTTGCAGTCAGTCACAGGTGACCACTTTCGACAGCCAATGCAGCCACGGCTTGTGGAGCAACCTTCGAACTGCGGGCATCACCCCTGGTTGAGATAACTGAGTCAATCTGACAGCAAAAAAATCACACTCGCGAGACCCGACGCAATCGCACCAATCGGACACCCGCAGCCCCATTCCAGCAAGTCACTCGCCGGAATCCGCTCCGCCCCGGCAGACAGCACCGCCGGGATTCCGCAGTTCGCCACGGGAAAATCGACCGGGCAACGGCAGAGTCTGAGCACGTCGTCGTGGTTTTTTTCCTCCGCCAGATGATGACGAAAAGTCGGCCGTTTGAAAAGCCATTGCAGGTTTTTCAGGACGCAAAGACTCTGAGGAACGTACGGGGATCACGGAAAAATCAGACGTTTTTCGAAGAAATCTGAGCGTTTTCAGATGTTTCCGCGACACGCCGCCCCCGCAGCCCGTCCGCCCCAGCCGGCAATCATGCCACTTCCGCCCAGCACCCCCGACGTCGAGCCAAAGACACAGTCCAGCAGAGCTCCTCCGGCCTCGGATAGCCACAAAGTCGCGAACCAGGAAATAGTCGCGTTTCGCTCCGACGAAACGATCGCCCCGGATTTCTACAGGCCAATCAGGCAATCGC
>JBDKIW010000253.1:0-17105 GCA_039796955.1 Planctomycetota bacterium
TGCGGGAAATGCTCCTGCATGTTCGAGACTGGAACTCAACAGCCGGCATCGCAACTCCGGCCTCGTGGGTGCGTATTGCTGTGCCAATCAGCATGCGGTCTCCCATGCATGCCGATATACCAGCCTGCAATCTTGTCAGCTATGCACTCGTCACCCATCGCATGCAGGAATGCAACCAGCCCGAAAATCTGTTGCGGGTGATCCACGAGAAGACGTCCAGCCTGCTGTCCGGTCGAGAAGGCCTGATCGCCCTGAGACTGTTTGCACTGCTCAGGCGCATCCCCGGAGCAATGCGGTGCTTTCTGTCACAATGGGCATGTGCCGGCAGCGTCGTTCTGGCGAATGTCGGTGATGTCCGCCGACGATTTCGCGGACGCTTTCCGCTGCAGGATGGAAAATGGATTGCCGGAAACGTGGTTGTCGATCGCATCGCCGGCGTCTCTCCCGTTCGACCGGAAACACTTGTCGCGATCGCCGTGGCTGAGTACGCCGGGGAAGTCACCATCAGCCTGAAAACCGACGGCACTGTGATCAACCGAGAGGACTCAGAGCGGTTTCTCGACGAATTCCTCGCCCGCCTGCTGTCACAGATCCCTGCCTCTGAATCTCAGCCAGCACCAGTCAGCAACAGCCCTGCGGGCTCCGCCGGATCTCAGTGATTTCGAGGTATCTTTTTTGCGGGCTGTGTTACTGGCGCCTTTGTGGACGCTTTTAACTGCCCCTTTGCTGGCCCCTTTGCACTGCGGGACACAACGGCGGCCGCAGACACTGGCGGCACGTCAGGCCGAGCCGGGTCAGCGATACCAAACATCGTCAGGAGCTCTTCCAGTATGGCGGCTCCATCGTCATCGGATGACTCCAGTGGCCAGTAAGCATCATGCTGGTCCACCACTCGCAGATGGCCGCCATGCAGATGCGACAACATCCGAATCAGCTTCCCGTTTCGATATCGCGACACGGCATAGCCATTTTCCAGACGGATATTCTCCACATACCACGCCAGGGCCCGCAGGTTCAGTTCCCGCATCTGCAGCATTCGACGCGCAGCCGTTGGAATCGGCCCGAAACGATCTCTCAACTCTGACTCCAGCTCAAACAGCTGTTCAAGAGTGTTGCACTGGGACAGTCGCCGGTAAATCTCGATCTTCTGCTTCTGATCCGCAACGTATTTGTCCGGAATGAAGGCTGATACCGGCAGGTCAATCCGACAATGTCGCTGATAACGCAGTGGTTCTTTTTTCAGCGAACGAACCGCGTTTTCCAGTAGCTGGCAATACAACTCATACCCGACGGCGGCGATGTTGCCACTCTGCTCCGTTCCCAGAATATTGCCCGCTCCCCGGATTTCCAGGTCCCGCATGGCGATGCGAAATCCCGCTCCCAGCTCACTGTACTCTTCAATCGCCCTCAGTCGCCGTGACGCCTTGGTCGTCATCACGCGTCCTTCTTCCAGCAACAGATAACAGTACGCACGGTGGCGATTTCTTCCAACACGTCCTCGTAACTGATGCAGATCCGCCAGGCCGTAAATGTCCGCCTGATGAATAAACATGGTGTTCGCGTTGGGAATATCCAGGCCACTTTCGATGATGGTCGTCGCCAGCAGAATGTCGGCCTTCCCCGTCACGAACTCCATCATCGACTGCTCCAGCTGATCCTCATGCATCTGCCCATGTGCAATGGTGATGCTGGCTTCCGGAACAATTCTCTTCAGACGCTCAGCCAGTTCTTCAATATCGTGCACTCGATTGTGCACAAAATAAACCTGCCCTCCGCGATTCAATTCCCGAACAATCGCACTGCGAACGAGCGATTCATCAAAACGACCAACCCTCGTTTCAATCGGCATTCGATCACGCGGCGGCGTGGTCAGGCTGCTGATGTCACGAATTCCCAGCAGGGACATATGCAGAGTTCTGGGGATCGGTGTTGCTGTCAGCGTCAGGACATCCACCTCAGCTCGCAGTGTCTTCAGTCGCTCCTTCACCTTCACGCCGAACTTCTGCTCCTCATCGATGACCAGCAACCCGAGATCGGGGAACTTGACATCTTTGGAAACAAGGCGATGAGTCCCGATCAGAATGTCAACCTTTCCCTCCTGCAGCTTTTTCAGGATCTCCGTCTGCTCTGCATCCGTTCGAAAACGGGACAGCATTTCGACGGTGACCGGAAACTCCGCCATCCGCTGACTGAACGTGCGATAGTGCTGCTCGGCCAGTACCGTTGTCGGTACAAGCACGGCAACCTGACGCCCGTTATCAACCGCCTTGAATACCGCCCGCATGGCAACTTCCGTCTTGCCAAAGCCGACATCACCGCAGATCAGGCGGTCCATCGGCCGCGTGTTTTCCATGTCACCTTTCAGGTCAGAAATCGCAGAGACCTGGTCGGGCGTTTCTGTGTAAGGGAAGGCTTTTTCAAATTCCTGCTGCAGATGGCTGTCCGCACGGCACTGCAGGCCGGGACGCGAGGCTCGTTCGGCCTGCAACTTGAGCATATCCGTGGCCATGTCGGAAATCGCCTCGGCCACCTGCTCTTTCTTCCGCAACCACGACGTTCCGCCGTATTTCGTCAACTCCGGTGTTGTCTTTGCCGGCCCGATATACTTCTGCACAAGGTGAATCAGCGAAACCGGTACGTAAACCGTCACGCCGTCACGGAATTCAAGCAGCAAATGCTCTTCCTGCGCCCCCTCAGCACTCACCACCGAGATGCCGCGGTACCGAGCGATCCCGTGAGCGACGTGGACCACGAGATCCCCGTCTCGCAAATCCAGAAAGCTGTCAATCGCCCGCGAATCATTCTGACGCCGACGTGTTGTGCTGCGCACCGGCGTCCGCGAAAACAATTCACTGTCACTGATCACCACCAGCCGATGAGCCGGAATTCGAAAACCCTGCCGAAGCCGCCCGGTCACCACATGGACGCGGGATGAGAGCTGCGTCCCATGCTGACCGTCTGTTTCTGCAATCAACTCCTTCAGCCGCTCCAGCTCACCCTCGTTGTGGCAACACAGCAGGACGTGCTCGTCGCCTTCCAGCAGTTCGGATAACTCCACGAATGCATCACGACGACTACCCGATAGCCGCTCAACCGGTTCAATACTCAGGTGGCACGAAACGTCATACCCGTCCGCACCAAGCCCGTCCACAGTGACCGAAGGGAAACTCGTCAAACGGGCCAGTGTCGCATCCACGCCAAACATGCCGACGGGATTCGACAGTCGCTGCAGATAGAGTCGCCCCTCCGTCACCGCCTGCTGCAAATCCGAGAAAACGACGACGCTTTCCGCCGGTAACGAATCCAGCAGGCTCTCAGTCGCCTGCCCAAAAACAGAACTCACGGACACCGCAGAGCCTCGACCTGCCTCGGCAGCCCCCTTTGGCCCCGTCACTGTCATCGTCAGCGAAAGCGACTGCAAATCTGCCAGCCGCCGCTGCGACTCTGCATCAAACGCTCGAATCGATTCAATTTCGTCCCCAAACAACTCAATACGAACCGGGTCAGATTCCGTCGCGGGAAATAAATCCAGAATCCCGCCATGAATGCAGAATTCGCCCGGCATCTCTACCGCCGTCACACGTTCAAATCCGTGCGCCATCAGCCAGTCGCTGAAGTCACTCAGGGACAGTTCGTCGCCGGTATGCAAAGTCCGAGTCGAATTTCGGATCGATTCCCGCGTCGGTACTGGCTGCAACAATGCCGGCAGACTGGTAACAACCACCGGTAATGCGCGATCCGCGGCGGACAGCCGACGAATCACTTTCAATCTCCCGGCCGCTACCGTATCCCCCGCCTGATCCGCATCAGGCAAACTCTCCCAGGCCGGAAAATAAACCACTGGGTGTGGCGTCAAGCTGGACAACTCGTCCGCAAATTCCTCCGCGTCCCGAAGCGTCGGCTGAATCACCAGCGTGGCAGCCTGAGGGCGCGCGGCGATGATTGCAGCAATGCTGATCGCGCGCGATGACCCCCACGCACCGTCTATTGCAGCACTACGCCCGGATTGAAGTGCCCTGAGCACCTTGTCAAATCCGGGTAACGAGCCCAGCACGGTCGTCAGTTCGCTGAAACTGGCAGGAACAGTGTTTACGGATCGAGTCATGACAACTCGATTCTAGTAACTTTCCTGAGCAGAACCAGCGGTTTTCCGCCATTCGACTTTCCGCGGACTCCGCCCACCTGCCGGACGGCCCTTACGCCAGCTTCCCGCGACTTCGGCCAGATCATACCCGTACTACGCGAATACTGCCCAGGCCACAACCAGAGCTTCACACCACACCTCAAGCTGTGGGGAATCGTACCGGGGCTGATCAATGGTGGTCACGGTGATAAGAAATTCCCGCCTGCCTGCGCAACTGCTGCTCAAGGCTTACGAGCTGCTCCAGTTCCTGATGTCGCAGCTGATCTCGAGACGACAGTGGAAGACCCAGGGATTGCTGCAGAACAACGATACTTCCCATCAACACCCCGCGCTGGATTCCCTCTTCTCGCCCCTCTTCTCGCCCCTGCTCTCGACCCTCCTCCCGCCCCTGCTCCACCCATTGCTCTGCAAGTGTTGGCATCATTGTCTCCCTGCTACTGCAAATTCTCTGATCAACTCCAGTTGCCAAACCTCCACAGAAACTCGGTCGATGTCGCTTCCACGACACTCCAGAGTCGGCTTTATGGAAGCTGAACACGGTCGTTGCGTGCTCCACAATCTTTCCTCGCACCTGTACATGAACAGCGCGATACGGAAGAACTTTCGCCTGAGCATCCAACTACGAACGGCGTCTCCGTAGTGCGATGGGATCGCTAAGCACAAACCGATGCCGAGTTTACTCCGCGACGTCTAACAATCGATTGGGCAAACGCAACTGCTCACGCAACTGCCGCTCAAGGCTTACCAGTTGCTGCAGCTCCTGATGTTGCAGCTGATCCCGGGACGACGGTGGAAGACCCAGGGATTGCTGCAGAACAAGGATACTTCCCATCAACACCCCGCGCCGGATTCCCTCTTCTCGACCCTCTTCTCGACCCTCTTCTCGACCCTCTTCTCGCCCTTCCTCCCGCCCCTGCTCCCGCCCCTGCTGCACCCATTGCTCTGCAAGTGTTGGCATCACTGTCTCCCTGCTGCTGGAAAATACCCTTGTCAACTCCTGCTGCAACACCTCCGCCGAAACTCGGTCTGTGCCGCTCACAAGATAATTCAGAATCAGATTCATGGACTCTGAACAAGGTGACTGACCCGGTGTCACCAATCGCTCAAGAATGACACCAAGGCGATCCACAATCTCCGCACGCAGTATATATTTAAAGACCAGAATTTTGGCACAAAAAATTGCATCTCCGAGAAATTCCGTGTCCGCTATTTGACCGAGGTCCATGATTTGCATGGAAAAATCGGGGATAAAGGGCTCCAGTGGTGCCGGCACAGGGATTAATTGCCTGAGCGATCCCGGGGCATTCCATGGACTGGCACCATGATACACAACAATCGGAATGACACAGCACAGGTCACGCTGATCCCGCAGTCGCTGTTCATTGATCTTCACGACGTACCGAAGCACCTGAAACACCGTCAGCCGATCCGCCGCACTTTTGTGCTCAAACAGCAAATAGATTGCGGCTTCAGAACCGTCCGCCAGGCATGTGCGAAACAACAGGTCCGAATGCGCCTGCCTGAGCTGCTCGTCAACAAAGGACGCTGACGAGGCTTCCAGGGTGCTGAGATCCAGGCACTGCCGCAGGTCCAGCGGCAGCGTCGACAACAGGAAGTTGCGGGCGTTCTCCTGTTGCCCGAAGACCGCCTTGAAAAAACCATCATGCGAGTTGGAGGAAGGAAGGCTTGCCATGCCCCCATTCTGGTGTCTTTAATACTCGCCAATGCCGGGAAAATTACAAACCTCCTGTAGTTCTACGTTTCCAAATCTCCACACAGCGGAAATACCCGCCCGAACAGCCTCTAAACACCCCTCGAATTACGTTCTCACTCCTAACCACAAATCTGCCGGCTCTCTGACAGTCCTCGCCATTCGCGTTGCCATTCCATCGGCCACTTCAACAGAAAAACCGCTCGACTTGCATCGAGCGGTCTCTGGAATTCTGCGTGCCTGTCGTCAGGGCTCTGACGATGATCTGCCACCAATCCCGTCAGTCGACGGTCAGAAGCAACATCAAGGCAACAGCACACCGTTGATCTGCACCTGGCCAATGTTGGATCCCGGCGGAATAATCAGCGGCAATTCAATCACTCCATTGCCGTTGACACCATTCGAAATCACCTGCATCTGATTGCCAACGCCCCCAAGCCGGACTGGACCATTGACCGGAGTAATCACGATACCACGCTCATTGGCCGTCCCAAGGTCTCGGAAGTTGACCAGATTATTATTGAACAGGAAGCTCGCTCCGTTTCCGGATCTTCGAATCTCAATCCCTGTACCACCATCCGATTCCATGGTGATTTGATTATTCACAAATGTGGCCTGCTGCAGCCTCGATCCCACTGTTGGTGGAAGCACGAAGTACATCGCCGTCGGGGTGGCGCCGGAAACATTGAAGATGTTGTTTGCAATTCGGAAGACACCTTCCGGATCGCCCATGTTGTAGTCACCCAGCAACTCGACACTGGTCGCCCCATTGCTGGTCCCGAGTTCGTTCACGAAAAATCGGTTGCCCTGAATCGAGAGTTCTGTCAGGTCTGTCGTGGATGAGTTGGAGAACGCAAACCCCATCTGATCCACTGCCGCTCGCATGTCGAAGTCATTGCCGTCAACAAGAATTCTTGCCGGCCCGTTCCAGTCCATGTACACGCCATCATCCAGCAGCGGCCGAGTATCAAATGGTGCCGCCGTGCCAGGATCGGTCGTGTCATTCACTTCCAGCCGATTATTGTAAATGTTGGTCCGAATCGCCGCACCGGCCGCACTGGCCGTCTGCAGAATCCGAATCGCATCATGCTGGTTTGAGGTGATGTCTGAATTCTGTATCAACACCTCAAACGGACGCTCCGCCCGATCGTAGGTATTCACAGAGTCAACATCATCAAGAGGTGTTGTGTACTGAGCAAAGATCGTGTCGTAGCCGACCGCCGTGTCGTCTCCATTGTTGTCGAAGATCGAGTTATTGACCTGCAGACCCATCAGATCCACAGCATGAATTCCCCGAATATCCGAGTCGTTGACCAGCGAGTAATCCATCAGGAAGTACTGCTCGTTACGATCATTCACAACGATCACATTCCCGGCCGAGTCCTTCCAGGATTCGGTGTTGATCACGCGCACACCAAACTCGTTGTCACTCAGGATCATCTCGCGAATCTCAACCTGTCCGGCATTAGACAGGAAAATCCCCGCGGCGTCATCGTTATCCAGCCCATCACCCTTCGCGCCAATAATCGTTCCGCCGGCTCCCGCTGTCGTACCCGCTGCCGTCGGTCGCACAAAGAATGTACGCCCTTCATCCGAGTTCGTGTTGACCAGCCGAATCCCGTAGTCCGGAGAATCCGTGCTGTTCACTTCACCCAGCGTCATCGTCACGCCACTGTTTTCGATATCGACGGCAGTTTCGTTTGTCGAGGTAATTACCCCGTCATCGCTGCGAATCAATCGATTGTTCAACCCAAAGAATCCGGTCCCGTCAACCGCGGTCACGTCCATGTCCACGAAGTTGATCAGCCCCGTATTGTTCTGCACATCAATACCAGCTCCGCCACCGGGATTGCCGGTTGCATCAATAACCGTGGCCTCACCAAAGGAGACCACGCCACTGTTCCCCGCCAGCTCAATGGCCGCTGATGTCGACAACAGCTCATTGGAAACCTGGGCCAGCCGTCGTGGCGTTGTCACGCCGAATTCCACCGATCCTGACGAACCCGTTACCGAGATCCCCTCGACAGCTCGATTGATCACCCGGGTTTCACCCTGGAAATCCACGCGACCGCTTTCGCCGGACACCAGAATCGACTCCTGGTCCGCACCATTGATCGTCGTTACTCCCAGAGTGCGGAACGTACTGCCATCCGCGTTCCCCGAGATCAGCAAGCCGTTTCCGTTCGTACGCTCCACGGCCCCGGTTGTTACCGCCGTAGAAGTGACGGTCAGACTGTCCGCGAACTCAACCAGGTTCCCCGCTCGGTTTCCTGCCACCATCACACCGGCAGCAGTCGATGTTCCTAACTGATCCACAAGAGTCACTTCGTCCGCAAACGTCACGGACCCTGATGACCCGCCAATTTCGATCCCCCCAGCCTGTCGATCAACGATCGAAATGTCTGTGTTGAAGGTGGCACGACCACTCAGACCATCAATCAGTATCGCCTGCTGGGTGCTTCCGGTCGCCGTCATTGCGGCCACCAGCGGATTTGATCGGGTAAAGTTGTAGTCGCCGGCACTGTTTTCAATGAGCACCGCGTTCGTCACGGCGTTTGTGGATGTCAGATTATCAATCGATGCCGATCCGCCAGTGTTGTTACGGATGATCACACCCTGACCACCGTTGTCTGTGACAGACGATCGCGTCATCGTAAACCGACCGCCACTCATGTTCTCAACCAGCAAGGCGGCTTCAGCAGAACTGTTTTCAATCGATCCGAACAGGAAGTTGTCCGTCGAAGAAAAGGTCATGATCCCATTGCCACCGTTGACATGCAGCAGCGGACCACTGGCTCCCGCAGCGGACACAAGGGTGGTATTGGAGAGCGTTGTGTTGCCGGATGTATTCTGCAGCAGAATCGCGGAGTTTCCGGCACCGGAAATTCGCACGTCATTCACCACGGCGCCCTCAGCACCGTTACTGAAGATCCCGTTGATCGTCGGATTTGTGATCGTAAAGCCGGAAAACTGACTGCCATCCGCCAGTACCACGGCATTGCCGATGGAATTTGCAATGTCAGGTCGAGCCAGTGTGGGCGATGCCGCAAACGTCGGCGATTGAGGCAATTCCACATTCAACAATTGACCAGCCGCCCGCACAGTCACAAAGTTCTGAGTCGCTCGGCCGGCAACCACCTGACCTTCGCCAATCAACTGCTGGTTGGGGGCCAGATTCACCAGATTTTCGGGCCCGGAGTTGAAACGGCTTCCGGCATGCACAAACACAATATCCGTGCCGGACGTCAAACCCCGCTGCAACGAACGGAACGGATCGTCCACTGTCCCGAGAAACGGCCCCGACGCATCGTTGCTGTTGACATGAGCCACGGTGAACGGAGTTCCAGTCACCGGGTTCAATGCCAGCTGACCCGGAGCATCCTGACTGGTGACCAGCGTGACGACGTTCAGATTTCGGCGTACCGGTTCACGAAATCGCTGAATCGCCGAACGCTTCAGATGCTCCTCACTGCGGAATCCACCGACATGCACAATGGCAGAAAAAGAAACCGTCGTGTCAAACTGCTCGTCATCCGTGACCTTCAGCCCCAGCTCCAGCCAGCGAGCAATGTCTGCCTGCAGTCGAGCTGACCACCCACCAAAGCCATCGACAGTTTCACCCTCGTAGTAGTAACCGCCGCCGAAAGCACGCAGGTCCAGCTTCTCTGAAAAATCTCCCGGCAACAGAAAGCCCGCTTCCGCATCAAAACCTTCCATCCCGAGAGCAAACGTATCAACACGAGTAAACGTGAGATTCTGCCCCTGAAACGCTCCACTGCCAGCCTTTACCGACTGATCCGTCAGGCTGTACGTGTTCCCGAACGTCTGGTAGTAGTTGCCTCGAGCTTCCCAGCCATGTGCCAGAAGCTCCGCGCCCAGCCCCCACTGATTCAAATACGTTCCGCTCAGGTCATCGCGGTCAAAATAGCCGTTGCCGCCAAGGACAACGTCCCAGTCCTCAACGAAGTACCGGTAGCCGCTTCCAAACGACCAGACCAGTCCACCCTCGTTCGCTCGACCGAAACGAGAGTCACCAAAGATCAAGCTATTGCCTGAGTTGAAGTACGGAGACAGCGCCAGTGTGCTGATCGAATCCGATCGCCCCACCGTGCTTCCCGCCGTGTGACCCGCTCGCACGTCCACACCAAACCCACTGCGGTTCCCCTGCATCGCCTCTGAAGCCGCACCGCCAGGCGCAACCCCCGAAAAAATGGCACCGTCCTGGGAATACGCCGACTGCGAGCCGACCGCGAGAGACAGTAACGCCGCGGCTCGAGACAGTTTCTTCAGCCAGCGATTGGAGTTCTGAACGATCTTCATGACGTTCCTCAAACCAGGATCGTGACCCACAGGCGTCCTTGCCACCTGCGCTGCCCGACAGAACCAAAGTTCCCAGGCAGTTCGATGCTCTTCGTAAAACGGTTTCCGGCCAGCAACACCCCCTGTTCTTCAGAGGGGCCACCAGACGCGTCGGAATTTCTGCCATTCTGCTGGAACAGAATCTCCGCGCCCGAAGAGCCGTCGCGTTTGTAACTGTCCTGGATTTCAGCAGCAACACGGGATCATCACTCCAGACACGCAAAATTCCCGTCACTTTCCCCAGCCCCCACAACCTTCTGCTGAAAACACAGATTGCAGCCTCCCTCGCGGCAACTTTCGCCTGTTTCACAACTCAGTTTGCCCCCATCACAATACACCGGTACGCATGTTCAGTATTAATGCGGAATCTGCGGCCTATACTGAGCCGTGGGCTGCCAGCAACGTCGAACTTCTCGCGATTTCCCGGGAAATGGCTCGAAAAAACACACGAATCCGAAACCTTTTCCTATTCCTCAGGTTTCACAGAAACAGTGCCTGGATTCCGCCTGCACCCGCGAATTAACAATCAACACATCCTGTTGACTCGCACGACCGTGCTGCACTCCAACAGAAATACCCTGGCCCTTCACTACCCTGGATATTCAATCGCACCGCTTTTGTCCTCGTTCAATCCTTTTCGGAAACCCCTGCTATGTGCGTTCCTGCTGCCAAACTGCCGACTGTGGCCCTGAGATATTTCCTGATGCTGGCGGCCGCCATTTTCTTCCTCCCAACACCGGCTTCAGCGCAGTCCGATAGCGACGAATCAGGCAGCCCGCTGTCGCTGATTCAGGAGGGAACTCGCCCCCTTTTGACCGTGACATTTTCCGGTGCCGACCGTTTCATGGGCAAAGCTCGATACATCTTCGAGGCAGCAGAACGCCCCGAGATCTACGCTAATCTCGAAGCCTTCATGAAAAACACCCTGAATGACCTTGAAGGCTTCAATCGCGAAAAACCGTTTGGAATCATGGGATATCTCCCGGTCGCTATTCCACCACTTCCGGAATTTGTCGCTTTCGTTCCCGTTGATTCCGTGGAAGCCGCCACAAAGCTCGTCGAAAAAGCACCCGTCGTGATCCGTAAGGAAGACGAGGAAGGGCGGTACGAGGTCATCGGCCCGAACCGCACATTTCCCGTTCTGATGAAATATGGCTATGCCTTCATTCCACTCGGCAACACACCTGATAAAAAAATTCTGGATCGTGAATTCCCTGACCCAGCCCAACTCCTCGCCGGCCAGTCCCGCCAATTCGATGCCTCTGTGCAACTCGATGTCGAATCCATCCCCGTGGCCACGCGCACACTGCTGTATGGTCTGATTAATTCCGGTATCTCCACACAACTGCAGCAAAGAGACGGCGAACCGGAAGGCGCCTACCGCATTCGACGCACTGAAGGTGAACGTGGGCTCGCAGCCCTCAAGATGCTGTTTATGGACTGCCAGAAACTGACTTTCGGACTGGACGTTACCGAGGAAGAACGATCCGTGAACCTTGACTTGGTGGTCGATGCCATCAAGGGGTCACAGATGCTCAAAGAAATCCTCAGCTCCACGGAACGTCCCAGTTACTTCATTCCACTGCTCGATGATAACGCCGCAATGTCTCTCTCTATGTCATCCATGATGGCTGAGCGAGAAAAGGAAGCCTACACCCAGATGATGGACGGCGTCCGCATGGAAGTGGCCCGCCTGATCGAAGAGAATCAACTCGGCGCAGTACCGGACGAAAACAGCCCGATCGGTCAGGCTCTGACCGCTGTGCAGAAAACTCTCGAAGAAGGCCACATGGACGTCTTCGCTCAGTTCTACCGCGATTCTTCCGGAAAGCTGGCCATCGTCTGGGCCGGCCGCGTCCAGGAAGGCGATGCGATCAATTCCGGAATGATGGATCTGCTGACTCGACTGCGTGATATCGAAGAGATCAAACGAGCCGGCGAAATGCAGATCGGTGCCGGCGAGCATCTGGGCGTGACCTTCCATCGCCTGACGTTTGCTGCTCAACCCCCGGAGGCAGTAGCCGTCTTCGGTGACAACGTGGGACTGACCATCGGCATCGGCTCCACCGCCATCTGGGGTGTCATTGGCGGCGAAGAGTCGCTCGCCACCCTGAAAGGCGTTATGGATCAACTCGAAGCCGGGACTGCCTCAACGGCTGATCGCCGCACACCCCCCAATTTCCGAGTGATTTTCAACATCAACCAACTCGTGGAAATGGCCGAAACAGCGCGCACCGTAGGACGAGACGCCCGTGCGGCTCGCGAACTCGCCGCCGGCGCTGAAGCCACTGCAGAACTGCAGGCCGCCGCAAATGGCCAGCCGCCCGCCCCAACCGAAGCCGCAAACAACGCCGGACGCCCCCAGGCTCGCCAGGGCGGACCACGGGGAGCTCGAGGCGCAGAGATGGCACGACGCGCTGAACGCGGTCGCGCAATCGCCATGGAAACCCTCAAAGAAGGTGACGATCGTATCGAAATCGACTCCCGACTCACAGAAACCGGTGCACGCATGCGAGTCCGTCTTGAACAGGGTTTCGTGAAAATCTTCGGTCGCCTCGTCGCAAATGCCATGGCACCGGCACCAGCAGAAACAGACGTCCCGCTGCCGACCAACTGACACAAACTGTGTTTCCACACGTCAGACAAGATGCCCGCTCCGGTCTGGAGCGGGTTTTTTGTTGGCTTAGTCCACGTAACCTCAACCTGCCCCGGCAATCTTTCGGAGTCACCATGCGATTTTTTTCACTGCTGACACTCAGCCTGTGTGCCGCTGCCGGATTCTCCGGTTGCGACGAACCTCAGCAAGCGACAACGCCTCCACCCGCCATCACACCCATGCCCACCGCGATGCCGAGCATGTCCGGGGGAATGATGAGCACTCCCTTCGTCGTGCCACCACTCGTCAATCCGCCGTTGCAGTCTGCCGCCGATGCTCGCATTTCCCCGGACGAGCCCGTCATCGGAGTGCTGCACAAGGGTATCCCGCGTGCTTTTCAGTTGACCGCACTGAAAGACATGCGCTACCACGTGATCAACGAACATCGCGGACCAGCCAGTCTGGCAGTGACCTACTGCGATCGCACAGACTGTGTCCGAGTCCTCGAGGCCCTCGATGACAATCCCCTGCTCGTACAAATCGCCGGCTTCCACAACGGCGAAATGCAGGTCCGAATTAAGGACGGGCAGTTTTCCCAGACCGCAAAGGACCTTCCCGCAGCAGATGTCCCGTTCACCCGAACCACCTGGGGAACATGGCTGGCCGAAAACCCGGAAACCACACTGTTCACCGGAGACGAAGCAAGCAAATCAACGCAAAATCCCTGACGTTTGGCCCCTCAATCTCACCCGGGTCAGACCGGCAGGCCCGGCACGCCAACGAGACAACCAGGTTTGAGGGAGCAGGGCAGGGCCATTGTGAATCCAGTTTCTCGTTGACGCTGACTGATCTGTACCGTACATTGTTCCCTATGAATACTCGGATCATTTCCTCAATCAGCATTCGTATCGACGGCCCCGAAATCCGTCGTCGCTGTTGTTTTGCCTGAGGAATGACGAAAAGTGACCACAAGCCCTCAGGTTCTCCTGGGGGCTTTTTTATTGGTGAAACAGGCCAGTGAATCCATCTCGGATGGTTCCAGAGCCGTGAAAGATGCTTCCATGTCCCGCATTCAATTGTACGACACAACCCTGCGTGATGGCTCCCAGGGAGAGGGAGTGAACTTTTCGCTGCAGGACAAACTCACAATCACGCAGCGACTGGATGAACTGGGGTTTGACTACATTGAGGGCGGTTATCCTCTGTCCAACCCAAAGGATGAAGAGTACTTTCAGCGAGTTGTCGAACTGCCACTGCGCCACGCAAAGGTCTGCGCGTTCGGTATGACCCGCCGCAAGGGCGTCACGGCCGCCGAAGACATCGGGATGCAGGCACTGATTCGATCTCGCGCTCCCGTCTGTACGATCGTCGGAAAAACCTGGGATCTGCACGTCACCGAGGTCCTCCGGGTTTCACTGGAAGAAAACCTGGCAATGATCCGGGATTCCATTGCCTACGTGAAATCGCAGGGACGAGAAGCCATCTATGATGCCGAACATTGCTTTGATGGCTGGAAGGCTAACCCGGACTACGCCCTGCAGACACTCCGCGCCGCCGCCGAAGCGGGCGCCGACATGATTGTCATGTGCGACACCAATGGTGGCACACTGCCGGAACAGATTGCCGAATTCGTCACCGCACTCCGGCAGCACGTCCGCGTTCCCGTCGGAATCCACTGCCACAATGATTGCGATCTGGCCGTCGCCAATTCACTCGCCGCCATTCAGTCCGGAGCAATCCAGGTGCAGGGGACCATCAATGGAATCGGTGAACGCTGCGGGAATGCCGATTTGATCTCCACCGCGGCCAACCTCAGCCTGAAGCTGGGACATGACGTGCTGGTCGAAGGTGGGATTCAGAGACTGACGGAATTGTCCCGTTACGTGTACGAACTTGCGAATATGAACTTCCGATCCGGCCAGCCCTTTGTCGGCACCAGCGCCTTCGCCCACAAAGGTGGAATGCATGTGCACGCAGTCAACAGACTGGCCCGAAGTTACGAACACATCACTCCGGAAGCCGTAGGAAACGAACGCCGCATTCTGGTCAGCGAACTCTCCGGGCGATCCAACATCGTCGCCAAAACCACGAAGTTTCAAATCAGCGAAGACAATCAGATGATGTCCCGGATTCTGAACGCCGTTCAGGATCTGGAAAACGAAGGCTACCAGTTCGAAGCCGCAGAAGCCTCCTTCGACCTGCTGGTCATGAAACAAACAGGGCTTTACGAACCTTCTTTTCAGCTGGATCACTATCGCGTGCACGTTGAAAACCAGGCACGGGAACCGATGACCGAAGCCGTCCTGAAGCTGACAACCGGAACATCCTGCCAGCACGTAGTCGGCGAAGGCGATGGCCCTGTCAATGCACTGGATAGTGCCCTGCGAAAAGCCCTGACCCCTGTCTACCCCGGCATTTCTGAAATGGCTCTTGTTGATTACAAGGTCCGCGTCATCAATAGTGCCGAAGGCACTGCAGCACGAGTCCGCGTTGTGATCGAAAGTCGCGACAGAAATTCCGTCTGGAGCACCGTCGGGGTCAGCGAAAACATCATCGAAGCCAGCTGGATCGCCCTTGTCGATGCCTTCGAATACAAGATCCACAAAGACCGTGGATTGGTACGCAGCTGATCAGAATCTACGTCCATTCTCAACACGCTATCAGACGCCGGCAGAGCGTGTTCAGTCAGCTCTTCAGCAGCTTTCTGAATTCCTTCAGTGAACGCGTATTCGCAACATCGTGTCGCGTCAGCCCGGCGCGACGTGCCTGATCCACCCCGTATTCCATCACTTCAAACCCGTTCACACTGTGCGAGTCCGTACTGATGACAATCGGGATGCCATAATCTTTTGCTGCTGCCGCATGGATGTCGTCCAGATCCAGGCGACTTGGGTGCGCGTTGATTTCCAGCATGACCTGGTGGTCCGCTGCGGCCTTCAGCAATTCCGTAAACTGAACATCGGCCCCTTCCCGGCGACCAATCATCCGACCAGTACAATGCCCGATGATGTCAACGTGCGGATTTCGAATGGCATTCAGCAGTCGCAACATGATCTGCTCACGAGGTTGTCGTAAGCCATAGTGCAGCACCGCGATCACCCAGTCCGCCTCAGCCAGGACGTCGTCCGGCAGATCCATCGTGGCATCCTCCAGGATGTCACACTCAATGCCACACAGTATCTCGATTCCTTCGATGGATTCACGAACTCGCCGAATCTCCTGCCAATGCCGGCGCAGGCGATCCGCATCCAGCCCGTTCGCCATCGACACTCGCTTGCTGTGGTCCGTGATCGCGATGTAGCTCAGTCCCCTTGCACGTGCCGCTAACGCCATCTCTTCAATCGTTCCAGCGCCATCCGAGGCCGTTGTGTGCATGTGCAGATCGCCCCGAATGTCCTTCAGGGTCAACAGCTCCGGAAGCTCACCCGCATCAGCCCACTCAAACTCCCGACGATTCTCCCGCAGCTCCGACGGTATCCACGGCAGTCCAACCGCCGCGTAAACACCCTCCTCTGTGCCTCCGGCTATCTGAGTCTCCCCGCGAAACACGCCGTATTCGTTAACCTTCAGCCCCAGCTCCTTCGCCCGATGGCGGACCACCACATTGTGCTCCTTCGATCCGGTGAAGTACTGAAGAGCTGCCCCAAACGATTCCTCCGGAACCACTCGCAGGTCCAGCTCCACTCCACTCTTCAATCGCACACGCTGCTTCGTTTCACCACGCAACAGCACAGACTCCACCAGTGGATGTGATGCCAGCCGATCCATTGCCGCCGTAGAATCTGAACTGACAGCAAGAACATCCAGGTCCCCGCAGGTCTCCCGTCGTCGCCGACAACTGCCAGCGACTTCACACTGCGACACTTCGGGTAGACTTCGCAGGTCCGCCACAATCGCTTCCGCCGCAATCCTCGCATCGGCGATGGAAATCCGCTGCGCCTGAGCCGCAGCAGCGGCAATATTCTGCAGAATCGACTCTTCCGTCTTCTTGCCAAACCCCTTCAGCTTCGATACCTGTCCCGCTTCGCACGCCGCCTTCAGGTCCGCCAGTGATTTCAACCCCAGCTCATTAAAGAACACCGAAACCTTCCGCGGGCCCACGCCGGGAATTCGCAGCATGTCCAGCACACCCGCCGGAACCTGCCGGCGCAATTCTTCCAGCGACGAAAGCTGCCCCGTCTGCACTAACTCCACCAGCTGCCGGGCAAGATCCTTACCGATGCCTGCCAGCTGTGTCAGATCACCACCGGACGAAACAAGGTCCGCCAGGGACTCGGCCTCTGAAGAAATCGTCC
>JBDKIW010000254.1:0-11950 GCA_039796955.1 Planctomycetota bacterium
CAGATGCACCGGGGGCTGGTCCAGGAAAGTGAGTCTGCTGGGGTGGAGCCTGAGCGGGCGGCATGAATGGCTGCGGCGGCATCATCTGCGGCTGCGGCATCCCCGGCTGCTGAGGCATCATACCGGGCATCATCCCCGGCATGGGCTGAGGCATTCCCATGGGGAACTGAGGCATCATCATTGGCTGGGGCATCATACCGGGATACATCATTCCTGGCATCATGGGCGCAGGCATGCCGAAGGGCATCTGGGGCATCATGCCAGCCTGTGGTTGTGGTTGTGCAGCGGCCGGGGCGTTGTGTGCGGCGCCGGCTTTCTTCGGGGGTTCCAGCTCTCCGATGGGAGCGGTCGTGCGTTTGGCTTTCTTCGGTTTCTCGGGCGCTGACAGGCCCCGGGCCACGCGATCAGCGTCAGCGCGACTATCCAGCCGTTTGTCCACGCTGAGGCTTTCGTTTTCTTTGGCCTGCTTCACCTTGCGTTCATGCAGTTCAACCGGGTCTTCAAGAAACAGCTTGCAACTGCGAAAGAAGGACATGACATCGCGCATTTCCTGCGGCCGGTCCTTGGGTTTCTTGGCCAGCATTTTGGTGAGAATGATGTCCAGCTCCGGACTCACGTTACGGTTCACGACGGACGGCGGAGCGATGGCTTCGCTGAGATGTTTCTTCAGCAGGTCGTTCGGGCTGAGTCCGGCGAATGGGGGAGAACCGGTCGCAATTTCGTAAAGCGTGACACCGAGGCTGTAAATGTCGGACTGGACTGTCGGTGGTCTTCGCAGAATGATTTCCGGCGCGATGTACGTACGAGTCCCCATGATGTTCTTTTGTTTGCCTGCCAGCAGTTTCATAACGCCGGTGGCAAGTCGAGTTGCCAGACTGAAGTCAATCACTCGAACTTCGCCAGCCTTATTGACCAGAATATTGTCGGGCTTGATATCCCGATGCAGCCAGCCTTTTTCGTTGAGATGAATGAAGGCCTGACAAGTGGCCTCCACAATCTTCTTCATGCGTGACTGCGTTTCCGGAAGATTGGTCCCCAGCTGCATCTTCAGGCTGGGGGCGCGAAAATAATCCATCAGGAAAAAACCATGATCCCTGTTGATTTCCATCCGATGAAAGCGAACAAACCCGGGATGTTCAAGGGCGGACCCGACTTTGAATTCATGCTTCAGAACCGCTTTGGCTTCCGGGTCCTTCAGCGAATCCGGCAGCAGCAGTTTCATGGCCAGCGGAACCGTACCGCCCGGTTCTGTCACTTCCCAGATCTGTGTGGAGCTGCCTGAGGCGATGCAGTTTTTCAGTTCTAATCCACCAACTTGATTGACGTTGTCCGCCACGAGTCCGGCCCTCTCGGGATTTGCCTGAACGTTCACCTGCCCCACGGGACAGAACCTGATTCATCTCACCCGGCCGCAGCCCTGCACCAGGTAATTTTTGCCTGCCGCCTCACGTGTCGCCAGTTTCCTCAGCCACGTCAAAACTGCCAGATCACTATCGTCATCCGGAATCGTCCGGTTGGACGCCGAACACAAAAACGGGCACTGGCGACTGCAATTTTGTCGACCATCATACGTTTTGATCCCGCAGAATGCGATGTTTTTCCTTCCCAGGCCCCTCGGACTTTCAGGATTTCTGCAACTCCCGGACTGAACCATCGGCCGTGATTCACGCGCCCTTTCGTCACGATTCCAGCCTTCATCGCCCGTTCCAGCCGCTCGGCCTTATCCCCGGTTGACAGCAAAACGCAGCGATCCGCTGCACAACAATCCCTCGCGTCCAATTCCGCTCCTTTCTGCCGCCAAGGGGTCCGGAGAATTGCCGGAATCCTCCTGATCTGACATAGTGCCTGCTCTTTTTCGCGGGTTTGCTCCCCGACCAACAGGCCGAACGTCGATTTCAGTCGGCTTCAGGCAACCTCAACCACTCCCACCGCTCAGGCGTCTCCCGAAAGCTGCTCATGAGGACTTCGCTGCTTCATTCAATCGTCGGGCTGCTGTACTTTGGCATCCTTGCAGGCCTGTCTGTATGTGCAGGTTCAACTTCTGCAGCTGCAGCGGACCCAGTTCAGCATTTCGAATACTCCGGGTCGCTGATTCAGCCCGGACGTGGCGATGGCGAAATTCTCAGGCGGTTTGAGGTTCAGCTCTTCAGTGCCGGCGGGGTCCATTTCTTCCATGTCGCAGATGACGTTCGCCAGGGCTGCCCATGGCCCGACAGTTTCGGTGCGACCGGCCCTACCCTTCCACAGGATCTTGTCCAGCCACATCTGATTTACCCCTACGATGGCAATACCTATTTCATCGTGTTGCCGCCACTGCTGGTGTCCCTGCCGGAAAACACAGAACCCGGTGCCACATGGACCCACGCCGGCTGGCAAATGACCGCCCAGGCAAAGAAGTCGGTCAATGGTACCGAAGCGTGGGAAATTGAGGCCCGAGAACCTCGAGGACGCCGCCAGACCCTGCTTGCCGAGGCATCGTCCGGCACACTCCTGCGCGCCGAAGCCGATGTTTTCATGGGTCAGGGCGATCAGTTCCAGCTGACGCTCGAACGCGCCACTTCGGCTCTGCTCCCGGATGATCAATCTCAGTCTCTTCAAAAACTGCAAACCGCACTGCTCAAACTGCAAAGCCAGCTGAAACGTCGCCCCGACGCTCAACTGGCAGAGCTGTCCGAACGTCAGGTCAAGGATGCCGTCGCCGCACTCGATCAGATCACAGCCCTGTCTGCCGGCACGCCACTCGAGCGACTGACTCGACAAATTCAGAGCGATGTGGAACAGCAGAAAAAACGCCTCGAAATGGTTGCTGGTCGTGCCAGCTCCATCATCAATTCCGTTGCACCACAGTTTTCACTGACACTGGTCGCAGGCGGAACTCTGAAATCGGACTCTCTGAAGGGCAAAACCGTCGTCCTTCACTTCTGGGATTACAAGGATGCTCCACTCGCAGAACCCTATGGTCAAACCGGATATCTTGAGTTTCTGTTCAACCAGCGCAAGCCACAGGACCTGCAGGTCATCGGAATCAGTACGAATCAGGACCTGACCAATCCGGAGAACCAGAATCGTGGACGACGAGCGGCTCGCAAGCTCTCTGAATTCATGAACCTCAGCTACCCCATCGGGCACGACGATGGCTCACTGCTGAAGTCACTCGGCGATCCACGTGACAGTCGCGGTCAACTGCCGCTCTGGATTGTTATCAGCCCGGACGGCAAGGTGACTCATTATCACGCCGGGTTCTACGAAATCGACGTGACTAAAGGCCTGAGCGAACTGGATGCGGCCATCGGTGCCGCAACTGGGGGCTGATGCCGACTGCCCTGAGCTGATCCTGCACGGCAGCCTCTGCCCTGTTTCAACCGGCTCACCGTATGCGCGATGACACGTTGCTACACCGCTTCGGAGTTCCACTGATGACTGCCATCGACAGCAGTCCGCAGTTCAGGATCCCCCTGCAATTCAGAAATTGTAGTTGGGATTGTCCTTGTCGAAATCGCGGTCCGACAAGCGGATATCCGGCTGGATGTCTGTGAACAGGTAGTCTTCCACCACGGGTGGTTTGGCGTCCTTTTTCTTCGGAAACCCAAACTGCTGCACGCGAACTGCCAGGCCCGATTTCTGATCGATCCATAGTCGAGTCATCTGGAAAGGGAACTGCTTTCGCGGCTCAGGGTGACTGTTTTCTATGACGCGACAGGTGTAATCCCCGGCTTTGGCATCTTCAAAGTAACGCACATCAGATTCGCCATATTTCAGCTCCGTCTCCCACTGAGTGATGACGGCGTCCACCATATTGGCCAGCCCGGCACGGGTGATGGGATAACGGTTTTCGGCGAGAACTTTGGGGTCGTCGGGAGACAACCGGAGCGTACCAATCAGCGCTGCTAATCCGGTTTCGTGGACCAGCAGTTTGTTTTCGTTTTGTCCTTCGACAAAGATCACCTCGCGACCCGGGCGAGGCTCCTGAAACAGCATGTAAACACTGAACGGCTCGTGACGGATCTTCAGCTTGATCGTCTGGGCGATCATGTCGTCATCGACGACTTCTTTCTTGGAAAATATGCACTCGTAGCCGCTCATGGCTTTCGCACGCCGCAGACAGGCTCTGGCAGCACTCAGCGCGGGCGTCAACGGATGCTCATTTTCGTTCGGCTCAACAGCACACGAATTCGGTGCCCAAACTGTCTGGCCGACATAAGCTCCTGCAGACGCCAGGAGTGCCGAGAATTCTCTGCGACTCAGCCCAAATCCACCCCTGCTACGCTCAGCGTTCATCCCTCAACACTCCCGAACAGAGATGCCCTGCCGACCCGGCCCGACGTCGACGAATGCCTGTTCGTACCGCCGTCTCACCGCGTGACCTGCATGGCGACCATGTCATTCCATCGCAGTTTTCCACCGACCTGCATCAGCCAATCGCTCGAGGAAAAGTATACAACAGCCAAAGCCCGCAAATGAAGACTTTACAGTTGTCATTTTCCGTGCCTCGCGCACCCCACACCCACGCCTTGCGGCAGAAACTGCCGGTCGGCATACCCGATCGACAGTCTTCTACAGGAAAATACGCCTTGCCTGGAAGTGAAAAACTGGAATTGTGACAATTTGCGGAATCACCTAAAGTCCGGCAGGATTTGCCTGATGGACGGGCAAAATGATATTCGCTACCGAGGTCGCCGGAATGGACTCGTCTCGCAGCGGCTTACTCTCAACCTTTCTGATGACTCTGCCGCTCATTATTGTGCCGGCAATTGCACTCCTGCGCCCGCCAGGTCAGACGTCCGGAATCTCCGACACAATGGCGCAGGGAGCAGATTCGACAGAATTCGAGTTTCCGGCCGAATCAGATGGACTTTTCGCTGACGACGAGGACGAAAAACCGTCCCGAGCCCGCGAGCCACGTTCGAATGACGAGGAATTCTCGTTTTCCGATGAAATCCCGCTGACGGACGCTCCTCCCGCAAAGGCCAGGCCGCGACGAACGCCCGACGCAGAGTCCGACGACACCAGTGACATCTTCGACGAGACACCTGCACCTGCCAACGAGGTCGGCTCCCGCGACAATCGCTCAGCACCGGAATCCCGCGGAAATTCCAAACCGCCCGTGCAACCAGAAGCAGCTGACGAATCCAACCCGATCGGTCCGGATTCGGAGATCATTGTCCGGCAGCTGAATGCCATGGGAGCCATTCGAACCATGTGGTTTGATGCGAGTGAAGCAGCTCCCGTGGGCTTCGCGGCCTTCTTCCGGGGTGATACGGAGCTGATGCGGTATCGATTCGAGGCCGTGGGGCAGACCAGAGCAGAATGTGCGGAGGACGTTCTGCAGCAGGTAACAGCATGGAGACAGGCTGCCGCCCAAAAGTAACTCGGTAGCCTGGCACCGTTCAATGTGGTTGTTGTGCGCTGTCCTTCGCACCAGTCGCTTGCTCAACGATGGATCGTCTGACATTCCACCATCAGGATCCAGACCACTTCCCGGTTGTCTCCTGAATCCCATGCCTGTTGCAGCAATCAGTTCGTCAGCAGGTAGTCTGAAATCACGATGGTGAGTATTCCCTGCTGTCCTTTCCGATGCAGATTCGAGTTGTCCGTATGTTCTCCCGTGCTTTGCCGTTATCTCCACCCCAGCAGACTCTGTCAGGGTCCGTGAACGGCCGCGGTTCCCTGCATCGCTCGCTGGTTCCGGCACGCACGGAACGTGAACGACTGGCGTTGTTCCGCAGTGCCCGCTCTGCGACACTGAAACATGGCCTGCAGATTCTTCCGGACGGCGGTGTAGTGCGTTCCATCCGTCTGGCGCGGCTGGAAGCGGCCCTGATGATCGCTGAAAGTGCCACCCCGGCAAAAAAACTGGCTCAGATCGCACGTCTGATTGATGCGCGTGAAGTCCAGCAATTGCTGACGATTCTGAACGAAAGCTATGATCGGACCCGTTCCGCGTTTCGCGTTGAACAGACCGCAGCCGGATATCTGCTGATGACTCGTGCGTCGCTGTCACCATGGCTGGATCGTCTGCACAATCGCCAGGCAGAAATGAAGCTCTCAGCAGCGATGATGGAGTCTCTGACCATTATTGCTTACCAACAGCCAGTCACGCGGGCCGACGTGGAGGCGATTCGAGGAGTTCAGTCCGCGGAAATGATTCGTCAGCTGATGGACCGCGGTCTGATTCGTATTGCCGGTGAAGACGATTCTCTCGGGCGCCCCTTCCTCTATGAAACCACGCGACAGTTTCTGACCATGTTCGGACTGCGGCAAATGGAGGATCTGCCCAACTACTCCACATTAAGACGCAAACCAAAACTTCCAGCCATTGCACAATTGCCATTCCCGGAGGAGGACGACGAGGAAGCCGCCTGAACTACCTCGGAAAATGTCTATCGAGCGGCCCCACTCTCAGACAACACCAAACCCCTCGGTCGGCGAACTGCGCAAGCCCATCCCCCTGAAACCGGCCCCCGGTTCCGACAATCACGGTCTGTCGCCCTGTCGCCTGATTTCCATCGAGCGTAAAACGACAGTATCCTCCGGACTTCTCATTCGCCTTATCAGCTCAGGCATAATGGTTATTCGGCGACGGGGTGCACGGCTTGCAACCTGCGTCAATTCACGGCCGGCGGATGATCTCCACAGTGCTTCAGAGAACCTGGTCTCTGCTATGTCTGTCGTCAGTCCACTCATGCGAATCGGCTGCCCTGTCTGGGCCTGCGAACACTGGAAGGGCAGCTTTTACAAAGCGAATGCCGTCCGCCGGGACTGGCTCGGCCAGTACTCGTCAGTCTTCAGCACGGTTGAGGTGAACAGCACGTTCTATGCGATTCCGGCACTTGACCTGGTTCGCCGCTGGGCAGAGGCTGTCTCCCCGGACTTCCGTTTCTGCCTGAAAGTTCCTCGCAGCATAACCCATGACCACCGACTGCATCGTGTGGATGCTGACTTGAATGCATTTCTGCAGATCGCGAATGTGCTGCAGGCTGCCGGAGTTCTCGGGCCATCGTTCATACAGTTGCCGCCCGATTTTTCGCGACAGGAAGCTTCTGTCCTTGAACGTTTTCTGACCCTGCTGCCTGCAGACCTGCCATGGGCCGTGGAGGTCCGTCATCAGGACTGGTTTGATCGCGCGGATCAGGAAACCTGGCTGGTTGAACAGCTCCGCCGCCGCAACATCGATTACGTCATTTTTGACAGCCGCCCGTTGTACTCAAAACCACCTGCCGACGAGATCGAGAAAATCTCTCAGACACGCAAGCCACGCACTCCGCTTCGTCGCACGGTCACCGGGCGTCATCCATTTCTGCGTTTCATCGGTCGCAATACTCTGGACGAAGTGCAACCCTGGATTGAAGAGTGGGCGCCGGTGGTGGCAGGCTGGCTCCAGGATGGACTGCAGCCGCTGATCTTCACACACGCTCCTGATGACCGCTTCGCGCCGGACTTTGCGCGCCGTATGCATCGAGCCATTCAGCAGCACTGCCGCGAACTTCCTGATCTGCCTGCGTGGCCAGGTGAGTCCGGACCGGCAATGACGCGTCAGAGGTCACTGTTTGACTGAGAATGTTCCTGGCCAGCCGGACGTGAGTAGCCATGCAGGCGACTGAAGACGAACAGAGGCTTACGACTGGCCCCACAGAGCATCTGCGATCCAGTCCAGATCTTCGTTCTGAATCCCTGCGGCTTCGCGGGATCGGCCGGCTCCGGCCGCCGTCAACGAGTTCAGCACCAGCAGCCTCAGAACGCTGGCCAGAGGACTGCGTGGCCCGTTGCGCAAAGCACGCTGAACCAGTCGATGATCCCGGTTCAGCACGACTTCATTTCTACCGGCCGGCGCCGTTCGAAAGTGAGCATCAATCAGCCGCTGAAATCCCTGTGGAATATCACCATCCCGCCGCAGGTCTTCAAACGTCTGCGCCAGTTCATACCGTTCATTCAGAAAGGCAGCCACAGGAGTACCATGCTGAAATGAAGCCAGCATGATGCGTGCGTCGGTGCAGCGAAAGAACTCATGCCACGACTCCGGCACATCTTCCGGATCGGCCATGCCCATCACGGTGGTCGCAAAATTGGCCGACGAAGGAGTGGCCTGACGCAGATCAATGGTGTCGTTGCCCTGATCCGCAATCATGGCCGCAAGCAGGCTTTCCTCAAAACTTCGGCAGGTATGCACACAGGGCACGGGCACACGGGCGAACAGTTCGTCCAGATATCGTTCCTGTCGCCGATCCGCATTGTACCAGACGACGTATTCAGCATCCGCTTCATGAATGGCATCAGCCACACTCTTCTGCAGGATTTCATCCAGCAGCATGGGTCCCTGAGACGTGCTGAAGCGATAGACTCGCCGCATCAGTTGTCGCAGGGCGACTTCACTGAGCGCTGCTCCGGCAAAATGATAGCGATGCCAGTTGACAATGGCTTCCAGCCGGCCGGGCTGATCATCCGCCATGGTCTCCAGATGCGACAGCAGAAACTCTTCAAGAGTTGAACGCAGCAAACGAAATCGGTCATCGCGAACGAGATCTTCCCGACTGGCGGTCGGCGTGCTGTCCTCCAGTTCCAGGACACCTCGAAAAAAACTGCCCCATGACGGCAGAAGGTCCCGAACACGCCGTGAAATTACCATGCGGCGAATAGTGATCGCCACCGTGGCTTCGTCGGCAAACCCCGGTGTTCGCTGAGGCGAAATGTACAGGGCACCGGCGATCGACAGCGGTTTTTCAATCCGAATCGGGATGACATCCAACGGTGATTCGTTGAAATAATTGGCCAAAGCCATCTCGACGGCATCAGCATCCGGCGTGGGCTCGAACCACGCAACGTTGATCACATTAATACGTGCCGGACTGTCATTCAGATGAATCGGCACATTCAGAAAATCCGCGAATTCACGAATTGCGTTCTCCAATGTATCGAGTGATTCTGCATAATGTCGAAACTGAGGCTTCAGTCGCAGAGTCACTGTGGTGCCGACTCGCGTCTGATCAGTGGACGACAGCTGAATGTCAGATCCCGGTCCCGCTTCCCAGCAAATGCCTTCGTCACAATCTTCGCGCCGACTTTCCACCCGCAGCAAATCTGACAGCATGAACGCGCTGAACAAACCGATGCCGAACTGACCAATTAACCCCTGCGCATCACCCTGAACGACAGCTCGCTGCTCTTCCGAACCGCGTCCCTTAAGCAGACCGGTGATGCCAATCCCCAGAGTTCCAAGGTAGTGCTCCGCGTCGACAGCACTGAGTCCAATACCGTCGTCAGAAAACGACAGAGTGCCCTGCTCCGGATCCTGTCGAATATCAATCCGGCCACGAAAACTCAGGTCCCGGTTTCGACGGCGCATCACCGCATCATGCGCGTTCTGAATCAATTCCCGAATCGGTGTGTCCATGCGGCTGTACAACGAAGACCCCATGATCTCGATGATACCAGCAATATCCACTCGAAACGGAATCCGGCGCACCCACACTCTGAACACCTCGTCGCAGAAACAGTCGTCAGCAGCCTCAGGACATACCACTGTACGTCCTGCTCCGGACTGAAAAACAGACCGGAGCGGTGTTGTATCGCCCCGCGGGGCTGCCGGCAAATCAGTCGGTCAGGCACCACCTGTGAAGTTCAGATTCCCGCACAGAATCACAGGCCCGGACTTGTTCCTCCGACGTTCGCCGGACATGATGCGAGACAGCGGGAGTGTTTCAGGGAAGGTGACACCCCGGATTGCGCCCTGCTCCACAAAAATTCACGCCCCGCACCAGAGAGATTCCCTATGACTCAGGCGCCTCAGCACGGGACTCCACACCTGACGGCTGCCGGCGCTGCCGTTGGACGCGTAAGATTTCTCGTGCTCGCCTGGCTATGCTCGCTCGCTGCAATTCTGTACCTCGACCGTGTCTGTATTTCCGCGGCGTTGCCCGCGATTCAGCGAGATCTCAGGCTCAGCAATACCGAGGTCAGTTATGTCCTGATGGCCTTCACTCTGGCCTATGGCCTGTTCGAGATTCCCACTGGTCACTGGGGAGATATTCTTGGTGCCCGTCGCGTTCTGACCCGAATTTCACTCTGGTGGTCGGCATTCACCATAATCACGGGCGCCTGCTCATCGCTCTGGATGCTGATCCCTGTCCGGTTTCTGTTCGGCGCCGGGGAAGCCGGGGCATTCCCGAACGCAGCTCGAGTGGTCTCGCGATGGTTTCCCGGGCATGAACGAGGACGCGTTCAGGGAATACTCCTGGCAGCCTCGCAGACCGGAGGTGCGATTGCACCTTTTCTTGCCGCACTGCTGATTCAGGCGGTGGGCTGGCGTGCGACATTTGCGGTGTTTGGAGCCATCGGATTCTTCTGGGCATTTGGATTCTATCTGTGGTTTCGAGATGAACCGCTGGAACATCCTGCCGTTACACCCGCGGAAGCGCTCTACATCCGTGATGGCTCTCCGAAACTGCCCCCCGCAGCCCCGATCCCGTGGTCGCAGGTCCTTCGCAATCCGGGAATCCTGCTGCTCAGCGCCATCATGATCTGTGCCTCATTCAACAGCTACATCTACTTTTCATGGTTTCCAAAGTATCTTCAGGAAGCCAGACGCGTGGCACAGACGGAGGCGGGACTGATGTCCAGCGTCGTCCTGTCCTTCGCCGCGATTGGAACATTCACAGGTGGCTGGCTGGTCGATGCCCTGAACATCACGGTGTCGATCGGCAGACGCCGGGCATTCGGGGCGATTTGCTTTCTCATCGCCATGCTGTTGCTGATTCTGGCCCTGCGATCCACAGACTCGTGGCAGGCCGTCCTGCTGACCGCTGGCTCCTGCTTTGCGACCCAGGCCACTCAGTCTCTGTGGTGGTCCTGTTCCATCGGCATCAGCGGTCAGCATGTCGGTGCACTGTTCGGATTAATGAATTCCATGGGCGTTTTCGGCGCCATCGCCTCGCAGTATCTCGCGGGTGCACTCGCCGACTGGCTGGGAACGCAGGGCTTCACGGGACGAGACCAATGGGACCCGATCTTCCGGATTAACTGTGGTGTCCTCGCAACCGCCGCAGTCCTCTGGTCCGTTGTTGTCCTCAGGAAGATCGAATCCGAAACACCGTTCCCCGGAACAAGTTCACTTCAACCCCGAAATCCAAAAACTCGCCCGTGAACGCTTCGCCCTCTGGAATGCATCGCCGGCACCAGCACAGTCAGTCCCCGTAATCGTTTTGGAAAACAAGATGCCAATCATTGATGTCCACAGCCACTATTGGCGTTATCCCGAACACTTTCAGGACGATTTCAGGGAACAGGCACGACGAGCACGCGCGGGAACCGAAGTCGATCTGACGGTACGCTTTGAGGATTACCTGCAATCTTCTTTCCCGGATGTTCGAACCATCGTCTTCGGTGGTAAAGCCGCCCTCAGTGGACTCTGGGTTGATGATCGTGATGTGCAGGCTTACGTATCAGCTCATGCCGATCATCTGATCGGCTTTCTGTCGCTGGATCCCACCCAACCCGGCTGGCAGCGTGAAATGCAGATGGGACATCAGGAACTCGGATTGCGTGGTATCAAGCTGATGCCCATGTACGCAGGATTTCATCCCAATGACGAACGATTGAATGAACTGTGGCGGTATGCGGAACATCATCAGCTGCCCGTACTGCTGCATACGGGCACAACCTTCATCTCTCAGGCCCCGATTGAATTCACATTTCCACGGCATCTCGATCCTGTTGCGACCAGATTCCCCGATGTGAAGATGATCCTCGCGCACCTCGGACATCCGTGGGAAGGCGAATGCATCGCCGTCATTCGAAAACATCCAAACTTATACGCAGATATCTCCGCGCTGCATTACAGACCCTTTCAACTGTACCAGAGTCTGATGCTGGTGCAGGAATACGGTGTCTGGAACAAAATTCTTTTCGGCACGGATTATCCCTTCACCACCGTCAAGGCGTCTGTCAATGGGTTAAG
>JBDKIW010000255.1:0-3962 GCA_039796955.1 Planctomycetota bacterium
CGGCGTTTGACGAGATCCATCAGCAGGTCGTCCCGCATGACCTTGCGTACCGGCCGATTTCTGCTTTCCGCCTCGGCTTCTCGCCAGAGTGCGAGTTTCTGGAGGACAGCCAGTTCCCGACGCGAAAGGCGGTGAACTCCGGAAATTCGTTCCCACGGGGCCAGCCGCTCATCCGCCAGGATGTCATCACACATGCGGTCGAATTCGGCCGTCGCCCAGTCCAGACGTCCTTCGCGTGCGAGCCAGTCGCTTTGCTTTTTCCAGATCTCCAGCACGTGGGACACATCGTCGAGTGCGTACTGCATTTGTTCGCGTGACAACGGGCGCCGCAACCAGTCAGAACGAGTCTGATTGCTGACGATGGTGCGCCCCAGGACACGTTCGACAATGGCGTTGTACGACATCGGGTAACTGCGCCCCCGCAGTCCCTCAGCAATCTGAATGTCCACCAGCCTGCGTGGCACGAGGCCGCTGCCCTGAATGCAGAAGTGGATTTCAGCCTGACCGCCGTGAACCACGACTGTGGTTGTGTCATCGGTCATGACATCCCACCACGGACGCAGAGAGGACAGCGCCAGTGGGTCAACGGCAACACAGCGTTCGTGTGTGGCGAATTGCAGTAATCCCAGTTCGGATCGATAGCCCGCATCTGAAACGAACTCTGTGTCAAACGCGACCAAACCGCAGCTGCGAATGTGATCACACAGCTCCAGAAAATCATCCTGATGTTCAATGAGTGCCGGTGCCATGGAATTCAGTACTTTTTGAAGTCTTTGTTCTGTCACCGTCCCGCGGTCAATTGCCGATTGTCCCGGGACGTTCGGTGACCGTGCTTTGATCGCCTTTGCGGACGCTCTGAAGCCCCGGGCTCTCCGAAGATTCCCGGCCATGGCCACCCTGCCTGATCTCCGTGCAGCTTACACCAGGAGACGGTGGGAAAAAAAACGATATCCCCGGACAATTCCCGCGATCTTTCGGGAAACCTGTCCACGGATCCCCGTTGCCGAGCCACCGTTCTGCTCGGCATCGGAATCGCCCGCGACGGTTGCGGGCTCTGCCTTGATTCGGCGCGTACGGGCCTGAGGCGTGGTCGACAATTTCGGCCAACCAGGGCCTGAGCCGTGTCCTGCGGGTTTTCACCCCAGTCCCGCTGCCGGTTTCGGTCAGAAAATGTCCGGCTCGATCTGCTCTGCGAGCCCGGTTTTCTGAACCTGAGTGATTGTGGTGGAAGATTCTCAGAGTTATTCTGTCCGAAGCGTTGTTGTTCGCGAAGTTCATCGTCCCGAGCCCAAACGTCAAACCTGAATATCAAACCCAACATGGCAACGGATTCGGACTGGGGCCATTGTTGGGGGGGAACGTGGCTGCGGACTATCGACCTGCCGCGGAGCTCTGTTTCGTTGCGGATCGACAGCTTCAACCCAGAGATCTCCTGAGAACGCGAATGACAAGTCCCGGAACATGAACTCCTGCGTCCCGTGTCGCCTCGTTGAATTGGGCACAACCGCAATTCAGGCGGACAATGGACGTTCCTGTGCTGATCGCCTGCCTGCAAGTCTGCGTACCGTTCTGAACCTGCCTGAAAACACACCTCCCCGGAAACTTCAGACTCATCATGGCTGCGTCTCATCGGATTCTTTTGATGTGCATACCGGGCCTGTTGACAGCGATGTCAATGATGGCAACTACGTGTGTTGCTCAGGAAACCATCACAGAGGCTGAGGCTGCCTTTCAGTCACAGGTCCAACCGATCCTGCAGGACCGCTGCTACTCCTGCCATTCTCACAGTGCCGGAGTGATGGAGGGGGGACTGGCCCTGGACTGGCGGAGTGGTTGGGAAGTTGGCGGAGGTCGGGGACCGGCGATACGGCCCGGCCATCCGGAAGAGAGTCTGCTGATTCAGGCCATTCGTCATACGGATCCGGATTTGAAGATGCCGGAAGAGCGGCTTCCGGATTCCGAAATCGAAGTTCTGGTGCAGTGGATCAGCGCGGGGGCTGTGGATCCGCGTGCCGTTCGTCCGGAACAGCGGGCGATTGACACGGATTGGTGGTCCCTGCGACCGTTGCTGCCTCCAGCGATCCCGGCGGCGGCCGAGACGTCCGTCGTGTCGCAGACGTCAGGATCAGCGGATATGGTCAATCCGATTGATCTGTTTCTGAATCAGAAGTTGCAGCGGGCAGGGTTGCCCGTGGCACAGGAGGCGGACCGTCGCACGTTGATCCGTCGACTGACCGTCGACCTGCACGGATTGTTGCCGGATGCAGATGCGACGGATGCTTTTGTGGCGGACACGGATCCACGGGCTCTGGAAAACCTGATTGATCAGTTGCTTGAGTCTCCTCGTTATGGTGAACGTTGGGCGCGGCACTGGATGGATACAATTCACTTTGCGGACAGTCATGGCTTCGAGCATGACGTCTTTCGTCCGCATGCGTGGCGATTCCGGGATTATCTGATTCGCAGTTTCAACGAGGACACTCCGTGGCCGCAGTTCATTCGCGAGCAGCTGGCCGCGGATGTCTTTTCTCCAGACGTGCCGCAACGCGTGGCCGCATTGGGGTATCTGGGGGCCGGGACTTATGACCACAGCGCCGCGGCGACGGCTCCGGAAAACTTTGAGAATCTTGATCGGGACGACATGGTGACGCAGACGATGTCTGCTTTTGTCAGCACGACAGCCAACTGTGCACGATGTCACGACCACAAGTTTGATCCGATCACTCAGGCCGACTATTACTCCCTGCAGGCGGTCTTCGCCGGGATTGGAAAGGGCGACATTCCTTACGATGACGATCCTCAGGTGGCCGCCGGTCGCCGTCGCTGGACGCAGTTAAAAGCGGATCTCGCAGAGAACCCACAGGCGGTGCTTGAGAATCCTGAATACCGGCAGCTCGCACAGCAGCAGGAACAGACATTCACCAGCGCAGCAGAGTGGACCCCGTTGACTCTGCTGTCCTATGTCTCGATCGATGCCGCCGATCTGAAGCTGCTGGAGGACGGTTCGCTGTTGTCCACCGGTCCGTTACCGGAAAAGGAAACGACGTCCATCACGTTCAGCTCGACACTTCCTCGTATTACGGCGATTCGACTGGACGTCCTGCCACACGAATCCCTGCCGGGGATGGGGCCTGGTCGGGCAGAAAACGGCAATCTGCATCTCAACGAAGTGGAGCTCCGTGTGTTTCGCCGCACCGGAGATGTGGGCGAACGCCTGTCGATTCAGCGTGCCACGGCAGACTTCAGTCAGGAGGGATGGACGATCCAGCAGGCCATTGATGGCGACCTGAATTCTGCCTGGGGCATTCATCCTCAGGAAGGTCAACCGCATACCGCGGTGTTTGAACTGGCAACACCGCTGGTGATGGAGCCGGGGACGACGGTGAATCTCCTGTTGCGACAGATTCATGGCCGATTCCATATCATTGGCCGCCTGCGGCTGAGTGCCACGGACAGTGATACGGGCTCGGGTCTGACCACGGTGATTCCCGACGCGCTGCAGTTGGCTCTGACAACGCCGGTGGAGCAGCGGACGGCCGAACAGCAGCGTGCGTTGAGTGTGTTTCTGCTGCAACAGGTGGCGGAGGAAGAATTGCGGAAACTGCCACCGCCGCAGAAGCTGTATGCGGCTGGTACGGTCGCTGAAAACGAACGCGGAACAATTCGTTACGATCGCCCGCGGGAAATTCGCATTCTGCGCCGTGGTGACGTGGAACAGAAAGGCGACCTTGCCGCCCCCGGGGCTCTGTCGGCCATCAGCGGACTGCCCGCGCGGTTTGAGCACACGTTGGAGCAACCGGAATCCGCTCGCCGCGCGGCACTGGCCGAATGGATTGCGTCCCCGGACAATCCGCTGACATGGCGGAGCATTGCCAATCGGGTCTGGCACTACCATTTCGGGCGGGGACTGGTCGATACGCCGGGGGATTTTGGTCGCATGGGAAGTCTCCCCAGCCACCCCG
>JBDKIW010000256.1:0-3730 GCA_039796955.1 Planctomycetota bacterium
GATGCTGTGATTCTGCTCCAGTTCGCGGATCTCCCGCTCAACAGCACTGGCAGCTTCCTGCAACCGCTGATACTCTTCACTCATCCCTGAGTCCTCCGTGAAAGACAGTTGTGGTAAACCATCTTTTACTGAGTCTCAGGGACCTTCTCCTATACCAAGTCACGCCGCGTGGCGTTTCCCGACAATTTCAGATCCGCCCGGGGTGAGCGGATGCGTTTCGGGACTGATTGCGGAACGCCATTCGATTGCTCGATTCGCCACTGTCATTCCCGGAGAATTCCGAGCAAGGCGTTTCTGCAGAGCGAATCGTAACCCGCTGCTGGCTTCAGAGCGTTTTGTCAGAGCGTTTCGTCAAACCGCACGGACGGGCCTGCCGGGGTCAGTCACTGAGCCAGTCCATGATGAAGTCATCCTCGCTGGCAACTCGCCGTGACTGCTTACGGCCTGCTGGTTTTCCTGATCCTTCCGGCATACGGCTTTTTTCAGGCCGTTGAACTTCCAGGCCAGCCTTTTCCATCAGACTGCGTGCGAACGTACTTTCGCGTTCCGGAGCGGCCGCGTCAGCCTCCAGTTCGTATTCAATGCGGAAGGAGTGCTTTGCGATGCACACTTCATCACTCGGCGATAACGGGCCGTCGCTGCAACGTTCCCCATTGATTTTGATGCCGTTACTGCTGCCAAGGTCGCGGATGTACCAATACCCGTCCCGGAATTCCAGTTCGCAGTGATGCGAAGAAACATTGGGAAAATCAAGTTTGATGTCGCAGGAAGATCGGCGACCAATCAACAGTTTTCGACCCAGAAGTGGAATGGCATCACCGCCTCCACAGGGAACCAATTGCCCCAGCATCGCAATCCAACTCCGTCAGCATCGTTCATACCGGTGGGTTTTCCGCACACCGAACGTTTTCATCGGCAGCAGATCCTCAATCAATACGAAAGATGTTCGCAGAATGGGAGGGATTTTTCCAGGAATCCCAGGGCCGCTGAAGGATTGACGCCATGCGAACAACGAGAGCCGCGTTCATCCCGGATCGGACGGCCGCCCTGACCGCTGCGTTCCCAGTCGGATCAGTCCTGCGATTCCGGTTGCGGAATCGGCGTCTGACGGGCGGGGCCGTAGCCGGTGCGACAGTCGCCGGAAGGACAGGATGCGGAAACAGCCGCTGAACCCGTCCCGCAAACCCCGGAGCAGCAGATGGTTTCCGGAACCAGAACAGACCTGGTCACCGGGACTTTTTTCATCACCTGCCGGGCCACAAGTCGGGTCGCTTTGGTGGACACTTCCCGAGGAACCACCCGGCAGACTTTCCGCGTGCTGGTGTAGGGCATTTTTTTGGTGGTGCAGTAGGGAACTTTTCGTGTCTGAGTTTCCGTGACCATCTTTGTGACGGTGCAGGGAATCTCACGTACACGCTGTTCGGTGACCATTTGACACACCTGGTAAGGAATGCGTTCGGTTTTCGTCTCGGTGGTCATCCGGCAGACTTTATAGGGAATCTTCTGCACCACTTCCCTGCACACCATTTTCGTCACAGTCACCGGAACCTTGCGAACCACAACTTCCGGGACGTAGCGCGTCACCTGCACCGGACAGTTCTGTTTGACCACCTGCGGCACCAGCACAGTGTAGGGAATCTGCTGCTGCACCACCTGCGGGCACCACACGCGACGTGTGACTGTTCGCGGAGGGCACTGAACCGGGCAGAACTGCGGCCCCATCGGTCCAAACACCAGTCTTTGAGTCACTGCGCCCGGGAGACATTCCGACCGCGTCACCCACTGACCGACCGTCCGCTGCACACAGCGCGTCCGCGTCTCCGGCCGCATGACCGTGTAACAGCGTTCCTGATTGACCGTTTCTGAGACGCACTTCATCACCGTCTGCCGACACTCCTGCTGCACGGTTTCACAGACAGGCTGCTGAATCGTGTAGCGACACTCACGGGTCTGTTCTTCCCAGACCGGGCGCTGAACGGTGTAGTTACAGGTCCGATAGCGAGTTTCGACAACCGGCCGCTGGACACAGTAATTCTCTTTGCGAACAACCGTTTCCGTGACCGGTCGACAGACCGTGTACTGCTCATCGCGGTAGGCCGTCTCGGTCACCGTTCGGTAGCAGGTCTGCTCCACATCTTCGTAGACGTTCTCGTAGACCGTGCGCTGGCAGGTGTATTCCAGAGGTTCATAGACGGTTTCGCAAACTGTCTGGTAGCAGGTTTCGGTGACGACTTTGCAGGTCGTGTAACAGGAGGCGGTGGCGCACGCCTGAGGTGGACAGGCGCGGTACGAGGGAATTCCGCACAAACCAGCGTCTACCGTTCGTAAACCGAATGTGCAGGCAATCAGAAAGAAAATGAAACGGCAGTTCATCCCGAGCTCCGAATTCCGGCCCTTACGTCCGCCCAATGCTGTCGCAACCGCATCACTGTGAGCTGATCAGTTGACCGTGTATCTGACCAACTTACCCATCCCGAACAATCAGTCTCAAAGGCAAAGCCCTGCGAAACGGATTTTCTTCCGGGATTTCCTGATGGTATCCACCTGAGTAATCAGCATAGTTCCGGTGCAACGAGGGTTTCCGGGGATTGGGGCAATTCAGGAGTTTTCCCCGCTGCAAAAACTCAACCGATCGTTTTTTTCAGACCGGGCCATCAGCCAACCATGATGCAAATTCTCAACACACACCTCCCGGCACTCAATTCCTCCACGCTCAAACGAGTCACTCGCGCTCTGCAATCCACGTCACCACGAGTCCAGTTGATCAATCACGCCCATCGTGTAACATTCGAACTCGGGGGGATTGGTCCCCAAAGCCGCATCCGCTCCGTTTACAAAAAATTCTCCGCCTGCTGTTTTCGGGCAGGCCTCTGCAGGTAAATTGCTGCCGCTATGAAAACAAATCCGGTCAAACGAGCTCTGAAGGCGGGTGAGGCATCCGTCGGAACATGGTTGTCCTTCGGAGATTTTTTCACGGCGCGGCTGATGGCGCGCACTGGTTTTCCCTGGCTGACTGTCGACCTGGAACATTCGCCGATTGACTGGCAGATGGCGTCCATGATGTTCGCAGCGATCTCCGACGCCGGTTGCGTTCCGCTCGCCCGTGTTCCGCGAGGCGACCATGATCTGATCAAGCGTGTGCTTGATGGCGGTGCATGGGGAATCGTGGTGCCGATGGTGAACACCGTGGAACAAGCCAAACTGGCCATCGCTGCGGCCAAATATCCCCCCGAGGGAAATCGTTCCATCGGCGGCAGTATCCCGGCGCAGAACTTTCAAACAGCGTCCGGCGAATACTACAAACGGGCCAACGATGAGATCCTTGTGATCCTGCAGACAGAATCACCGGAAGGAGTCGACAACGCGGAAGCCATTTACAGTCTTCCCGGGGTGGACGCCATCTTCGTCGGCCCCAATGACCTGCTGTGGCAAATGAAGACGCCCGATGGCCCGGAACCAACTCCCGAACAGTTCGAAGCCATGCTGCAACGCGTGCTGGCTGCGGGAAAAAAGACGGGAACTCCAGTCGGTATCCACTGTTTTTCCGTCGAAGAAGTGCAGCACCGCGTTCGCGAAGGCTGGCAGTTTCTGGCACTGCAGAGCGAACTGAAAATGATGGTGAGCAAGGCTCAGGAACTTGTCGAGCAACTGGGGCTGTCCACCGCCGCAGACCTCGCCCGCTACTAAACCCGCGGACTCCGGAAAAGCTCCGCTCATCGCCCTCGCATCG
>JBDKIW010000257.1:0-10711 GCA_039796955.1 Planctomycetota bacterium
ATCAGACGGATTCGGCCAGTCTGATCGACACACCGGCTGCTGCTGCGTTGCCACCCGGGCGTGCAATTCTTTATCGGGATCAGACGGGTTCGGCAGAGCGTTTTCGTCCATTTGGCTGGCCCACAGGTGACTGGTTGCGTGGTCTGAGCACTGGAGAAGTGATCCCTTGCGAACGGGTAGAGGCTGTAAGCCATGATCGATTGGACAAATCAAAGTCCCCATCGTCAGAGTTTTCGGACGACCTGCCGGACATCGATCAGTTGCTGATTGAGTAGGGGCTGAT
Organism: Planctomycetota bacterium; assembly: GCA_039796955.1. Lineage (GTDB taxonomy): Bacteria > Planctomycetota > Planctomycetia > Planctomycetales > Planctomycetaceae > SXXK01. Next base: position 284 of record JBDKIW010000257.1, read on the forward strand.
TGAATCATGGCGAGAGGGCTGGCGAAGCGATGTGAATTCTGATGTCGATGGCGTTGCCGTGGGGATACGGCTGGCCGGGTATCGACGTAGAGGGGCATGAAGCGGGGCGGTGACTGCTCCTGCTGGTTCTTTGATTTACCAGCACTGGTGTCGTACGGTGCAGGGGCGATGGGTATGCGGCGGGAACGAAAAAAGCCGGAGGCTTGAGGCCGTCCGGCTTGAAGGTCGGTGTTGATTTCTGTTGCAGACAGAGATCAGGATTTCGCCAGTTGCCGCAGCACGGTGTGCAGAATTCCGCCATTTCGATAGTAGACCACTTCGACGGGGGTATCGATCCGACAGGTGGTAACGAAGTGAATCACTTCGCCGTTCGGTTTGCGGGCCATGACTTCGACGGCCTGTCGGGGGGCCAGTTTGTCATTGAGGCTGATGTCGAAAGTTTCGGTTCCATCCAGACCGAGGGATTCCCGACTTTCGCCTTCGCGGTACTGCAATGGAAGGACTCCCATGCCGACGAGGTTCGAACGGTGGATGCGTTCGAAGCTGGTAGCAATGACGGCACGGATACCGAGGAGGTAGGTGCCCTTGGCAGCCCAGTCGCGGCTGGAGCCGGTTCCGTATTCAGCGCCTGCGAGAACGACGAGTGGGGTTCCTTCTTCGCGGTACTTCATGGCCGCGTCGTAGATTGAAGTCTGTTCACCGCTGGGGAAGTGTATGGCGACGCTGCCTTCGGTGCCCGGAGCGATCAGGTTTTTGAGGCGGATGTTGGCAAAGGTGCCTCGAGTCATGACTCGGTCATTACCGCGACGAGCGCCGTACTGATTGAAGTCTTCAGGTTTGACGCCCTGAGCCTGCAGGTATTTTCCGGCGGGACTGTTGGCCTTGATGGACCCGGCCGGGCTGATGTGGTCGGTGGTTGTTGAATCACCGACGGACACGAGGCAGCGGGCGGATTCGATGGATTGAATGGGGGCTGGTTCAGCAGGCATGTCCACAAAGAACGGAGGTTCCTGGACATAGGTGCTGTGTTCATCCCACTGGTAGAGGTCACCGGTGCTGCCGGTAATTTTCTGCCATTCCGGTGGGCCCTGTGTCGCCTGGCCATACTGTTCAGTGAACATTTCGGGGGTCATGGAGGCGGCGACGGTGTCAGCGATTTCCTGCTGGGATGGCCAGAGATCTCTGAGGTAAACGGGCTGTCCCTGAGGATCTGTGCCGATCGGCTGGTTGACCAGGTCGATATCGACGGTTCCGGCGATTGCGTAGGCGACCACCAGCGGCGGGCTGGCAAGATAATTGGCTTTGACGAGTGGATTTACGCGGCCCTCGAAATTGCGATTTCCGGAAAGCACAGCGGCGGCGATCAGGTCACCGGAAGTGACCGCTTTGGCCACGGGTTCCGGGAGTGGACCGCTGTTACCGATGCAGGTTGTGCAGCCGTAACCGACGGTCTGGAAGCCAAGTTCGTCGAGGGGCTTATCAAGTCCGGCTTTGCGGAGGTATTCTGTGACGACGCGGCTTCCTGGTGCGAGGCTGCTTTTGACCCACGGTTTACGCTGCAGCCCGCGAGCGACGGCATTGCGAGCGACCAAGCCTGCGGCAAGCATGACGCTGGGATTGCTGGTGTTGGTACAGCTGGTGATGGCGGCGATCACCACAGCACCGTCGGTGATTTCTGACGGGGACTGCGGGTCTTCGACTTTCACAGGTGCGGATGCCTGCGTTTTGCCGAAGGTCGGCATTGCCTTTTTCCACTCGGGCAGCATGTCCTTCAGCAGAATGCGGTCCTGTGGACGGCGTGGGCCGGCGAGCGACGGGACGACATCGGCGAGGTTCAGTTGCAGAGTGCTGGTGAAGCGGGGTTCAGGCGACGACGAGGTGCGGAACAGTCCCTGTTCCTTGTAGTAGCGTTCGACCAGATCGATGACATGTTTGGGACGGCCGGTGCGTTCCAGGTAGCGGAGCGTTTCGGCATCGACGGGGAAGAAGCCCATGGTGGCTCCGTACTCGGGGGCCATATTTGCCAGCGTTGCGCGGTCCGCGAGGCTGAGTGTATCGAGACCGGGACCGTAGAATTCCACAAACTTGCCGACGACCTTATGAGCACGCAGCATTTGTGTGACGGTGAGGACAAGGTCCGTTGCGGTGGAACCTTCGGGCAGCTGTCCGGTGAGTCGGAATCCGACAACTTCCGGGGTGAGCATATAGATCGGTTGTCCGAGCATGACAGCTTCGGCTTCGATGCCGCCCACGCCCCAGCCAACGACTCCCAGACCATTGATCATGGTGGTGTGGCTGTCGGTTCCGACAAGGCTGTCGGGATACGCGACACCGTTGGTGGTCATGACGACGTTAGCGAGGTATTCGAGATTGACCTGATGTACGATCCCGGTCGCTGGCGGAATGACGCGGAAGTTGTTGAACGCCTTCTGGCCCCAGCGGAGAAACTGGTAACGTTCGATGTTGCGTTCGAATTCGATTTCCACATTACGCTGCAGGGCGAACCGACTGGCAAATTCGTCAACCTGCACACTGTGGTCAATAACGAGATCGCAGGGGACGAGCGGATTGATTTTCTTTGGATCGCCGCCCATGCGAACCATGGCACTGCGGAGCGCAGCGAGGTCAACGACGGCGGGGACGCCGGTGAAGTCCTGCAGCACGACGCGTCCCGGTTTGAAGGGAACTTCAATTTCGGCCGGCTTCGCGGCATTCCAGTTGGCGAGGTTGTTGACGTCATCAGCCGTCACCACGAAGTTGTCGACATTGCGCAGACAGGCTTCGAGCAGGACCCGGATGGAGTACGGAAGCGTTTCAATTTCTCCAATGCCGTCTTCAACCAGCTTTTGCAGGCGGAAATACCGGACATTTCCGGACGACGTGGACAACGTTGCTTCTGCACCGAACGGATTGGTTGGGCTCATATGCTGACTCAGGAAGTTCTGAAGAAAACGGGGAATTCGACCTGGGAAAGTTCGACTGCGTGAAGGACCAGCCCTGGGGAAGCCGACGGCCTGGATCCAGCGTGCACGAACCCGCCATTCTAACATGAGAATTGCAACATTCGACGGAAAGCGGGTGCTTCTGCCGGAGCGGATTGTAGAAAACGGCAGATCTCCCGCAATTGCAGCGTATTGACGGGCAAACGAGCGAGAAAATCCCGGGAAATCGCGATGGAAAAGCCCGGTTTTTGATTGAAATTGGAGCGAGTACTTTGCTGGGGTCAGATTGTGGGGCGTCAGATGGCGAGCCCGGCGGGCGTAACCGTCGCCCCTCGACGACATCAGGGAATACCAAGAATGGGGCGAATCAGCAGCCATGTCCCGATCGTCAGAATCGGAATTCCCACAAGGTTCAGCAGAAGTCCTCTGCGAGCCATCTCCGTCGCCGGAATCCGCCCCGAGCTGAATACGATGGCGTTGGGCGGTGTACCCACCGGGAGCATGAATCCGGCGCTGGAGGCCAGGGTGGCTGGCACCAGCAGCATTCGTGGATCCAGCTGCAGGGGCGCGGCGAGTGCCAGTAGCGCGGGGAGGATGGCATTCACAGTGGCGACGTTGCTGGTCAGTTCTGTCAGCATCACCAGAATCAGGCAGATCACCGCCACGACAATCCACGGGGGCTGATCACTGAGTGGTTCCTGAAGCGATTGAGCAATCCACTCAGCCAGTTTTGTGCTTTCAAACGCCGAGGCCAGCGCGAAGCCGCCGCCGAACAGCAGAATCATATCCCAGGGCAGACGAACCGCCGTGTTCCAGTCCATCAGGGGGATGGAACGCTCCGGGCGAGCCTGCTGCCCGGATGGCATCAGAAACATCAGCACGGACATGCCAATGGCGACGGTGGCATCGGAGATGGCTCCGCGTGCGGCCAGCTTTCCGGGCAGCTCCGGATCCACGCAGAACCATCCAATCAGATGGGCGAACCAGGCTTGCCAGCCGGCAAAGATGGTCGTTTGTCCGATCACCAGAGGCTCGCGCAGGATCCACAGGCATGCCGTGGCCAGAAAGATCCAGCTCATCCGGCGTTCGGCAACGGACATTGGTCCAAGGGCCTGTAGTCGCTGCGCCAGGACTTTGCGAAGCAGTTCGTCCTGCGGGCCTGATCCCGGCAGCCTCCAGATCAGGCTGAGGACCACGATGCCGAGATAGAAAAGCGCGAGCGGACCGCAGGCCAGCAGCCACTCAGAAAAGAAAATATCCGGCGCTTCAGGCATCTGCCGACGGTAAATGCCGATGGCCACACTGTTGGTAGGACTGCCTACCAGTGTCGCCATGCCACCCAGTGTGGATGCATACGCCAGCGCGAGCAGCAGCGGCACCGCCAGTTGCTGCGATCGGATGCGACCGGATTCCGCATCTTCCTCTTCAACGACTTTCAGCATCGCCAGGCCGATGGGCAGCATCATCATTGTCGTGGCTGTGTTGCTGATCCACATGGAAAGAAAAAACGTCGCCAGGGAAAAACCCAGAACCATGCGACGAGGACTGACGCCGACCAGTGACACGATCCCCAGGGCAATTCGACGATGCAGATGCCAGCGTTCAATTCCAAGGGCAATCAGCATGCCTCCCATGTAAAGAAACAGACTGTCCTCCATAAACGACTTGGCGGTGTCTTTTGCCGTGGCGATGCCCAGCAGCGGAAACAGGACCAGCGGCAGCAGACTGGTGGCGGCCATGGGAATAGCCTGCGTCATCCACAACCCCGCCATCAGCGCGGCCACGGAGATCAGTCGATGGGCTTGCGCCGTCATTCCGTGCGGTGTGGGCAGGACCAACAGTACGATCGCAAGCAGAAGTAATCCGGATAACAGCCAGTGTGCCGCGGGCCTCGATTGGGGCACGTCGTCGGAACACTCCGCCGGAACATTTTTTTCTATAGGCACGGTCTACTCCTGCCAATCACTGAGATTCCCGGCTGACCTGACTGTCAAAGTCCCGGATGGTTCTAAACTGCTTTTTCAAAAAACCTCAAATCGCAAAATCAACTCGAATCGGTCCCGAATCCCGATTCTGTCCGGAAATGGTTGCCCAGGGCTCGCATTTGCTGCGGGATCCGGGCGTGAGATGAGCAAACTGGGGGCAGGTGTTGCCGGCAGCATACAAGGTGCGCTCAGGTTTCTGAACAGGGAACCCCGCGGGATCCCTGCAGCATGTACAGGTTCTGAGACACCGCGCTGTGCACAGGCAACCACGATTTTTCCGGGAATATTTGTCCGATTGATGAGATGGCTTTTCGACGCGCCCTGAAAAGACGGCAATTTCGGACAAACTTATCCTTTCCGATAGAGCAGAGGCTGGAACGTAACGCTCGACACGACCAGTTTTTGGCAACGATGTTGCTGTATCGGTTTTTTCGATGAACGAGGCTCTGTCGTTGTCTACTCGCATGCCTCCCGACTTCAGGTGTCGGTCAACGGGTACATTGTGATGGTCGTCGGTGTGGATTCAGCTTCGGCTTGTTCCGCGTGACATTTGGTCGTGAGTCTTCGCGTGCGAGCCATGTTTCGTCGGGGATCGCGAATAGCAGCCTGGAAGGAAACTCTTTTGACACATTTGTGGGGCTCGCTTCGTTCATACAGCCGGATTGCAGTCAGCCTTGCAGCCTGCCCCAGGCGTTCGCGGGTTGCATTCTGCTGAGCCCGCTTAATCCGTCTCCGTCTGCCAATGGGTGAATTGGCGACGCGGCCTGACGCTGTGTCGTGTTTTCGCCTGATGTGGCAGCAGTTCATTCCTTTGGGTCACCTTTCATTCCTTTGGGTCACCGTCAGCAAGTCGTGCTGGCAGGGACCAACATGTTTCCCTTCAGAGTACCAGGAACAGCAGTCATGTCAGTGCAGAAAAATCGGATCGCACGTCTTCTGAAAAGACTGATCGGTGACTCCGGAGAACAGCGGAGTTTTCGAAAACGTTTGCGTCCGTCTGCTGGTTTAGTGGAACGTCTGGAGCAACGGCAGTTGCTGGTGGGGGACATCAACGGACAGGTGTACAATGACGTCAACCGGAATGCCATCAATGACGCGGGCGATCGCAGCCTTGCCGGTTGGACGGTCTTCGTCGATGCCAATGCGGACAATCTGCTAAACGCCGGGGAACGCTTCACTACCACGGATCCATCGGGGAAATACCTGATGACGGGACTTGTCGCGGGTTCCCGTCGTGTGGTTGTCGTGATGCAACCAGGTTATTCACCGCTGACCGGGCGGACGAATGTTGTCACGGTGAACGTACGGGATCGCCGGTCTGTGTCGGCGGATTTTCCACTGGCTACGGCAGCGATCACGACCGGGCGAGTATCGGGAACGGTCTTTGAGGATCCCAACGAGAACGGGGTGAAGGATGCCGGCGATGGAGGCATTTCCGGCTGGACTATTTTTGCGGACACGAACCGCGACGGATTGTTGACCACTGGTGAGCCGAGCACAGTGACAAATACTGACGGTGACTATGTGTTGCCGACGGTTCCTGCTGGTACTGTGGACATCTACCAGATTCCCGTGGGAGGATATCGCACGACGGCTGGCGGTCTGTTTCCGCTGCAGAATGCGCCGAACTTTCGCACCGTCAGTCTTGTTGCCGGCGGCAGTGGGACGGCGATGTTTCCCAACTGGATTCCGCAGGTGGGAACGATTCAGGGAACGGTCTGGAATGACATCAACGGGGATGGATTGCGTGGTGCAACAGAGGTCCCACTGTCCGGTCAGACGGTTTACGTCGACCTGAATGCAAACGGCGTGCAGGATGCTGGTGAGCCGCAGCGACTGACCGACCCTGCCGGGAATTATTCTTTTGTGGACATCCGCACAGGCGTGTACCAGGTGGCGGAAATTCTGCCGGCTGGATTTATCACATCAGAGGGGCGTCCACAATCAGTTTCAACTCTCGTTGTGCGTGCCGGTACAAGTGTGGCAGACTTTTTCAATCTGCAGCCGCTGCTGGGATCAATTGCTGGAACATTGTGGAATGACGTTGATGGCAACGGCGTTTTCAGTGCCACAGAACTGCCACTGTCCGGCTGGCCTGTTTACTTTGACCTGAACAACAATGCTGTTCCCGATTTGACGGAGCCGCAGACGGTCACCGCTGCAGATGGGACCTATGGTTTCAGTGGAGTGAGCTATGGCACTCGAACCCTGCGTGTTGTGTCGCCACCGAACTGGGGAGTCACCAGCCCGGCTGCCGGCAGTCTGACGACACGACTGCTGAATGGCGAGAATCGCACGGGCGCTAACTTTGGTGCACGAGAACTGGTCGGAGTGATTCAGGGCGTTGTGTGGAATGACGACAACGGGGACGGAGTGCGGCAGACCGCGGAAGCGGGGCTCCCCGGACAAACCGTGTATCTGGACACCAATCTCGATGGGATTCAGGATGCCGGCGAGCCTGTGGCCGTCACAGCGGCAAACGGTGCTTATTCGTTTACGCACATTCCTACCGGTAACTGGCGAGTGACGGAGGTCGTCCCGGCTGGCTGGATCTCCACGATCGGCAAAGCAACTTCTGTGACTGTTGCGGTCGGAGTCGGGACAACCTCAACGGCCGACTTTTTCAATCTTCAGCCACGACTGGGTTCGGTCAGCGGCATCGTCTTCAACGATGTGAACTCCGACGGACTGCTGAACGGGACAGATGCCGCGCTGGAAGGGTGGCTGGTGTACGCCGACCTGAACGGCAATCGTGTTCCGGATGCTGGTGAACCGTCGGCGATTTCAGATCTGCTGGGGTCCTGGACGCTGCCGGGGCTGCCATACGGTAATACGAACATCCGTCAGGTGTCGCAGGTTGGGTTTTCGGCCACGACGTATCCAACGGGAGGCACGACATTTCTGCTGCTGAATGGTCAGGACCGCACGGGCGTGTCTTTTGGTAACCATGACCTGCAGCAGTTTGTCATCAACGGAACTGTGTTCAGTGACACGAATCTGAACGGTGTTCGCGATGCCGGCGAACGGGGGCTCAGTGGTGTCACGCTGTTTCTGGACACCAACAATAATGGTGTTGCTGACATTGGAGAACCGACGACCGTCTCCATTTCAGACTATTATTTTACGCCTGCGGTGAACGAAGCCGGGAACTATACGTTCACTCATCTTGGTCACGGGACATACACGATTCGTGAGTTGGTCCCGGCCTCGATGGAGGCGACGCCGCTGGCGGCTCGAGTGCGAACCGTGACGCTGCCGTCGATCGTGCCGCCTGTGGCAGATTTCGCAAACGTCTTTCGAGCCAATGAAATTCACGGTGTCGTGTTCCACGATACGGATGACGATGCGATTCTGGATGCTTCTGAGTATGTGCGGCCGGGGGTCCCCGTCTACATCGACCTCGACCGGGACGACATCTGTGACCTCGGTGAACCGGAAACAATCACGGACATTGATGGGGCTTACGGATTTGTCAATCTGACACCGGGAGCCTACGTCGTTCGCGAGAAAACGCGGGCTCCGGGAGCATTTACGACGCCGCGAACGGGTGGCGGTATCCTGTGGCCAGCCGGGACCAGCCAGGCATCTCGCGGCAACGTGACGCCGACCAGTCTGACGATGTCGCTGGGGGCGGGTGAAGCCTTTGCGCAGACGGTGAGTCTGACCTTACCGGCGGCCGGTAGTTTGTCCACGATGGTGGACGTCTTCCTGTTGTTTGATGACACGGGCAGCTTCACCGCCAACAGTCCGATCGTGCGTGCTGCTTTCCCGACAATCATCAGCACTCTGCAGGCATCGCTGCCGGGAGTGGATCTGGGGTTCGGCGTGGGCCGATTTGAGGAGTATGGTGCCTTTGCCGGAGAAACCGCGACCGGACGTCCTTTCACTCTGAATCACCCGATTGTGGAAAGCACGCGTCCCGGGTTTGCTGCTGCGATTCAAGCCGCATTGGATCGTACAACGCCTGGTTTTGGCGGAGATGGTCCTGAAACAGATATCGAAGCACTGTATCAACTGGTGACCGGACTGGGATTCGATGGCAACAACAACGGGAATACGTCCGAGAGTGGTCCGGCTGGTCCGGCGACAACACAGCTGAATCCCGGAGTCAGCGGCGACGTGCCCTCCTTTGCTTCGTTCCAGGCAGACGCTGTCGGTAATGTGCTGGCACCTGCCGGGACGATCGGAGGAGCTGGATTTCGGCCAGGTGCTCTGCCTGTAATTCTGACGGCTACGGATATCGGATTTGCCTATCAGCCGAAGGGCGAACTCGTTGTGAATGGTGTCAACGGTGTGTCGCTGCCTGTCACCGCGTTGACGCAGACGTCCCGAGCCACAACGCCGCAGGGCCGCGGAGCTGGTCTGCAGGAGACCGTGACCGGTCTGAATGCTCTGGGGGCCCTGGTGATTGGTCTGGGAACTAATGCCATCACGAACGTGGATCCTCGCCAGGGGCTTGAGTCACTGGCCCGCTTAACAGGGGCTGTGAATCGGTCCACAACGCCGATTGCCAATGGAACTCCGACTCCGATTCTGCCGGGGGACCCTCTGTACTTCCAGATCACCACAGGATTTGGGGCCACAGTTGCGGATGGGGTGACAAACGCGATTCAGAACGCCGTGACCAATGTGGCGATGGATATCACAGTGCGGGCCTCGGATCCCCGGGTTGTGCTGGTGAATAGCACCGGAATCATCCCCGCTGTGGGGGCGGGACAAACGGCAACATTCGACATTCAGTTCATCGGTGATGGTCGACCAGCCCGATTCGACCTGCAGTTTGTTCGTGTCGGTACAGACGTCGTTCTGGGCTCAATTCCCGTGGTCATGGGGACACCGATTGTCGGAGATGGCTATCAGTTTGATGACCTGCTTGATGGCGACATCCATCGCTCATCGCATTTCGGGCATTATGTGCCTAATGAGGCGCCTTCGTTTCTGGCAGGGCCCGACCTGACGGTCAACGAAGACGCGGGGGCTGTGTTTGTTCCCGCGTGGGCGACAGCAATAGCCGCGGGGCCGGCGACGGAATCACGACAATCAGTCCGCTTTGTGGCTTCGAACAGCAATCCCGGCCTGTTTTCCACTCAGCCTTCCGTCGCGGCAGACGGGACGCTGACCTTCACCCCGGCTGCCAACGCCTTCGGAACGGCACTGGTGACTCTGTATCTGCAGGATGACGGTGGAATCGGGCCATTGGGTGTGGACAGCAGTCTGCCGGTCACATTCCTGATTTCCGTGTCCGCGGTGAATGACATTCCGGTGGCCAGTGCCGATCAGTGGGAACTGCTGGAAAATACGACGCTGAGCGTCACAGTTCCAGGCGTGCTGGCAAATGACACGGATGCTGATGGCGATGCCCTTGCGGCGGTTGCGATCGAACTACCAGCGCACGGAACGTTGGCACTGTCTGCAGATGGTTCGTTTGTGTACACACCGACGCCCGGGTACTACGGCTCGGACTTCTTCACTTACAGTGCTGGAGACGGCTTTTCGGCGTC
>JBDKIW010000258.1:0-4404 GCA_039796955.1 Planctomycetota bacterium
TGTCACGGTGTCACGAACTGATGCCCCTCAGGTTTGACCGTCAGCACCGGGCAGGGAGACAAACGCACAACTCGTTCGGCGATGCTGCCCATCAGAATGTGCATCAGACCGGAACGACCATGAGTCCCGATCACTACCATATCGATGTTTTCCTTCGTGGCGTAATCGATGATTTCCATCGCCGCCGGTCCAGTCCGGACTTCACGAACCACGGGCTTCCCGGTCTGCCACCCCGATGCCGGCAACTCCGCCAACTGCCGTCGCGCCTCGCGAACCAGCGATTCCGACTGGGCCATCATCGATTCCGGTGAAAATGCAGCCACCTCCGGCACCAGCATCGCCTGATCCGGAACGACATTCAGCAGATGCAGCTCGGCGCCAAACTTTTCGGCAATCGCGCAGCCATACGTTATGGCGGGCTTGCTGAAATCACTGAAGTCCGTGGGCACAAGCACCTTGTTCAACTGGATCATGATCGGTCTCCGAAGAATCCAAAAAGGGCAGGGTGGGACAGGAAGAATCAGGGGGAGTCGGCTGCGGGAACGGAAGGCATACGAATGGTCACCGTGGCCAGACCAGTAAAGACCGCGCCGGTCAGCAACACTGCGATTAACAGAATGACGCCGTAGATCGTCTGCAAACCTTCGTCAGGAACATCTGTCTCCCCGAACACATTCCGAGCAACTACGCTGCAAACCCAGGTCCAGTGCAACATCAGGTGCACAACAATCCCCACAGTCAGGAGGCTCAGCATCCCGAACTGCAGCGACTGCCACTGACTGAAATTCAGCCCCCATAGGCTCCAGCCTCCCGCTGCGATCCCGGGCGGAAACACAAACTGCAGAATCACGGATACAATTCCAAGCCCCAGAAAGTTGATCAGCAGGGCAACGTCCAGCCAGAGATTAATTAGGGTCCGGGAAAGGCGACGCACAGCCTGCGGCCCATGGGCAGCACCGCTGGACTCCATCTTCGCCGGCACAGCCTGCGACAACAATTCCGACCGCCGCGATTTTCCGGATGATCCATCCCCCGCTCCGCGGCCACGCACCTGATCTGCAATTACTGAACTGGACTGCCCCACAGGATTCATTCCTTGCTTCGCCTTGCACTCGCACCTGCACATCGTTCCCGAACCTGCGTCATGAGCGACGCAAATGCAGTGCCGAGCCTTGCAAATCGAATGGTTGCGAAGGCGAAAAGTCGGGGATTTGCTCACGGCTGCGTTTCCGCTGAGATCTGCAGTACGTCCGGCTCCGCGATGGTAATTCAGCCTCACCCTGCAGACTTCAGGAACTACCGAGCAGCCACATCCGGGCCGATGGAGCTGGCGGTACGTTTGCAGTGACAAAGCAGTTCGGCATCTGCCTGTTTGGCCCGGATCACCACTGAAAACCCCAAAATAGCTTGCCGTCGCCTCGCCCCATTCACCCAGCCAGCCAACACACCTCTGACGTGATTCTTGCCATTCGGCGGATCGCCATGCTGACACTTCCCCCCCTGGCACGCACACATCCGTGCGAATCCGCGCGCTGATCAGGACCGCTCGTCCTTTCCGCCGTGTTCCCGGGAGAAAGCCGGTTTTTCCTGGCCTGAATTGATCTGCCCTGTGGTTTCCTGCAGAATCCAGGAAATCCGGCCTGCAGCCTGAGAATCCGGGGGGTGATTCGAATCACTGAAGCGAACCGCAAACTGTGCCTGGGCCACTGCGCTTTGGCAATCGCGTCGGCCGCCCCGCATCCGGCAATTTCCCGGCGTCGCCGCAGTCTGCGAATTCGCAGGCACACCACGTCGCGTCTCATCCTACGAAAGATTCAGCCCACATGCTCCGCAGTCTCTGCAGAATTTCGGTCCTGATGGCTGCTGTGCTCTGCAGCCACTCCCCCCGTGTCACCGCTCAGGATCTCACCGCGGCCGACGTCTTTCCTGCCTCCACAATCCTGTACGCAGAGATCGGGCAACCTGCCGAAGTGCTGAACAGCATTATGGACCACCCGGTGCTGCAACAGGCGGCTCAGACCGAACCTCTGAAGAACGCTTTGGCTTCCCCACAATTCTTCGGTGTCCTGGCGGGGCGGAATTTCTTCCAGATGCAGATGGGGACGGACTGGCGCGAAGCTATTTCTGCCATCAGCGCGCGAGGCGCGTATCTGATGATCGACGGCAACACCCGTGGCGCCGCATTGCTCGTTCACGGCCGCGACGAACAGATCATGCAGGACGTGCGTCTGAAACTGCTTGAGCTGACGCGCCTGGGGGGCGACCAGGTTCGCAAGCTGGACACCTACCGCGATATCCCGGTCTATCGCCGGGACAAGGTCGGGTTTGCCGTTGTGCGCGACTGGCTGGTCGTCTGCAATAACAGCGAATGTGGCAAACAACTGCTGGATCGACTGCTGGACGCTGCCCCGGCGGAGCAGGGGTCCCTGTCACAGGTTGCCGCGTTTCAGGAAGCCACAGCGACCAGATCCGCCACGCCGGGGCTCTGGTCATGGATGCACCTCGCCCAGGCTCGAGACGCAGGTCTCGCAAAGGCTCTGTTTGGCGACAGGACTGAAAACCCCGCGGCGGAACTGCTGTTTGGCGGACTGCAGACTGTTCTGCGCAACTCACCATGGGTCGCAGCAAATCTGCAACTGACCAGTGACAGCCTGAACCTGCAAACGGAGTTGCCGTTTTCCGCGACATGGATTCCGGAGAGTCGACAATGGTACTTCGGACCGGAGGCCAGCGGTCGGGTTCCAGCCACACCACAGATCCCGGAAACGCTGCTGTCCGTCAAAGCCTGGCGCGGTGTCTCCGAGATGTGGCTGCGTGCCGGTGATCTGTTTGACGAACAAACAAACGACCGCATGGCAGAGGCCGAGGCCAACCTCGGAACAATTTTCGGAGGGCGGGATTTTGGCGAAGAAGTGCTGGGTTCCTTCGGCCCCTCCATGCAGATCCTTGTCGCCCGCCAGGACTTTTCTCAGCAACAACCCGCCCCGACCATTCGCCTGCCCGGGGCCGCACTGATCCTCACCCTGAAAGATCCTGCCAGCATGCGTCCAGAACTGCGACGCACCTTTCAGAGTGCGGTGGGGTTCTTCAATATCGTGGGGGCACAGCAGGGACAGCCGCAACTGGAACTGGACATGCAGAAGTCGGATGCCATGGACGTCGTCACAGCCCACTATGTCGTCCGTAAAAAAGATCTCGACAGCGAACTTGTTCCCCTGATCTACAACTTTTCGCCGACCGCCATCTTTGTCAACGATCAATTCATCCTGTCGTCTACAGAGTCACTGGCAAGGACCATCGCGGCAGCCGAACGCATCCCCGCCGAGAATGCTCACACGTCCATCGCACTGCAGGTCGGCACACTGAGTACGGTGCTGGCGGATAACCGAGAACAGTTGGTTTCGCAGAACATGCTGGAGAAGGGACAAACGCATGACGAAGCGTCCGCTGAGTTCCAGGGACTGCTGACCTTGATGCAATTTGTTTCCGATGCCAGCCTGCAACTCGTCCCGGAAGAATCACGACTGACCCTGCAGGCCACCGTGAAACTGCAGCAGAAACCGGCAGCCGGGACGGAACCAGCCACAGCAGTGCAGGGGAGCTCTGATGCACAGTGAGATCGATCCGGTCTGGGCCTGGTCACCCTTTGTTCCGGATGACCAGACCGCATGGAATTCAAAGACCGCGGCGCACCTGTTCCGACGAGCCGGTTTTGGCGCGACGCAGGCTCAGCTGGACGCTGCCGCGTCCCGCAGCGTTACAGAGGTTGTTGACGAGCTGCTGAACACGCCGGAAGACGCTGCGTTTCGTGACCAAATGAGCACACTGGCGGGGGCAGCGCTGGCGGGAAACAGTACCGACCTGCTGTCCGCATGGTGGGTGTATCGACTGCTCAGCACGCCCGCACAGGCGCTCGAAAAAATCACAGTGTTCTGGCACGGACATTTTGCCACCGGAGCCGACAAGGTCACGGATCCTGCGCTAATGCTGACCCAGAATCAGCTGCTCAGAACTCACGCCTTCGGTGACTTTCAGCAACTGGTGCTGGAGATCGCCCGCGATCCGGCCATGCTGATTTACCTCGACTCCGCCACCAATCGCAAAGCCCACCCCAATGAGAACTTCGCCCGCGAATTGATGGAACTGTTTTGTCTCGGGGAAGGGCAGTATACCGAAACAGACATCCGCGAAATGGCCCGTTGCTTTACCGGCTGGGAAGTGCGACGCGACGAGTTCCGTTTCAATCGCTACCAGCATGACAGTGGCACGAAAAACTTCCTCGGAGATTCCGGTCCGTTTGGTGGTGAAGAAGCCGTCCGGATCGTCCTGCGACAGCCTTCCACCGCTGAATTCATCGTGGCAAAACTGCTGCGGTTTTTCGTGATGGACGAACTGCCACAGCAG
>JBDKIW010000259.1:0-3205 GCA_039796955.1 Planctomycetota bacterium
ACGTGACTCAGAGCCATCCCACCACGCTGCGAAGGATAACAGCAGATCATCAGCATTCCAGCGTCGCGGCACTCAAGGGCTTCCCGAATGCAGGCGATTCACCGGATTCCGCCTGATGCTGATTGAGCCCCCAGCGGCGATGGCAAGACCTGGTTCAACCAGAAGATTGTCGCGTTTCGCTCCGCCGAAACGTACGTCACGGATTTTCATCAGCGAAGTTGGCAATCCGGCGGCTTTTCTACATCAAGTCGGAAACTCCCCTGAGGGCCCATCTTATCGACGTTTTGCCATGCCGGCGCCCGCCTGTGCACCACTGTGCCATCAACCCTACGGCCCCATTCCGTTTGACAGCCTGATTCAGACCAGAACCACCGCGCAAACAAATGACGTCCTTGCCGCAGCATCCACTGCCGCGGGCCAGCCCACACTACCCGCGGGAAGGCTCACTGCAGAGCCGACGCCGCAGGTTCCGCCACCGGCTCAGACGATGGCGCCGTTCCAGCCGCTTTGGCTTCCGCTTCCGCCTTCAACCGCTGGAAAACTTCCTGAACGCTGTCCGCCGGTATCACATAGGTGGGATAACGGTCGGCGCGTGCGATGACAATGCCCATGGCACGTCCCTGCAGATCCAGCAGCGGTCCACCCACCTTGGAAGGATAGACATCGGCATCAATCTGCAGCACGCGTGGAAATCCTCCGGCGTGGACACTGGCAAACTGCATCTGCGGGGATTCAAGAGCATCATACAACGGCAGCAAAGGCCGCTCGTTTGTGAATCGCGCAGTCAACACCAGATCCCGCGTCTCAATCCGGTCACCACGCATGTAACGGATTGCAATCGTATCACCGGGCTTGAACGTCTGAACATGGTCCATCAGCTCTTCCGCAGACTGCAGATCCTTCCCGGAAATCGACAGAATGACGTCGTTGGCCAGCATACCATTTCGCTGAGCTGCTCCACCCGGAATAATCTCAGCAATCCGCACTCCGTTCAGATCCGTCTGCGGCCGAATTCCCAGGAACGCACGCTTTGAGTTCTCCATCGAGTGCGCTTCCACACTCACAACAGTCGGAATAGATGGCCGCCCGCGGGAATCCTGCAGCACCGCCAGTTCACCAACCTGCGATGGTGTGTCGCGGAAGACCACGGGGTCCAGTGTCTTGCCTTCCACCTTGAGCAACGCGAGGTCGAACGCGTAGTCCCTCGCCAGCTCTTTCACTGGTGAACGCCCCCCTCGCGGAAAGACGACTTCCGGTCGCAGCGCGTCATTCAACTCTGAGGCCTTGGCGAGAATGTATCCATCCGCTGAAACCACAGTTCCAAGACACAGCAGTGGCCCGCCATCCCGAATCGCAACGACACCATTTCTGTGTTCTTCCGCGACGGAATTAAACAACTGCAGCTCATCCGGAGCCCGTTTCTCGTTGGGACCTATCCGACGATTATCGCTGAGCTGCTCCATGATTTCCTGCTCACGCTGCTCGTTCCTTGCAGCAACGACACTTTCCCTCTGCCGGCGCATCGAATTCCGCAGGTCCTCACTGTCTTCGCCTTCACCGTCGTTTGCCGCGGCCGCCGGGGAATCGTCGCTCCCGGTTGTCAGTTTCACCACCAACTCTTCGCCGTCACGACGCAGGCGAACATCAATCTCCTGTTTCTCCTCCAGCAGATCTATGGTGGTACTCAGGTCCAGTCGGTCTGCGATCCGGCCTTCTGAAATCGACAGCAACACATCCCCTGCTTTCAGTCCCGCAGCGGCTGCTGGTGTGTCGGCCATGACTTCCTCAATCACCGGCACAAAGTCCTTCCACGCCAGCCGCACCCCGAAAAATCCCGTTTCGATTGTTGCACTGTCTTCGGATCGCAGCCTTCCCCAGCGTTCACCCGCCAGCAATCGCTCCCATTCCCGGTGAAACGCGTCAATCGCAACGTGCCGGTTTTCAATGATCAGGCTGGTGATCATGCTGTGAATGCCGATCACTCGGCCATCCATATCAAATAGGGGCCCACCCGAGTCACCCAGCAGGATTGCGCAGTCAGACACCACGGTCCGATTGCCGACCGACAGAATTCGACCCACACGCAAAGGTGCCTGACGATCTGTGCGGTATCCACCGGGATGCCCCAGGGCAAAGCACCACTGGCCGACGTTCGTCTCCGTGGTCTTGCCGATCTCTGCATGCGGAAACTCGGTTCCTTCCCGAGGTGGCTCGGAAATCTTCAGCATCGCAGCGTCTGCGTCTGCATTTTTTCCCAGCAGTTTTGCCTGATATTGAGTCCCGTCCGGGAACAGAATCGTGACTGGACGGTCCGGTCCACGTCGCATCCGACCGCCTCGCCCCTGACCCTCTACAACATGGGACGCAGTCAGCACCAACCCGTCACCGCTGACGATCACACCACTTCCCACGCCTAAGCCATCCGAGACCCCCACGACGGCTTTGCGAACTTTCTCCACCGACGTAAGTAGTTGCTGCTGGCGACTTTGCAGCTGCTGCGGAACTTCCGCAGCCGACGCAAGAAACGCATCCGCAGCCAGCACAGCCAACAACATTACAGCCGAAAGGAACCGTCCCATTCGTCGACTCCGTCGCTTATCAGTTTGGCGTTAAGACTCTTCCGGGTTTTCTGCCACAACGATCTCAGCAGCGAGCAGCCACGGCCCCCCGCAACTTTCGCTTTTTCAATCCACAGCACATTTCGGACCAGCAATCGGATCGCGGACGACCCAACGCCGGCCCTGGAGCGGCTTGCTGCATTCTTACAAGCCTACAGGTGCCGATTCCACCAGAAGTCCTCGAGGTTTTCAGAGGATTGGCAATGTTTTTCACGATGATCGTGAATCAATCGGTGAAAACGACGAATTGCACGCAGCCCCTCTCCTGTTGTTTTAGGCAGATTTTCGGATTGGTCTGCGACTAACCCGTAGAAAAATCGGCTCAGCCACAGCCACGGGAGTGCAAATCCGTGTTTTTTATGTCCTTTGTGATTCCAGGGTGGTGATTCCGGTAACGACTGGCTTCCGCTGAAGACACATGAAAGCCCACCCCTCCAATCCCCATTCTTTTGGTTTTTCCTTGACAATCGTGGTAGATTCTTCGGTACTTTTTTGTACCTGGGACAATCGTGTCCGACCGCGCGAGAATGCCAGTGGTCACGACGAGGCTCGGCTTTTAAGGCCCCCTGAATGTGCCGACCGTTTGG
>JBDKIW010000260.1:0-2988 GCA_039796955.1 Planctomycetota bacterium
GTGTAGGCTTCATATCCCAGTTGCTGGCCATTGACGTGGATCACCTGGTAAAGCTGCGTGGATTCTGCGACACGCGGCATGAAGGCGGCACGCTGCACGTTGTACATTTTGGGGCCGCTGACGGAAACGACATAAACAGTTCCCGAAAATGTTTCGTCCGCCTTCAGTTCTTCAGCCGGATTGGCTGTGGCGACCGGAGTCTCAAGGCCGGTGCGACCATAGGTGTGGTCATGCCCCTGCAGCACCAGATCCACACGATGACGATCCAGCACAGGTTTCCAGATCTCGCGCAATGCGCGATTGTCGCGTGATTTGGCTGTGGAAAAGATCGGGTGGTGGAAGGTGCAGATCACCCACGGCTCCCGATTCTCAGACAGAATCTGGTCGAGCCACACGGCCTGTTCCTGATGTCGCTCGTTGCTGTTCAGTCCAATCAGACGCACGCCCTGATAGGTCAGTGTGTAGCAGGATTCTTCCAGCCCCGCCGGTCCGTGCTGCGGCAGTGTGAAGGAGGGACGCCAGTGATGTGAAAGTCCCGCGTTCTGCCCCGACTTCCGCACCTGTTCATGATTGCCGGGCACTGGAACGCTGGGGACCATCGCGTTCATCCATGCGCCGGCACCAAACCATTCACCCCATTCCTGATCCGCTTCTGCGTGATTGATCAGATCCCCGGCATGAATCATGAAGGCGGCCTGAGGTGCCGTGCGCCAGGCAGCGCGGACCACGCGAGACCATTTGGAACGCAGTTCATTCTGAGCATCGCCAAAGTAGATGAAGGAAAACGGCAGCGGTGTGGCGGCAGCCGTACGAAACTGAAACCACTCGCTCCAGTGTGTCCCGTCCCCGACGCGATAGGCATACTGAGTGTTGGCGGTTAGTCCGGAGAAGGTCACGGAATGATAGTGTGCTGTACTCAGGTCCGTTTGCAGAGTTTCAGTGACGGCTGTGGTGCGCTGCGGGTTGCGGTCGAAGGCCGGGTCGGCACTGGCAAGCACCAGTTCGGCAATCCCCTGGTTGACAGCTGTGGATGTTCGCCACGTGACGGATTGAGTTGTCGCGGGATCATCACTCCATGTCAGCACAATCCTGTCCGGGTGAGCCGTGGGGCGATACATGTCCGCCGGAGCGACGGCTGGTGTGGTGGCCACCGCGGCGTTGTTTTCCTGCGCAGAAAGATCATTTTGGAGGTGCAGAGGAATGAACAGCAGCGCGAGGCTTGTCAATAAAATTCGGGGGCGACAGCTCTGAAATCGAAAAACGTTCATTCCGGAACTTCCCCAAAAACTCGGACTGAATGCGAGCTGAAATCTGGTTTTTTGATTGACACGACAGCGCAGGCGGCGGATGAACAAAACTCCCTGTCAGTTGGCAACTGACAGGGGCTGTCCCGGCCGCGGTGTGGGCAGAGCCAAGGTCGCTCATTCCTTTGGCTGGCGTTCGCTGCGGAGCTTTTCCACCAGCTGCCGCACTTCCTGCAGTTCACGCTGCAGGTTCTGATTTTCCTGACGCAGTGCCCGCACTTCTTCCGGGTTGCCGTGTGGACGTTCGCCGCCCTGTTGGTGCATTCGCTGCATCAGTTCCTGCTTTGCGGCCGCGATGTCCCGCTCCATACCTTCTGCCTTGCGCAGCAGGTCATGAGCGAGGTCCGGCATCTCGGCCGCCATCAGGTTTTCCGCGGCAGTGCGAACATGACGCATCCGCCGCGAGGCCAGTTCGATCTTTTCCGCCTGTCCCCGAAATTCCGGAGGCAGGTCATGCCCGACACGGGGCCCTTCTTCCGAAATCAATCGCTTCAGTTGCTGCTCGACCTCCCGGATCTCCTCGGTCAGACGGTGTCGCTGGTCTTCACCCCATCCCTCACGTTCGGCCACACGGGTCTTCTCCAGCAAGGCCTGTAAACGCTCTTTCTGTTCGGCGATCGCTCGATCCCGATTGTGATTCCGGAGTTCCATCTCACGACGTTTGGCTCGAGATTTTTCATCTTCGCTGACGCGAGCTTCCTTCTCGGCGCGTTCCTTTTCAGCAGCCCGCTTTTTCTCAACGGCCCGTTCCTTATCTGCCGCACGTTCCTTGTCGGCAGCCCGCTCCTTATCTGCCGCACGTTCCTTTTCCATGGCACGTTCTTTGTCGGCCGCTCGTTCTTTCTCAGCTGCCTGTTCCTGTTCGCGAATGCGTTCCTTGTCAGGAGCAGAATCGGCTTTGATCAGTTCCTGTTCGACCGCGGGAGATGCGGGTGCATCAGGCTCTTTTTTTTCGTCGTTTGCCGACAGGACCGAAGAGACCAGGAATGTCGGGACGACGAGGAGTGAACGCCATGCTACTGAGTTCATAACAACCTGCCTTCGTAAGAATGCATGGAACAAATCACGGACTAAGGAATGGAACACTCTGAGAGACTACACACTGCGGCACACCGACGCAAGAACCGTTTCGGGGCCCGGGGAATCGGTGGTGTTTCCGATGGTCACGGGGACGCACCGGGGGCAGTGCCCGTGCTGTCGGCCGTGGTTACAGAGGCTGACCGTTGACGCTGAGCATTGAGGAGTTGGTGAGTGAGTCTCCGAAGCGTTCGAAGTCCCGGAATGACCAGACCACCTGCTTGTCGCGATTGACTTCAATCAGCTGTGGATTTTCGGGGCCGGCATGGCAATTGTTGATCAGAATGTTTCCGCTGGGAAGCACCTGCAGTGATGTGACCCATGCCAGCTGGATGCCTTTGAGATCGTTCTGGTGGAGACTCCAGACAAGCTTACCGTCCGGCGTGACTTCCAGGACGGCGTGTCCGTTGCCCGCGCCGATCAGGGTGTTTCCGCCGGGGAGTCGATAGGCGGAGAAGACCTGATTGCCAAAGGCGTCGACACCATGACCGGGGCGTGGTGCTTTTCCGAAGAGGGGCACCTGATATTCCCAGGCGGTTGAGCCATCCGGGCGATATTCGCGCACCAGGCCTTCGGTTTCGTGGCAGACGAGGTAGTTTCCGTTGTC
>JBDKIW010000261.1:0-3524 GCA_039796955.1 Planctomycetota bacterium
ATGCTCCAGATCACACCCGTTTCCGGCCCGGTCTGTGGAACAATTCGCCCACCGGGATCCAAAAGCCTGACAAACCGTGCTATGGTTCTGGCTGCACTGGCCGACGGACCGACCCGACTCACCGGAGTCCTTGACAGCCAGGACACGCGAGTGATGATCGACAGCCTGCGGCGTCTTGGTTTCACTGTGGAACAGGACCTGCCCAGCTGCACCTGCACAGTCCATGGACTGGCAGGACACATCCCCGCGACGCAGGCAGACCTCTGGCTGGAAAACAGCGGCACCAGTATCCGCTTTCTCACATCATTGTGTGCTCTTGGCCGCGGCACCTATCGTCTTGACGGAGTCGCACGGATGCGGCAGCGACCCATTGGTGACCTCGTACAGGCGTTACGGCCACTCGGAGCATCCGTGGAATTCGAACTTCCCGGCACCGACTGTCCCCCTGTCCTGGTTCACGGCGCGAAAGGGCAGATGACCGGAGGCACCACCACCATTGCCGGCAGCATCAGCAGTCAGTTTCTCAGCAGCCTGTTGATGGCCGCGCCCGCCTGTCGTGACGCGGTTCAGGTCAAAGTCGTTGGCGAACTCGTCTCGCAGCCGTACGTCACCATGACACTGCAGATGATGCAGTCCTTCGGAGCGGTCGTGGAATTCCCCGAAGACCTGTCAGAATTTCACATTTCCCCGCGTCCCTACCATGCCGACACCTACGACATCGAACCCGACGCCTCGGCTGCCAGTTATTTCTTCGGAGTCGCCGCAGTGACTGGCGGTACTGTCACCGTTCAGGGTCTGACGCGTCACGCGCTGCAGGGTGATATCGGCTTCGTGGACGCGCTCCAGCGCATGGGTTGCGAAGTGACCTGGGGATTGGACAGTGTCACCGTCACCGGGCGATCGCTCCATGGAATTGACATCGACATGAACGCCATCAGCGACACAGCACAGACGCTGTCGACCGTCGCCGTCTTTGCGAATTCCCCGACGCGAATTCGCAACGTGGGACACATGCGTCACAAAGAAACCGACCGCATCGCCGCAGTCGTCACAGAACTGCAACGTGCCGGAATCCGGGCCGAAGAACATTCTGATGGGCTGACCATCCACCCCGGTCACCCTCAGCCGGCAGAGATTCACACCTACGATGACCACCGCATGGCCATGAGCTTTTCTCTGCTGGGACTGCGAGCACAGGGAATCTGCATTCAGCACCCCGAATGTACCGCCAAGACCTATCCGAACTACTTTCAGGACCTTCAGCGTCTGTGTTCAGGAGCTGCCACATGAACGGACGCGAACGAGCAGGGCGGGGCCGGCAATCGGACACAAACGACCGTATTCGTCAGTGGCAGACGGGCAGTGGTGACTCGCATCGATCCCGCAGCGGCAGACCCTCCCGCCAGCCAGAAGAGATCCGGATACCGGAACCCTTTGAAAATGGTCGCATCCTGGCCTGGGTCGCCCTCCAGGAATGCGAACGCGACGAACGCTTTCTGCAGGACATCCTCGGCGAACTGGACTCACGCCATCAACTGCGATCAGGCGAACGAGCCCTGGCGGTCGACATTGCGGCTGGTGTCGTGCGTCGGCGGCGAACGCTTGACCGCCTGATTGAATCCCGCCTGACACGACCACGATCGCAGACCGAACCAGAACTTTGGCAGATCCTCCGCATCGGTGCGTTCCAACTGTTGTTCGCCAGGACGCCGCCACACGCAGCCGTTGATTCGGCCGTACAACTCTGCCGACAGCTGGGACGGGACCGCTGGACGGGCTTCGTCAATGGCATCCTCCGCAGCCTTGGCCGCCTGCTGCTGGAGCAACCTGGAAGCGGACCGAGTCCATCCACACTCCCTGGCCCGGACGGCCAGTGGCTGGCCCTCAGCGAAAGCATCCTGCCGGACCCCGCCATCGATTGGACAGCGTGGTTCGCCGACGCATGCTCTCTTCCCACCGTCGTTGCCGCCCGTTGGGCCAGTCGATTTTCCCCCGAGCAACTGCTGACTCTGGGCCAATGGATCAACGCAGCGCCGACGACCACCCTGCGCATCAACAAACTGAAAGCCGACCAGTCTCAGGTGCAGCAGGCACTGCTGGCCGAGGATTGTCAGGTCAGCCCCGGGACTCGCGCTGGCAGCCTTCGACTGGAGTCGCCGGCTCGAGTGGAACGCCTGCCGGGGTACCAACAGGGCTGGTGGAGCATTCAGGACGAATCCGCCATGGCAGCCTCCGAACTGCTGGCACCAGCGCCGGGCGAACGCATTCTGGACATGTGCGCGGCCCCGGGTGGCAAGACCACACACCTGGCTGAACTGTCTGGTGATGCAGCCACGATACTGGCCTGTGACATAGCGGAAGGGCGACTGGACCGTATCCGTCAGAACGCCCAGCGACTTGGCCTCAGCTCCATTCAGACGCTGCGGATTGGCAAAGACGGCAGTGGCCTTCCGGACGGACCATTTGACGCCATCCTGCTGGACGTCCCGTGTTCCAACACCGGCGTACTGAATCGTCGCCCGGAAGCACGCTGGCGATTTTCACTGGCCGGCATGCAGGAACTGATCGTTATACAGACAAGACTGCTGATCCAGGCAGTCGAACGAATCCGGATTGGAGGACGGATTGTGTACAGCACCTGCAGTCTGGAACCGGAAGAAAACTCCGGAGTCGTCAAGACGGTGCTGGGAGCTATTGACGGACTTGTCCTTGAGAGCCAGCAGCAGCACCTTCCGGGTAGCCCGGCGGACGGGGCCTATCAGGCGAAGCTGATCCGCACACGATGACGGTGTTGTGCACAATCCAGCGTCCAGCGGCAGAACATCGCGCGGATTTGGCATCAAACAATGGGGAAGATGTCGCAAACGCAGAGAACTCGCTTGCCAAATGGGAACGGATCCGGGATACTTCTTTGCCTTGCGTCTGTCCACTGGAACTGCAATCCGGGGGAACAAGACGCTGTCTCCAATCGCGGCGGACCCAGCCAAACCGGGTCAGGTCCGAGAGGAAGCAGCCCTGCGGTGTCGGTGTTCGGGTGCGTGCGGAGACAGCGTTCTGTTCCCTTGACTTGATGGATCTCAGTGGCAGTGTTTGCCGAAGAAATTTGGCAGGAAAGAAAAAGCGACCAAAAGGCCCTGAAAACGGACTTGATTCCCTCGGGAACACTCGCTAATTTTCCGACCCCAACACAAGATTCCTCTGTAGCTCAGTTGGTAGAGCAGGCGGCTGTTAACCGCCGGGTCGTAGGTTCGAGTCCTACCGGAGGAGCTTTTTCCAAAAATCACTGTAGCTCAGTTGGTAGAGCAGGTCCGCCGCAGGCGGATTAACCGCCGGGTCGTAGGTTCGAGTCCTACCGGAGGAGCTTTTCCCAAATTCACCGTAGCTCAGTTGGTAGAGCAGGTCGGCCGCAGGCGGATCAATCGCAACAGTGATTTTCAAACAGATTGAGTTCCCAAAGCCGTGGCATTGCCCCGGCTTTTTTTACGTCCAGTGTGCGAAGGAGCATCGCGGTGTTCTTCGTGTAC
>JBDKIW010000262.1:0-3370 GCA_039796955.1 Planctomycetota bacterium
CTCGGTCGTCAGCTCTGCCCGGTCCGCGATGTGATGCGCAAGGGCTCACAGGTCCGCATTGCTGCAGAATCCGAAACGGTCCGCGATGTCATGATTCATCTCAGCCGCCCGGGACGACGCACCGGGGCGGTCATGCTGATCAATGACCAGGGACGCCTGACCGGCCTGTTCACCGACAGCGATCTGGCCCGACTCTTCGAAAATCGCCGGGATGAACAGCTCGATCAGCCCATTCTGCACGTGATGACACGCAACCCGATCACGGTTCAACCCTCGGTCCTGCTGCCGGAGGCGATCCGTTTGATGTCCGAACGCAAGCTGAGTGAACTGCCAGTCATCGATGAACAACGGTTTCCGATCGGCATGCTTGATATCACCGATGTCCTGCAGTGCGTGGATCCGGCAGACCATGGCAGTCTGCATTCCCCGCTCTCCAGTCGCATCAACCCGGAGGCCGCGTCTGCCGCCTGATCCGGCCATGCTCAGCACCGGCCGGTCAGCAGGTGGCCCGCTGAATTCAGAGTCACCTCTTTCCCTGTGTTTTTCTGCCGTTCTACTGTCACCAGCCTGAAAAGTCTGAATCTGTCATGTCACTGCGGGACGCATCTCGAGGAACAAGAACCACGCTGGTCGGGCTGGGCCTGATTGCCGTGTATCTTGTGTATTCGCAGATCACCCGTCCGCTGCTGTCAGTCAATCGGGCTCAACAACGTCCTGGTCTGCCGGTGGCAGTCACTGAGAATCGCTCCCCGGTTTTCGCACAACTGGCAGAGAAGTGCTTCGATGGTGATTCGTGGGTCCACAATGCCAACGGCCGCTTTCGCTACGGAAACCGGTTGCTGTTCTTCGAGAACCAGGAAATCTTCAACGACAATCACTCCCTGCGTCTGAAGCCCATCGCCATCCTCTGGCAGAATAACAACGACGACGAACCAGTCACTGTCACTGCAGACTCCGTGCAACTGGATGCCTCCACGGCACTCAGCCTGAGCGAAGGGCAATTCGGCAAGCTGACCAGTGGCCTGCTGTCCGGTGCCGTCCGTATCGCCGGACCGGATGGTATGAAGATTGAAGGGCGAACGTTCTACATTTCTGATGACGCCCGGAAACTCTGGACCAGCGAACCGGTGCAGTTCGCCTGGGACCGACATACGGGATTCGCCGAAGGGGGCGCAGAAATTGAATTGATCGGCTCTGATGAACCAGGCAACAACGGCCTGTTGTCGGTCACGGATGTGCAGCGTATTCGTCTGCTGGGGCGGGTCCATTGCGACCTGATGTTCGTCGACAAAAAAGGCAGCCGCGCACCGTTGCCCCTGAAAATCAGTGCGGCGAATGGGTTTGAGTACTTCCTGCCGACACGGGAAGCCACCTTTTCCGGATTCAGTGACCGCCCCCTGCGACCGGATAATCAGGTGCTCGTGGAGCGACCGCTGCCCAGTGGCACCACAGATCAACTCTACTGCTCACGCATCGTGATTCAGCTTCAGCCGGAAGTCACGGACCAGCAACCGCCTCCGCGTAACCCGCAGCTGACGGTGTCGGAAATCTCCGCCGATGGCCGCAAAGTCCTGTTCCGCTCTGAAGAACAGCGACTCATGGCCTCCATGAACCAACTGCGTTACCGCATCAGCGACCACATTCTGGAAATGATTGGTCGGCCCAATGCCGCCACCGGAAAGACGACGCCGGTCGAAGTGCATCAGGACGGGCGAAAACTCACAGCTCCGGCGGTCACCGTCTCGCTCGATCCCGACAACCAGATCCGCTCCATTCGCTGCAATGGTCCGGGCTCCGTCGCTCCCTCGGAAAGCAACCCATTTCTCTCCGCACAGCCTCCCGCGGAAAACGCGATGGAGATGCAGGTGATGGCTGACTGGCAGGAATCACTGCTGTGGAGTCGTGCGGAACTGGAAACCCTGACCCTGCTTGGCAACTCCACTGTCCGCTATCCCGCTCAGGAACTGCAGCTGGCCGGAGACGAAATCACCCTGACTCTGGCATCGGATCAGACGTCCACAGCGACCGAAAGTCGCCAGGCGGGGATTCAACTCTCCCGACTGCAGCCGCAGTTGCTGCGTGCCAGCGGCAATGTGCGACTTGATGCTCCGTCAATCTCCGGCAATGCCCGGGAATCACTGACGGTTCGCTTCCTGCCGCAGGCCCCTCCGACGGCATCAGCCGACCCAACGGCCACTCCGGTCAGTACCACCACGAACGAGTCGTTGCCAGGAGCGGCGACCGAGAAACTTCCCGGCACGCCCTCCGGAAAAACATCGTTCTTCTGTGATACTATTGAGTCCGGTTTAAGGTACTCCAACGGTCAGTCGGCGAGTTTTGAAGATATCTGGTTGCGAGGCAGTGTCGCCGTCACTCATCAGACAGAACAGGACCGTGACAGTTTCACAGCCCAGGGAAATGCGCTGCATGCGGCTTCCGGATTTGATGGCCGTCGTGAAATTCATCTCTTCGGGGATCCCGCCAGCGTCATCCGCGATTCCAACCGGATTGACGGGCCTCGAATCGACCTGAATGAGCTGATGACAGCCGGAGTCACCCAGCGCGAAGCGAAGGTGGAAGGCAGCGGCCGGATTCGTTTTGTTGTGGACAAGGGGCTTGACGGAAGCACACTCACCACGCCGGCCCCCCTTGATATCTACTGGAATGAACGCATGACGTTTTCAGGACGGACGGCGCATTTCGTTGGTAACGTGCGGGCAGTGCTGAATAACAAGGTGGACCTGGATGCTGAACTGACGTGCGCGGGAATGAAAGTGTTTTTCGCACAGGACATTCAGATTGAGCGCCAGCAGGAATCCGGACAATTCCGGATGATTGCCCACTCCGTCAGTGAAGCCGACGCACCATCGGCACGCAATGACATTGAAAAGGTCGAATGCGAAGGCCGTGTGGTGGTCAGAATGAAAACCATGCGGGACGGCAGCATCACAGCCCGACATCATGCCGAATTCGCAGACCTGCAGATCCATCAGAGTTCCGGAGAATTTCACGGCGCCGGACCGGGCTACATCGAATCCACTCAACCCGACACCAGCCGCCGCCTGACGGTGTCCGGACGGGCTGTCGCGCGAGCCAATACGCCGGTGAAGACGCCGGATCAGACCTTTATGTTTGTACGAGCCACGTTCATCGGCAATATCGAAGGCAACCATGCCACTCGTTTTGTGCGGCTGCGTCAGCACGTGCGTGGCGTGTTTGGCCCGGTGCGATCGCTTGACGACCGCATTCGGATCGATGGCATGGGCGTCAGCGAACTGCCGGACCAGACCGGTTCCATGGGCTGTGAAAACCTGACGGTCTCCCTGTCGCCTGGTGACGGGGAAACCGAAGATTCCTTCTCGCTGGTGGC
>JBDKIW010000263.1:0-8776 GCA_039796955.1 Planctomycetota bacterium
CGAATCGCTGCGGGGCGTAATCTCATCCAGTCCCGCGGAACAATCCGCCTCTGTGCCGTCGCAATGTGCACAATTTTCCCGGTAAAGTCAAAAACAACGTCCCACTTCCGCGAATTCGCGAACACATCCCCGGGATTTTATTGCTTTCACAGGAAGCAACGTCTGCCCCCGGGGAGGGCGAGGTTCCACCCGAGCCGCAAGCCTGGTGGCGGCCTGAAACAAACCACGCCCCGATAGCAAAGCCGCGCACCGACAATCACCCACCCAAATCCGTGATCATCAAAATGCAAACCAACCGGGGCCGCATCAAGCCTCAAACACCCCCGCCTCCCCACGCAACCCGATCCGTGCCGATCCGTGTCCATCCGTGGTTAAAAAACAAACATTCCCCACCACATTCAGACGGTGCCACTGCATCTCGGGGCGGGGTCGGTACCACTCGAGCCGCAACGCACCCTCACTTACAATCACCGCCTGTTTCCGTGAACCGAATCACGTTTCTGTTCCGCACTCACAGGCGGACACTGCCACGCCTCGATCCGATGGTCGGGGCGGATCAGAAGTCCACCTGGGCGCGCAGTCCAAACATGTCTGTCTGACTCTGGTCGTAGCCCGGAACACTCGCCACCGAATGCACGTAATTGAAGACCAACTTGGTATAGGGATTCCAGTACCAGTTCACACCCGCCGTCCAGTCAGTCAGGCGGCCGCCCTGAATCCCATTGTCGCTGAGATCCAGACAGGAGAATCTGGACGCCAGTTCCCATGCACCGATCCCTCCGGCAGCGTTGTAACCAAAGTTCTCCTTCGGAATGACGCGATCAATCGCTCCCTGTTTGCGATCATACGGTCTGTGTTCCCCGGTCAGGAACCAGCCGACCTGAGCGTACACGCCTGGCAGAGCACAGGCCTGTCCCCGATGGTCACACATCGTCACCATGGCTTCTGACTGCAGGCTGACCGGCCCTTCAACCCACAGCAGTTCCCCACCCAGCACGTTGTAGGACGTCAGATTCAGGTTGCCCGTGGAGACAAAGAACGGCGTTCCATTCGCACCGCCAGGCACAGCCTGGCCACTGGTCCCCACGGCACCCGGGCCATTTGCTCCGACATAGAATTCCGGAATGGTTCGAAAATTGATGGTGTCATCAGACGGTGAATTAAAAAAGTGTCCTGCTCCAACGTGCAGGTAGCGAGTCCCGTTTTCTTCCCACATCGGCAGCATCGTCAACCGCTCAGCCGTCCCCCAGCCTCCATTGTCAGCCAACGTTCCGCCGAACTGATCCTGCCCGGAACGAAAGACCGAGGCTGCCCAGGTCGCGTCCAACTCTTCCGTGTGGTCGTAGAATCCGATGCCCATGTGGCGAAACGGTGTGAACGCCTGAAACAGGGAACTGCGTTCCATAAAAGTCGTGTAACGAAAGCTGCTGACCACTTCCAGACTGAACGGCTGCTTCCATTGTCCGATGCGGACATTGCCCAGCAGTGGCACCTGAGTTTGCTCAACCCAGAGATCCGTGAACGTGGGCCGACCGAAGAAGCCGAAGTCCATCTGAAAGAAGTAGTTGGTCGTTTCCGTCACACTGCCTTTGGCCGACAGGCGCGCCCGGCGGAAATCGGCACCATCCTGAATGTCTCCATACTTCTGGCGACTGGCCTGATCCTGCTGAACCCAGCCTGCATCCGCCTGGAAGACACCATTGATGGTGATGGACGGCAGAGTCTTTTTCGCAGCCTTCTCCTGCAGCTCCCTGACCATCTTTTCCAATTCGTCCAGACGCTTGCTGTCACCCTCGTCGGAGGCGTTGGCCGGCAATCGGTTCAGATTCTCCAGAGGGGACTCAACAGACTGATACTCGATCGGATCGGCCGTGGGAGCTTCCGCAAAACGAACCGGACGCCCAGCAGGCGAAAGATACTGCTGACCAAATACCACGCTGGGAAGAACCCCTGCGAGCAGGAAAACGACCGTCCGAATTTGTCTGATGCAGACATGTCTGACCATAAGGTCACTCCCCGGAAATACGCCTTCTGCCGCACTGTACCCGCATAATCACGGAATCAGGATCCCGGGAGTGCACGCGTTACCGTCGAATTCGGCAAGGGGTTTGAAGCGGGGACAAAATCGTCAACATCCATAAATTGGTTTTTATCGGAATAGAAAGCACAGCCCGCAAAATCAACCCAGTCCCCCCAATACCCCACGGGTCCATTGCGGGTAAACGTGCAGGCAGCAAGGCGTGAAGCCGGGGAAACACCCCGTTCTCTGTTCCAGTCCCTCCCGTCCCGTGCCATACATCGTGCCGCCATCCCCAAGCCTGCCCCCGGTGATCGCCATGTTCCACCCGAACCGCAAGCCTGTTGGCATCTCGGGGAGGGCGAAGTTCCATCTGAGCCGCAAACCTGTTGACGGCCTGGAACAAACCGCGCTCCGGGATGTCGAAACGCCGTTAATCCCAGGAATAGTCGCGTTTCGCTCCGCCGAAACGTGCGCCATGCGTTCTCGAACACACCGGCGATCCGAAGGTGCGAGCACTCCGAGACGTTTATGTCTTCTGATGTTCACTTCAAACGTGTTCGTCTCGGTGGGCTGACACCACACCGCTCGCCATTTGGAGAATCGCCTTGCTCTCATCAAACAACAACAAACCTGATCCCCCACATGAATCTCGCTTCGCCAGCCAGCGGCGCCCCCACCCAGGACAAAACTCCAAACCAACCAGTGCCGCAGCAAGCCAAGAATCCCTCCGCCTCTCAACCCAATCCGTGCCAATCCGTGTCCATCCGTGGTTAAAAAAAGCATTCACCACCACATTCAGACGGTGCCACCGCATCTCGGGGAGGGCGAGGTTCCACCCGAGCCGCAAGCCTGTTGGCGGCCTGAACCAATCCCCGGCCCGATAGCAAAACCGCGCACCGACAACCACCCACCAAAATCCGTGGTTATCAAAATGCAAATCAACCGGTGCCCCAACAAGCCTTAAACACCCCGGCCTCTCCACGCAACCCAATCCGTGCCAATCCGTGCCAATCCGTGTCCATCCGTGGTTTAAAACGCATTCACCACCACATTCAGACGGTGCCACCGTATTTCGGGGAGGGCGAAACTTCTGCTGAGCCGTATCCCTGCGGTGAGCGATTCTTCGATCGCTGTTGCTCGGCAAAAATGCCGGCAATCGCTCACAATGCGGACCAGAGTTCGGTGGCTCGGCAGCAGCCGAGCCGTCCCAGGTCTTCACCCGTCTGTTCACGGGATGGCGGAGAATGTCAACACCATTGGGCGGCAATCTGACGCGAATGTTTTCAATTTCAAACTCGCGCGCCACGCTGCGCGTGTCGCAGGTAGCCTGAATCGCAAAAAATCGCATCAATCGCAAAGGGAAAAGCAAATCGCAAGGGAACAGGGCTAAAGGGATAGAGGGCAAATTGTTACCTCGTCCTGGAGAGACGAATACCGGTGATGTAGTCCCGGTCATAGCTCCAGTCCCGGTACGAGCAGCGGGTGTACCTGGCGAAGTCGTACCACGAGCCCCCACGAACGCAGCGTTGGGCGTCTGCTGATCCACCGGCCAAATTGTCTTCCCTGTGTCCGATCGCGTCCTGCAGCCTCTCATGCCACTCAGAACGCGTGTATTCCCAGACATTACCACTCATCTGCCATAGCCCAAATCCGTTCGGCTGAAACTCCGCAAAACGGACGGGAACCGTGCGTCCCCGGTATTCCGATTCCGGTCCCCGCATTGGATTGTTGCCGTCAAAATTCACTTGAGCCGACGTGAAGTTCGCGGTGTACGGAGGCACGCCGATCACGTAGTCCCGATGCTGTTCGCGATCCAGTCCGCCCCACGCAGCTCCCTCCCACTGCACTTCGCTGGGCAGGCTGTAGCTGTCGTCCAGCCACAAGGCAAAGCAGATCCCGTCACGGAAGTTCACGTAAATCATCGGGCAATCGGGGTCGGGTGAGATTTCAGAAAAGTCGCTATCCACATTCTCCCGCTGGGGGTCAAACAGCGCATACTGTGCGCGCGTCACGCAGGCAGTCGCCATGTAGAAGGCCGGGACGATGACTTTCTGCCATGGCGTCTCCCTTTCTTTGTCGGCAGCCGAATCCTTGTCTGACGCCCCCATCATGAAGGTCAGGCGATCGGGGTTGCCTGTTTTGGCATCAGAGCACAGGCCATAGGTATCAAAACTCGGGCGAAGCTGCTGGCACCAATCTTCAATTTTCAGTTCGTCCAATTTCGTGTACCGAGCCGTCAGGGTCTGCAGTTCCGCCTTTTGCTGTCGATCCGGGCGTTTGATCGCATCCAGTTCGTCCAGTCGCGGTCGCAGCCTCGCCAGTTCCGGATCCACAGCACTTTCAACAAACGCCGTCAGATCCCCCTCAAACACCACCTCAGCTGCCGTCCGCGCTCGCAGTGATGGCTTACCCTGTTCATACCCCTCAATCAGAATCCGCCGGAACTGCTGCCGCCAGCCTGTCAGAACGTGCTCCCGGACTTCGCTCAGCCAATTATTTCGCGTCAACACCTGCCAGGCCCGGAACATTGACTCTGTCGGGCGCAGCTTCCCCTTGTCCGGCACGGCAAACAATGCCTGCAGACTGTGACCCATGCTGACGACGCTGCAGACCGTCTTCCCCGAACTGTCCGTTGTCTCCGGCAGCTCCGCCACAAACCGCCACACATTGTTCCATTCCCCCTTGCCAATCTCCGGCCGCAACTCCCGCATCACCCGCTCGTCACAGTAGCGTCCCAAATACAGGCCCGCGAAGAATTCAGCCATCTTCAGCGACGGAAACGAAAGTTCCCGTTCCGCGTTTTCCTTCAGCAGCAGATGGTCCGTCAGATACGTCGCCTGCAGAATCTGTTTGCAACGGTCCCAGTCCGCCTGGCCACCACGGAAACGAGCTTGAACCTCCCTGTGAATCCTCGGGATCTCTCCGGCTGTGACGCTGAAGTTGCGATGCCAAAGCATCATCAGGTAACCATAACTTGACAACAACTCCAGCAGGTTGGCTTTTTCATCCGACTGCGCCTGATACAGCGGATTTCTGAAGGCCCGATCCAGCAGCCGATTCGCCACTTCCCAGTACAAATCGCCCGTGTTGCGAAATGGGCGCAGCGTGCCCGTCCCGCTGCATGCCATCTGCGATTCAATAATGCTGCGAATCTGCGACTGCACAACGGGATACGCCAGCAGATCGGCCACGGCTTCACGATCAGGCAGCAGCTGCCCGTAGGCGGTCTCCACTCTGGCACCGTCACCCGGCGTTCGCGACTCCGCCAGACGCTGCACCTGTTCCCGATAATCCGTCTGCTGCCCTTCATCGAACAGCTCCAGCCGACAGTGCCGCCAGTCAGCGAACTGGAAGACGCTGGTGTGGTGCTGATTCACCGCATACGGACGACTGGTAACAATCAGCCGCAGACCGGTTTTCAGACACTCGTCCGGAACGGAATGGCGCAACTTATGCATTCTTTCGACAGCAGAACTGCTGTTGTCCTGATCAAGCGCATCATAAATCACAACCACGCGGCGCTGGGTCAGCAAATCATCCAGCACCTCCCTGGCCGTCTGCGTCATCCCGGCGACGCTCAGCCTGCCCGGCAGACGCTGCTCCAGATCCTTCCGCAAGTCCTCAGGAAATCGGCCTTCATAGCGCACCACCCAGAAGCGTTCCGCATGCTGACTGAGTGCCGCAGCCAGCAACCACGACAGCACCGTTTTACCACCACCGGCATCCTCGGTGATCACCAGCCACTGGTCCGACAGCAGAAAATGCTCGCCCAGCAGTGCATCAACACCAGGTGCCAGCGTTTCCCACTTCTCCTCAGTCCTGCCGTGCGCACTGACTGTCTGCTCAACCCGCACAGAAATCCGCGGCTCAACAAACACATCGAGGTAATGCCGCTCACCCTCCAGCGGTTCTCCCTTCCTCGCTCGCGTCCAGTGGCCCAGCATCGCCTGCGCGTCTGCCTTCTGGATGAGCTCAGCCGCCGAAGCTCCTGCCGAACCCGGTCTTTTTGTTCGACCTTCACCCGTTGCTTTTCTTCGTGATTTTTTGCCCGTGGTTACAGCAGCGACGAGCGCATGTATCCGATCTATCAACGGCTGACCATGCTCCTCGTATTCAAGGACTCGGACGCCAAAATTTCGCCAAAGCTTTTGTGTTTCCTGTTCCCCCTTTTTCAACAGCACCCATCTCGGTGCCGTGTAGCCCTGAAAAGTGGTCATGGCCTTAGCAATGGCGTCCAGCACGTAGCCATCTGTCATGCTAAAGCCGATGAACAGAATTGGATGTTGAGAAAACAACTGTCCCAACACACTGCGGGCTGCCTCGTTCGACTTGAGACGAGTTGAAGAATAAAAAGACCTATACTGCGACGGAGAAAGGATAAGTGATTTCTTTTGATCCATATAACCGTGCAAATGCCAAATTGACGGGCGATCGGCTGCCTCGAAAATTGTGCGAAGCTCCGCGTGAGCACTGTTGAGGATAATCCGCGTATCCGGCCCCTCGGCGGACCATTGCAGTACCCTGTCGTAGTTTGTGGTGACCACAAGACTTGGGTTGAGGCTCCAGATTGCCTTCGGCAGTGAAAGGTCGAATGCATTGCGGTCCGGGAAGTCTACAGCCCGCACGACACAATCGCTGAAGACGGTCCTACCCAGTTTCTCAAGGGCCACGTCAGCCGCTGCCAACAGATCTTTGTCCCTGATTGTTGCAAGAACCCGGTCGGCACCGGTCGGATCTGAGGTTCTGAGGGTTTCTGCCAGGCTGCACAGCAACTGAGTCCACGTGGGGAATTTTTTCTTCGCTCTTGGCTTATTGACTCCAATGCTCACGCCGGCTCCGATAAACGGCACCAGTTTTCGCTGAGAAATCGCCTTTATCAGCTCCTGGTCAAACCCTGTAGACGAAGACGCCATGCACTATCACCGAAACGTGGAAGGACGAAAGCATACCACTGCCCCCAGTACACCAGCCTCGATATTGTCCCCGCGCGGAAGCTGATCACAAGTAATTCCACGCTAAAACTCTTGAATTATATGCAATTCTGAGGGCGACATGCGGTCGAATTTCAACTCTCCCTCCATTTCAGAAGTGCGCTTCAGAATTGCATCATTCGTGTGGGTTGCGAATATTCAGCCCGTCCAGCGGACGGATTTTCGAGGCAGGGCTCACATCGATGCTGCGAGAACGCCGGGGGCTGACTGGGATTTCACCGCACCGGCAGGGGGCTGGCAGCCTTCAGGTGCCACGGGATTCCAATATCGTGCGACATGTATCAGCGGGAGACAGGCCTTGAGGATCCCGTTTGGCCTTGCTGATCACTCTCCCAAAACGGCATAATTACTGGCGGAAGGAGAACGTGATGCCCGGATCCAGGGATGCTGCGTCCAGCGATGACCTCGAAAATCGCATTCGACGACTGGAAGTGACTGTCCAGTCGCTGCTGCAGACACAACCACGGAATCAGCAGACTGCCGACGCTCTGCCATGGTGGGAGCGAATCGCTGGCACATTCCATGGTGACGAGGACTATCGTCAGGCAATGAGCATCGCCGCCAGTATCCGTCGCGAACAGAAACCTGAGGACGAAAACAATTCACAGTCGCGGAGCACTCGATGAGCCCAAAAACTACGCAAGCCCAGAACTCAAAAGTGCTCGGAGACGCCGCTGAGTATTACGCGCTCAGTCAGTTTGCATTCGCTGGCCGGCCGGGAACCAAAATGCCCGACAACTGGGAAGGTTACGACCTCGCTGTCGAGACCGGGACAGATACAGGGGAAGGGACCGGACTACAGCGAGTCAGTGTGAAATTACGCACGGAAAGCGATGGCTGGAATGCGGCCAGCTGGTTTCTGTTTGATGACCGCAGGAAGTGCGACTGGATTGTGTTCATCTTCAAGCAGCAGGACGGGGCCCTGCGGAGCTGGATTATTCCCTTTGCTATTGCCACGGCCAACGCCAACACCCCCGGTCCCCAACGGAAGGATCCGTGGATGAGGGACATTGCGTTCGAAAAGCTGCAAAAGAAACCTCTCTGTGACTACGAGAACAACTGGGAATTGCACTCGTGACAGTCTCCGGACCAGATCTTCTTCGGTCCGTCACTGTTTTGGAAGACAGTCGTGAATTGCCGCACGGTCTTTGATAGGATGCATCCGGTCGATTCCGCCGGATGCGGCTGCAAAGTGACAGTTCGCGGTCAACCTTTGACAAAACGGTGGCAGATGAAGAAACAACAGATTGAACAAGTTGTGGCCGATCTCCCGGAAGACGTGGATGTCGACCACCTGATTGAGCACCTGCACCTGCTTGACAAGCTGGAAAAGTCTGAGCAGCAACTGGCTCGCGGCGAAGGCATTTCGCATGAAGTGGCTAAGCAAAGGTTGAGTCAGTGGCTGAAATAGTCTGGGCTCCCCATGCACTGGATGATGTAGAGAAACTGATTGCGTATATCGGTAGCGACTCCATTGTCAGAGCGCAGAGATTCGCTGCAAGACTCATAAATCGCGTACAGTCTCTCGGTACTCAGCCGGAATCAGGTTCCTGGCTTCCTGAAGATGAACGTCACGTTTACCGCCAGATCTTTCATGGTGCCTGGCGAGTCATCTATCGCTATGACTCAGAGACCGTCTGGATCGTTGCGGTCCATCATTCAGCACGCATGCTGGATTTAGATAGCTTTTGACAGCACGGCTCATATCAATGCTGCGGGAAGGCTGGCGGCGGACTAAGATTTCTCTGAACCGACTGGGGTGCTG
>JBDKIW010000264.1:0-3111 GCA_039796955.1 Planctomycetota bacterium
GGCATTGAACACGCTCGCGGGCCGTGTGGAAACCGATGGTTTTCACACGGCCCTTTCGTTGCTCGCCGGAAACGGGAAACTGGGCGATTTCCAGATCTTCGTCGATGTCCGATCACTCAAACGGTGAGATAATACCCGGAGGGCGGACAGGAGCCAGAGCACCGCGGCAGCGATCCCGTAACCCGGACGTCGACTCGTCGCACCCTTCGAGCGACACTTTTTTGCTGAAAATCAGTCGGGCAGGACCTTATGAAACGCATCTTCCTGACGCTGGCTGCACTGGCCAACGTGTCGATGCTTGCCGCGTTTATTCTGGGGCTGCGAGTTGGCGACCCCATGACACTGGGCGGGCTGGATCCGGAGGTAAATTCCAAAATCGGTACGCACCTGCTGATCGGACTGGCCGCGCTGACCAGCGTCACACTTGTGCACGCCCTGCTCTTCACCTACTTCATGGGCACAGGACGCTGGCTGGAAGAGACCTCACAGGCCTACAGCCTGCCGAAAGACTATTTCCGGCAAAACCAGAAACTGAAGTACGGAATTCTCCCCGGAATTATGGTGACATTCCTCATGGTCATGGCCACGGGTTGTCTGGGAGCCGTGGCCGACCCTGCAACGGCAGTCTCGCTGATGGATTCAACAGGTATTTCTGATTCTGCACTGCATTTTGGTATGGCCATCGCCACATGGCTCGTCAATCTCACCGTCAATTTCACGCAGTACATCCGAATTGCTCGAAATTCGATGATCGTAGAGGCGGTGCTGGCCGAAGTTCGACGGATTCGAATAGAGCGTGGTCTGCCCGTGGACTGAGGGAATTCCCGGGACGAGGGCTGTCAGCCCGCGCTGCTGATCAGGAAAGTTGCAGGACAGGCGGATCTGCCGTGTCGGCAAAACTTAAAGCACTCCGACACGCTCACAGGTCACTTCAGGAGAACGGAGTTCATGTCCAAACAGGATTATTCCGCGTACCAGCAGAAGGTGATTCAGCGTTACTACGACAATCGAGACCAGATTGACGAGCAGCGACTGGCAGAACTGGTCACCAACCTGTACCTCGCCCCACCCAAAAAGCAGGCGAAGATGTGGGAGTCGGCAGAAGAATTGATGGTACGGATGAAGGTGCCCGCCTCGAGGATCGCCCATGTGATTCAGTCGAAGGATGCTGCTGTGCTGGCGAAGGTGGTTGAAGAAGTCCAGAAAGGCACCCTGAAGCGGGAAAAATGATGTTCACCCACATCGGGGCGATTGTCCGTAATTGCACGGGACTCAAGCAACGACTTACGCAACGGTAATCAGGAACTCACGCACCAGCGTCCCCCGGGGCTCCTGCAACTCACCCGGCAGTGACACAGCGATGTCTCTGCATTTCATTCACCATGAACTCAGAACCCTGAGTTCTGGACATTGCGCCCGCTTTGCTTCAGAATGTCCGACGGTCGGGACGTGATTCAGTCCCGGCTGAACCGCGTTCCGTACGCGCCCGAGCCTGAGCTGGATGATCCGCGTCAACAAGTGGCGTCACATGGGTCACGAACTCGCCCCGGGTGCCTCAGAAAAGCCTGCCATCGGGGGTCACCCTATGTTGTTTCGCTGCTTCATGATTCCTGCATCCCTGTTGTTGCTGACAGCACCGGTCATGGCGGGCAATGACCCAGTCGCTGAAGCCCCTCGAAAACTCGAATTCAACCGTGATATCCGGCCGATTCTGTCAGACAACTGTTTTTTCTGCCACGGTCCGGACCGCAATAAACGTGAGGCCGATCTGCGTCTGGATACCGAGGCCGGGCTGCACGGCGTTGACGGCAAAGGAGGCGCCATTCGTGCTGGCAAGCCTCAGGACAGCCCGTTGATGCAGCGTGTGTTGTCGATGGATCCGGAGCTGCATATGCCTCCGGCATCCAGTGGCAAGAGTCTGACGGAAAGCCAGATTCAGACGCTGCGACAGTGGATTGAACAGGGTGGACACTACGAGGGACATTGGTCCTTCCTGCCAATTCGCGGTGAACTCAGTGATGGTCAGCAGCACACACCTCACGCCGTCGCGGGCAGGATCGATGAACTGGTGCAGCAACAGTTGACTGCCAACGGTCTGCAGTTGTCAGCAGAAGCAGACCGTGTCACTCTGCTCAGACGCTTGAATTTCGACCTGATCGGACTGCCGCCATCACCGGCCGAGGTCGCCGCATTCACAGCCGATGCATCACCGGACGCCTATGAAAAGGTTGTGGATCGCCTGCTGGATTCACCACACTTCGGAGAACGCCTGGCGATGTGGTGGCTGGATCTGGTGCGCTATGCGGACAGCGTGGGGTATCACGGTGATCAGGAAATGAGTGTTTCACCGTTTCGGCAGTATGTGATTGAATCCCTGAACGCCAACAAGCCCTTTGATCAGTTCACTATCGAGCAACTCGCGGGAGACCTGCTGGAGAACCCCACGCGAGAACAGAAGATCGCTTCCGGGTACAATCGTCTCGGGATGATGAGTGCTGAAGGGGGCGTTCAGGACCGGGAATACCTGGCGAAATACATCGCAGAGCGGGTCCGGAACGCCTCTGGAACATGGCTGGGCATTACTCTGGGTTGTGCTGAGTGTCACGATCACAAGTTTGATCCGTTGACGACAAAGGACTTTTATCGTTTCGAAGCCTTCTTTGCGGACATTCGGGAACGCGGTCTGTACTCCGGCGCAAACTCTGATGGAAACTGGGGGCCCTTCGTCAAAGCCCCGTCCCCGGCACAGCAAGTCCGGCTGGCCGAGCTGGACCGTCAACTGCAGGAGACCAGTCGGACTCTGGAGACCGAAACACCAGAGCTGATAGCGGCACAGGCAGAATGGGAGAAGACACAGGTCGTCTGGACACCGCTTGTGCCATCAGCCATGACCGCCTTGTCCGGCACCGTCCTGACAACACGACCAGACGGCGCCATTCTGGCCACTGGCCCCAATCCGGCCACCGAAACCTACACACTCTCATTCAACGAGCTGCCTGCGTCCGTGACGGCTCTGCGAATTGATGTGCTGCCGGATGACAGTTTGCCGCAGCGAGGCCCGGGGCGTGCCGGCAACGGCAATTTTGTGCTGTCGGAACTGATCGCCAGAAC
>JBDKIW010000265.1:0-27680 GCA_039796955.1 Planctomycetota bacterium
TCGGATATCGTGAAGACTATCACTACACGTACGGCCATGGATTTTCGATGGTCTTTCTCAGCCAGGTGTTCGGAGAAGAGGAAGACGCGCAGCGACGTGAGGAACTGCGCAACGTGCTCACGAAGGCGGTGCAGTTCTGCGCAGATGCTCAAACCAGTCGGGGCGGCTGGGGTTATGTTTCGGCGGCGGAGGGCAATGACTTCGACGAGGGTTCCACCTGCATTACTCAGGTGCAGGGACTGCGGGCCTGTCGCAATGCAGGGATCCCGGTGTCCCGGGAGATAATTGACCGGGCAAAGACCTACATCGAAGAATGCACAACTCAGGAAGGCGGCGTGCAGTACAGTATTCGCGGCGGAGGTGCTCGGGCACCGATTACTGCGGCGGCGTTGGCTGCAATGTTTAACGCGGGAGAATACGACACCGAGTTGACTCGACGCATGCGAGAGTATTGCCGGAGAAATGTGTGGCCGGAAAAAGACGTGGAATCCAGTAATGGATTCTGGCACTACATGCATTTTTATTTTGCTCAGGTCATGTATCGAACCGGTGGTGAGGACTGGGCACGATACAGTGCGGAGGTGAACGACAAGCTGATTCGGGAAATGCAATCCGGTGGTGGCTGGGCGGATGCTCAGGTGGGCACCGTTTATGTCACCTCGCTCAATTGTATTCTGCTGCAGCTCGACAAGGGATTTTTGCCGATTTATCAGCGTTGAGCAGTCATCAGCTTCGACCAGAGACACCTATGCCGGATCACGGGACCGCT
This sequence comes from Planctomycetota bacterium, assembly GCA_039796955.1. Classification (GTDB taxonomy): domain Bacteria; phylum Planctomycetota; class Planctomycetia; order Planctomycetales; family Planctomycetaceae; genus SXXK01. The sequence goes on from JBDKIW010000265.1 coordinate 770, forward strand.
TGATCCAGCGCTGATCCACTGAAGAGAAGGGGTTGAATTCCGATGAACATCCGTCGCAGCGATCGAACATGCAGGACGACTCTGAAATATGCTGGCGCGGTGCGCGGTGCCGTTTTTCGACAAACCTGCTGGTGCACGCCCAGTTCGCTGTTTCGTACTGTCAGCATCGCCGCGTGGCTGCTGACTGGCTGTGCCGAATCGCCGCCAGCAGTACCCGCCCCCGTCGGTTCCACCACGTCGGCCGACGGACAGCAGCAGGCCCCGTCAGCAAACGAGTCCGCGCCATCTGCGGGCGAACAGACTTCCGCCATGGCAGAGGCACCGGTGGAATTCAAGCCCCTCGCGCTCAGTGCGATCGAGCCCCCTCCGACATCGGCGGCCTCAGGCGCCGGCGGACTGAGTGGCGATGATCAGATTCGCACGATCATCAGCCGTTTGCAGCCGCTGCAGATTCTGCTGGGTCAGTGGCGTGGAACCACACGGCGTGAATTTGAGAACTTCAAGGCCGTGGACAACCACGAGTGGGTCTGGGATCTGCGCACCAGTCCATCTCAACCTGCGCTGGTCATTCGATCTGACAAAAGCCCCTACCTTCGCGCAGGACGACTGACCTGGGACACTCAGCAGAATTACTTTGTGTTGTCGGCAACTGACGGTGAGGGCAAGGAACGGCGTCTGACAGGAGATTTTTCAGAAGCCCCCCACGAAGTCACGGGAAGTGATGATAAGCAGCATCGGGTGTTCCGGCTGGAGCTGAACGAGGAGCGGGCTGGGCAGGAGGGCGAGCAGTGGCAACTGGCCTTTGCACAGCAGGAAAACAATCGCTATCTACTGGAACTCGGCAAACGCCGTGGAATGGCTACATTCTCCCGCTACGACACCGTCTCGACACAGCGTGAGGGGACATCGTTTGCGTTGAGTGATACGGGATACGCAGAACGAACCTGCATTATTTCCGAAGGGCTGGGCACAACGGAACTGACATGGAAGGGGCGTTCGTACTGGGTTTGCTGTTCCGGCTGCAAGGCGGCCTTCGAGGAAGATCCGGAGCGATGGATTGCACTGGCGGCAGAACGGAGTCGAGAAAAACCCTGATTGTCGACACAATCGAATTCGGTGATCGCCGGCGGAATCAGGGCAGGTATCTACGGTGCTGCAGAGGACAGGAAACGCAATGCGAGTTGCGGCAGTCGACATTGGAAATACCCGGGCAAAATTCGGAATCTTTACTGTCAGCGGCAGTGGTCGTGCCACGGCGCTGAGAATTGACGCGAGTGTATTGAGCGAGACCCCGGATCTGTCCCACGCATTTCTGCAGTGGTGGCATGACTGCGAAGGGCCGGTAGCTGAATGTGTGATGGTCGCAGGCAGTGACCCGGACCTTCGCGATGACCTGACAGCGCGCTGGCCGTTGCCAACCTGTCCTCCACTGATTATCTCCAGCTATCAGCAGATTCCGGTACGGCCGGACGTGGACTTCCCCGATCGTGTGGGGATAGATCGCTTGTTGAATGTCTTTGCCGCTGTTGGCTTTCGACGGAGCGTCTGTCCGGTGATTGTGGTAGACTCAGGAACCGCCACAACCGTGGACCTGATGACGTCGGACGGAATCTTCCGCGGGGGAAGTATTCTTCCGGGACTTCGCCTGTCGGCGCGGGCGATGCATGACTACACGGCACGACTGCCACTTCTGAACGTGGACGAGTCCCGTACGGACCTGCCCGCGCTGCCCGGACGCAACACGGAGTCAGCCATGCTGGCGGGTTTGTTCCTTGGACAACTGGGAGCCGTGCGGGAGATTGCCACTCGTCTGCAGACTGCGGCCATGGAACAGTTTTTTCAGACGCAGGCTGTGGAGCTGCTGGTTACGGGCGGAGGTGGACGTCAGCTGGCAGATCACCTGCCCAACGCCACGTTTGTTGACAGTCTGGCGCTGCATGGGCTGGCAGCTCTGGCGGTTCAGGCAGGGAAGTGACGCCGCGCCGCAGTCACCCTCCCGTAGCAATTCGCGCATACTTTGGTGCTGCCGAGTGAGCAATGCGATTCCGCTTGTCAGGATCCAGCAGGCCAGCAGTGTTCCATGGAGCGATGGACTCACGAACAAACTGCACAAATCGCTCAGTCTCTGTGTCAGTCTGCCTCGCATTCTGAACTTTCAACTGGCGAAATGATTCGCGGACAACCGCCCCGAGTTGCGAATCCCGACACTGCATAAAGCCCGTTGGCCAGTGTCCCGGATCTGCGGCCAATTGTTGCTCAAAGCGAATGGCGGCCATAAAGTACAAACAGGCGAAGGCCTGAAACGCATCAAAGGCGGGCAGCGCTGCGTAGCAGCCGGCCACCAGCAGATCGAGCCACGCGACTTCCCGTCTCAGGTCTTCGTCGTACTGCTGCAGCAGAGACAGGCAGCGCGTCTCCGGGGACAGCAGGGCATCGGCGATTCTCAGAACCCCGCTGAGCGCGTGTGCGATGCCGCTGCTGTGCAGGGGATCGACAAATCCGTAGGCCACGGGCAGCAGAACCCAGCCGGGCCCTGTGGCATGTCGGCGGCAGCGGCTAAGCCGCGGCATAAAACCCGGAGCATCTGCCGGGCACACACGCTTTGCCCGTGCCAGTAGCCGGGCCAGACCCGGGTAGGTACTCACCACCTGTTGAAAATGCGCGTCGGGCGAAGCCTCTGCAAACCCACCACTTGCCGTCTTCCGAGTCGGCTGCAGAGTCCACGGTGCCTGAACCGGTTCGACAAGTCCGACGCTGGTAATTCCATTGTCCATGCGCAGCATCCAGCACCAGCCGTGATCCAGCACATGGTGTTGTGCCGCATCATCACCGCAGAAAGGGTCATCGGAGCTGGCGCCGGCCAGAAACGGTGCGACATCAGTGAAGTGCCCGAAGACCGCCCGCGTCCTCGTCTGCATCCAGTCGTCATCGGTCGGATTGGAAACGAATGGGGCCAGCGCGTTGCCGGCGCCACTGGCATCCACCAGCCAGTGACAGTGAACGCATTCCCCGGGGACTGCTGCATCGACGGTGGATATGAGATTCAGAGTCCAGAGTCGCGATTCGGGCGCGTACACGGCCTGATGCAGCGAGCGATGCTCCCGAAGTTCGCAGTTGCTGCGTACCGCCTGTTCGCAGAGAAACTGGTCGACTGAACTACGAAGCCAGTGCGTATCGCTCCAGTAATCCGTCATGCTGGCGGCAACCAGCAGGGAATTGCCGTGCCGCAGATCGTCGGACCATGGCTGATTCGGGAAATGTCGGTAATAGCTGAAGCCACGCTTTCGCCCGCAGATGACTTCCGGACAACGCTGTTTCCATGTGCCCCAGCAGGCGAGTGGGGCGAGGGTCCTGAGATTCCAGCGATCAGCGATGTGTGCCAGCAGAAAGTCTGCGGTGGGTGTCGACGATTCTCCAATGGCAAACCGCGGGTGTCTCTGTCGGTCGATGATCAGTACGGATCGTCCCTGGCTGGAAAGAATCCAGCCGAGCAGACTGCCCGAAAATCCCGAGCCGATGATCACCACGTCATAAGAGGGGGGAACAGACATTGAGTTGAGCACCGCAGCAAGCCGAAGGCTGAGAGTGGAAAGCAGACACACCAGCGATTCCGGGTGCACCGAGCACAGGCTGGATGAAACCTTATTGCTTAGAGGTCCCGAATCGTGTCGGTACTGGCACCGAAGCTGGTGGACTCGACACCCATATGCTGGAGAATTCGGACAAAGAGATTTGACAGGGGTGTATTGTTTTTTGTGTCAAATGCCAGATGCCCCTGGTGTCGAAAGCGACCACCGGCCAGCAGCACTGGCAGATTGGTGTTGTCATGTGAAGAGGAGTTACCGAGATTGCTGGCGTAAAGGACAGCGGTGGAATCGAGCAAAGTGGACTCAGATTCACGTGTGGCATTCAGGCGATCAAGGAACTCGGCAAACACCTGTAGCTCGGCCTGTTCGATAATCGCCAGTTGATCCAGTTTTGCGGGATCCTGACCATGGTGAGACGCATCGTGGTGCCCAAGGTTCACGCCGGCAATTTCCGGACGTTCCTGAGTACTAAGCCAGAGAGAAATGGTGCGGGTGGAATCCGTCTGCAGCGCGAGGTGCACAAGGTGATACCACTGTCGTGAGCGTTCAACCAGCTGAGCACCGTTGAAATCTGTGGTGGGTGTGGGGTAGTCCACACTGGGTTTCGGGGTTTTACGCCACTGTTCGTCCTGCTGCAGCATCAGCTCGGCTTCGCGGACTGAGCTGAGAAACAGATCCAGACGATCCTGATCCGCTCGACCGACTTTGCGGTGCATGGAATGAATTTGTTCTCGCACATTATCCAGCAGACTCTGACCGTTCTGTACGCGTTTCAGTTCCCGCGCTTCTTCGTCCGCCGTGCCCTGCAGAAACAGACGCCGAAAGACCTGAGTTGCACGAGTTTCGGAGGGAATACGCACACCACGCCGGTTCCATGCAGCGTTACCGCCGCCCAGAATGAGCGAGGGAAACCGCGTCTGCTGGCCTATGTGAGCAGCAATCTCCTGGTCAAGAGAAATCCCATTTCTGATTTCGCTTTCCCGAATTTGCTCCGGCGAAACGCCTGTGAACAGGGCCACCTCGGCAAAGTGCCCCGCGGGATAGCGGTGCGATATCCCGGAGAACACAGTGAGGCGGGAGCGATGCGGATTGAGCACCTGCAGGTAACGACTGGGTGTAAACTGCTGTCCGGTGTCGGCGGGGAAAAAGTTGGGGGCGTAGAGTCCGAGTGGTTGTCCGACCAGTACCACGCGGGAAGGAGCAGGCGTTCGGCAGGCGGCACGTCCCTGCGGGAGCATGGCGTCAAGGAACGGCAGGCTGATGGCGATACCTCCCTGCCGGAGCACAAGTCGGCGATCAAGTCGTTGAGACGGCATAATTCAGACGCCTGTTCAAGTTGGTGGGAACATCGCGGGCGGAAGAACGGAACTACTGTTCCGAAGGAGTCACTTCAGGAGAAATAATCGGCTGCCGACCACCTCATGAATCAACGTGCGCAGCCCGTAATTTTCCTGACGGACTCGTTCCAGAATAGTTTCCACAACCTCTCGGTCAGCAAACTGGATTTCGGCGCCTGTGGCATACAGCACCATTCTGTGGATGAGATTTCTCGCGATCTGGTCCTTTTGCTCCAGCAGCATGCTGCGGAATTCCCGGACATCCGCAAACGCACGGCCATCGGCCAGCACGCCACCGACCTCCACATCCGGTCCTCGATAAACCGGTCGTCCTGACCCGGAAGGTATTTCGACGACGCCGGCAGGCGTCCGCGTTGTGACGCGATAGAAGGTCCGAAAGTTGCCGATGGGATCGAACGCTTCGAGGGCGAAACCGGGGGGATCAATCTGATTATGACAGATGGCACAAGCCGCTGCAGTTCGGTGCGCCTGAAGTTGCTGTCGAATGGTTGTGGTGCCTCGAATATCGGGCTCAATCGCTGGAATGTTGGGCGGTGGCGGTTGTGGGGGCGTTCCCAGGATGCGATCGAGCACCCAGGCGCCACGAAGCACCGGGGATGTTCGGGTGCCGTCGGCCGTGACTTTCAGAATGCTGGCGTGGGTCAGGACACCTCCTCGCTGGCTGTCCGGCGGCAGCGTGACGCGGGTCAGTTGACTTCCCTGAACGTCGGGAATTCCGTAGTGGCGTCCGAGTCGTTCGTTGAGCATCGACCAGTCGGAATCGACAAAGTTCAATAGACTCAGATTGTTGGTCAGCACTTCTTTGAAGAACAGTTCCGACTCTTTCTGCATCGACCAGAGCAGCAGGGGATCGAATTCACTGTACAATACGGGATCCGGGATTGTGGCCTGCAGGCGATGCAGATCCAGCCACTGTCCAGCAAAGTGCCGTGTGAATGCGTCTGACGCGGGGGCCTGCAGCATGCGTTCCAGTTGTGCATGCAGAACTTCCGGGCGTGCCAGTTCGCCGCGTTCAGCGACGCTGGTCAATTCGGCGTCCGGAATCGACGACCAGAGGAAAAAGGACAGACGGGAAGCGAGCGCATAATCGTCGAGTGGAACACCCGGGGGCGTATCGAGAAGGAACAGAAAGGGGGGCGATGTCAGAATCAACTGCAGTCCGTACTGCATGGCTTCGTAAAAAGTGGCTCCCTCATCGAGTTGTTTCAGCGTGGCTCCAACAAAGTGCTGCTGTTCCTGGAGAGTCACCGGACGACGAAAGGCACGTGGGAGAAAGTCGCTGATCAGTCGCGTTGCATCTTCACGCGGTGTCGCAGAGTCTGGCCACAGGGGATCGGCGTCCCACTGCTGCGGTTGACGTTGCTCGCTGATCACTGGAATCCGCCGGCCGGTTGCCCGTGCCTGCACGACGGAACGGGCAACCAGCGGCGTTGAATCAAACAGGCGGGTATATCGAGCCGGAGGAAACTCGTCGAGGGGCCCTTCGATTCGCAGCCAGTCCACACGTAACCCCGGACCGGTGTATTCTTCAATCGGCTTACGAAACCGTCGAATATCCCAGTGGGTCAGCAGGTTAATGACAAATGCCTGGCGACTTTCGAGTTCACATTCGAGCTCAATGACCGCAGGATCGCCGGCGGGAATATCCATGACGTCGTACAGCTCCGGCCCTTCACGACCACTCTGCTGAACCTTCATCAGGCCCACGGGAATGGACTGTACCCCATCTCCGACCGCACACGCCTGCAGCTGGATACGGTAACGCCCTGCGGTGGCCACGGCCGGCGTGGCACACAGTCCATACCGGGGAAGTCGCGTGTAGACGATCAGTGAATCATCAATCAGACGGCAGGTCTTGCCCAGTCCTTCGCGAAAGTTGGGCCCCTTCTGAGTGATCTGCAGTCCGGTGCGAGTCTCGGTGAACGGAATGGGCGGGCTGATGGGAACCACGGCAGCAATGGCCTTTGCAGCGGCTTCCTGATACCGAAGAAAATGGGTGGCCGAGAGGTCCAGCCCGCGACTGTTGTTGTCGAAGCCAGCTGTCGGGCTGTCCTCGGGTAACAGGTCCCTGAGTGGCAGGTGGACACCCAGCAGGTCATGCAGGGCCTGTTCGTATTCGACAGCCGTGAGGCGTCGCAGCAATACACGTCCCTCGGCCTGCTGTCGCTGCCGCGAAGCGTTGGTCAACCACTGACGGAGTTGCGGGATGCTGGTCTGCAGCAGGGACTGAGGCGGGGGTATTTCGGACGCCGGGGGCATTGTTCCTTCGACCAGACGATCGTGCACACGTTCCCAGAGACCGAGCGTTGCTGGATCGGTCGCGTCGGTTGTCAGCATGTCCAGACGAACAGTTCCCTCGGCTGACTGCTCACCATGACACTGCAGGCAGTGTCCGTCAATCAGAATCCGCAGGTCGGTCAGAGGCGCCGGGGGTTGGGAATCAGGCCGCTCTGGCGAATCCGCCTGTATAGCCACAGCCGTCGGGCCGCCAACCAGACTGCAGATCGCAACCGCGGCAGCGGACAACAACCACGCGGTCATCACATTGGATCGCAGTGCATTGTAGGGAAGGTGACAAGGTAGCATCGGGGAACCATCACAGGCAGCAGATGTTTGTTCCGCATGTTTTCGCAGACCGCGTCCGCACACCGTTAATTCTGAAGACAAAGGCGGAGTGGGGAAACTGAATCCCGGTTGGAAAACAGGAAGAAGGAAAAAATCTCTGGACGGCGGTCCGACGGCGAAACAAGCCGATCGCAGTTTCGGTTGAAGTTCTGAGATTGGTAACCATCGACCCGTCTACCAGCAGGTGAGGCGAGCATTCGGCCAGGCGGCAATCGGAACCGCAGTGCCCCCGACGAGGATCTGGTACGGCTTCAGGTGACAACCACAACGCAGGAAACAGTCGAACTTGCCGGAAACGGGAGACCCCACTCGGCAGGATGTGATCTTCCCGCTTCCTGTTTTGTCCGGTGGTGGCTGGAAATTCACGCGCTGGCCTGAGATGCTACGCGGAGCGGAGTGGCAGGCGGCCGTCGCTCAAATGTTGGTGCCGGTAACAGTTGGCGACTCTGTCGTTTTCATGCGAAGAATTCATCCGGGAGCGGATCATGCGGCGTCTTTGGCTATCTACGTGCCTTGTGTTGGCGGTACTTGGTGCCGGACGATCGCAGTTGTGCGGTCAGACCACAGCCAGGGCAACAACAACGGTCAGCGCCATCGCCGGTTCCACGCTTCAACCCGCGGTTTCCAGGGTCAGTGGCGTCCCGGTCAATGCGGAAAATTCAACTCCTGCGACTCAACAGAATCCTATGACAAAACGAGCCCTCACGGTTGAAGATCTGTTCGCGTTTCAGCGAGTTGGCGCACCTTCGCTCGATCCTCAGGGGGCATGGGTGGTCTATGCCAGCACGGAGATCACAGATTCCCGGGAAAACAAGTCGATTTCACGACTCTGGGTCGCCCCGACGGACAATCACACGCCGGCCCGACCGCTGACTAACCCGGTGGGTAAGGATTCCAATCCCAGATGGTCACCGGATGGTCGCTGGATTCTGTTCGAATCCACCCGCAGCGGAACCTCACAATTGTGGGTGATCAGTTCATTCGGTGGTGAGGCGCGACAGTTGACGACGATTTCCACAGGCGCCTCATCAGCGATCTGGTCACCGGATGGAAAACGTATCGCGTTCGTATCAGCCGTGTATCCGGAGTTTTCGGGCCTGCCCTTCGCGGAAAGTGACCGGAAAAATCGAACGAAGGCGGAGGAAATTGAAAAATCACCCGTTAAAGCGCGTGTCTTCCGGCGACTGTTCTACCGACACTGGGACAGTTACGTTGAAGATCGTCGTCAGCATTTGTTTGTGGTGGATGTGCAGGGGGATTCGACCTGGGAACTGAAAGTGGGCGAACCACGTGATGTCACCCCGGGCGACCGTGATGCGTACCCCACCTCCTCGACGTTTTCCGCGCCGCAGGACTATTGTTTTTCTCCGGACGGGACTCATTTGATTTTCACGGCCGTGCCGGCAGAGAATGAGGCGTGGAGCACCAACTATGATCTTTGCCGGGTGCCGGTGAATGGCGGCTCGGCACAGTGGGAAACACTCACAGGTTCCAACCCGGCCGCGGACGGTCTGCCGGTGTTTTCGCCCGCAGGGACCAAACTTGCATTTCGCAGCCAGCGGAAGCCCGGTTACGAAGCGGACAAGTGGGAAATCAACCTGGTTTCATGTCGACCGGATGGATCTCTGGACGGCGAACCAGTATCGCTCACGGCCGAGATTGATTTGTCCTTCGATGAACTTGTCTGGAGAAACGAAGAACAATTGCTGACCACGGCAGAGCTGCGGGGTGAGAAACCTGTCTTTGCGGTTTCGCTGAGTCGCCCCAACGTGGCAGAGCAAGCCCAGTGCACCGGCACGATTTCCGGAATCGCGGTGTCAGCGGACGGCGCGGTGCTGGTGGGAAATCAGAGTCGGATGACGGCACCCAACGAAGTCTTCTCCACACTCCTGGAAAAGGAAGTTCTGCGGTCTCGCGTCCCCGGACTCAACCTGTCCGGCGCTAACACCGCATTACTGGAACAACTGGACATGCCCACTGCGGTATCGGTGGACGTTCGGGGCGCTGACGGGGATCCGATGCAGATGTGGGTCCTGACGCCGCCGGGCTTCGATCGCAGTCGCAAATGGCCATTGGCTTTCCTCGTGCATGGCGGGCCACAAGGGGCCTGGGGAGACGGCTGGAGCTTTCGCTGGAACCCTCAGATCTGGGCAGCACAGGGCTACGTTGTCGTGGCACCCAACCCGCGGGGCAGCACTGGTTTCGGACAGAAGTACACGGATCAGATCAGCGGAGACTGGGGTGGACGATGTTATGAAGACCTGATGGCCGGACTGGCATGGATGGAACAGCAGGACTACGTGGATCAGGACCGGATGTTCGCCGCCGGGGCGTCGTTCGGCGGCTACATGATGAACTGGTTTCAGGGGCACACAACCCGCTTCAAAACACTCATCACGCATTGCGGGGTGTACAATTTTGAAAGCATGTACGCCACCACAGAAGAGCTTTGGTTTGACGAACACGAACACGGTGGCCCACCGTGGGGCAGCAATCGGGCTTCTTACGAGAAACATTCCCCTCATCGCTTTGCGGCGAACTTTCGTACGCCCATGCTGATCATTCACAACGATCTGGACTTCCGGGTGCCTGTCAGTGAAGGCGACCAGCTGTTCACCACTCTGCAGCGACTGGGAATCCCCAGCAAATATCTCAATTTTCCTGACGAAGGCCACTGGGTCACAAAACCGGCCAACAGCAGGTTCTGGCACAACGAAATCTTTGCCTGGCTGAAAGAGTATTGTCCGCCGGGACCAGGGTAAGCGCCTCCTCCCCGGAAATCCGGGATTCACGTTGCATTCGGTTTGCCGAGACGAGACAAACAGAACAACCACACCGGCGTACCACGTGAGGAGTAGCACTTTTCTGAAACCAGAGGCGTACTCTCTGATCAGGTTTACCTCGAATGCAAACAGGGTGCTCCGGGGACAAGCCTGAAACGGGTCGAGTGGGGCATGTGGCTGGACGGTCTGGTACGACGTGGGCCTTCAGAAGTTCGCATGAAGCCACTAAGTTGCCTGATCAACGTGTCCATACAGCTCTGTGTTGATTTAGTCGTAATGATTTCCTGCAAAACAGCTGATAAAGTGTGAAAGATCGCCATGGTGACTGCTGACGAATTCTCCCACCAGATTTCCTCTGCCCCGGCGGAGCATGTACTGGATCTGCTGGAATCCGCATTGATCAGCCAAAGGGATTTTCATCGGTTGTTTGATGCGCGCCTGATCCGGGTACGGCAACAGTTGGGGTTACGCATTACGCAGCCGACATCACTGAACGGAATTCCGTCAGAGAAGGAAACTGCTTTTCGTGAAGCCTATGCTGAAGCGGCTGCTCAGGTTGGCCAGCATTTTCTTGACTGCGACATGCTGACCGATGCGTGGGCCTACTTCAGGACCATTCAGCGTCCGGCGCCGGTCCGGGCGGCAATAGAACGGCGAATCGCAGAACTTAACAGCAGCCCGGGGCCCGAGCTGGATGAGCTGCTGAACCTGGCGTTGTATGAGGGGGCCCACACCGTCGAGGGAATTCGGTTGCTGCTGCGGACACACGGCACCTGTAACACCGTCACCGCTATGAGTCAGGTGATCGGGCAAATGGCTCCGGACGAGCGGCGGCAGGCAGCGGCCATCATGGTCGCTCATCTTTATAAAGATTTGCAGTCCAGCGTCAGTCGTGACGTCGAACGTCGCGAGCCGGAATTGAAAGCAGGCCAGTCACTGCGCGAATTGATCGCAGGACGCGAGTTTCTGTTCGCCGACGGCAACTATCATATCGACGTATCACACCTGCACTCAATTGTCGGCTTCGCTCGGCATCTGCATCGGGAAGATCCGGAATTGCGGCAGGCGATCGAAATGAGTCTGTACGGTCAGCAATTGAGCGAACATCTGCGTTATCCTGCAGACGTACCGTTTGACGACTACTACCGTGCCAGCGAGTATTTTCTCAAGGCAGTGGCCGGAGAAGATGTCGAATCTGCTCTGGGCTGGTTTCAGGCACGGCTGGAGCAGGAACCTGACGACACAGACAAGCGCATGATCGCGTTTGTACTGGTTGACCTCGCTCAACGAGTCGGCCGGTTGTCACAGACCCTGGATGTCGCGGCTCCCTGGCTCAGTCGCATGGAAGATCCCAACGGGTTTTCGTTCTCAGCTGTGTGTGTGGAGGCCGGGCGACTGGATCTGCTGGAACAAGCCGGGCGGACCAACAGTGACCTGCTGGCACTGGCGACCGTACAACTACTGAAAGCCCGACTGTAGCGGCCCCCCCAGAGCGTGCGCCTGAGGGTAATCAGTCGGCATGCAAAATTCAGGAGTGACCAGTTCCATGAAAATCTGCGTCATCACTGCGGGCGGTGCCGGGATGTTCTGTGGTTCCTGCATGCAGGACAACACCCTGGTGCGTTCACTTCGCGCGGCAGGAGCCGATGCTTTACTGCTACCAACCTACACACCCGTCCGCGTAGATGAAGAGAACGTCAGCCAGCAACGCGTCTTTATGGGTGGTATCAACGTTTACCTTGATTCACGCGTGCCTGGCTGGCGCTATTTGCCGCCCATTCTGAAACGCTGGCTCGACAGCCCCGGCCTTGTGAGACTACTGTCAAGCCTGAACAGCAGTACCAGTGCTGCACAACTGGGACCACTGACCGTTGACCTGCTGAACGGTAGCGCTGGCCCTCAGGTATCTGAGATTGCCGAACTGGTCCGTTATCTGGCTGAAGAACTGCGTCCGGACGTCATCATCTTCAGTAATGCCCTGCTGTCAGGAGTCGTTCCGACGCTGCGAAAACGCTGGAATGGAAAACTGATTTGCATGATTCAGGGGGACGACGTTTTCCTGCGCGACCTTCCCAGTCCCTGGAAAGCTCAGGCAATCGACCTGATTCGCCGCAACTGTGGCGAGTTCGACATGTTTCTGACGCACAGCGTGTATTACTCCAACTTCATGAGTAACTATCTGGGGCTGCCACGTGAGCGGTTTCAGGAAACACAGTTGGCAATCGAAACGGCCCCGGACCTGCCAGCACTGAATTCCGAAAAGGTAGCCAGTAAACTCACAGTAGGCTACTTTGCTCGCATCTGCCCGGAAAAAGGTGCCTTCACATTTCTTGATGCTGCGGAGTCCATTCTGCCTGAACGTCCCGACATGCAAATGTTGATCGGCGGCTTCCTGCCCGGCCAGCATGAACAACGTTTTCAGCGCCGTCTGAAACAGATTACAGATCGCGTTGGTAGACAACTGCAGTGGCTCGGAAGTCCCTCAGACCGCGAAGGCAAGTTTCGGCTGTTGCGACAACTGGACTGGTTGTGCGTTCCAACGGAGTACCATGAGCCTAAGGGGTTGTATGTGCTTGAGGCGGCTTTGTCGGGCGTTCCCTCGTTGCTGCCATCCCACGGAGCCTTTCCGGAACGAATTCGCGATCTTCAGGCAGGCGCGCTGTATGATCCCACAGTTCCGGGCAGCCTTGAACTGGCTTTGAAGAAGCTACTGCCCTCCAGCGATCCGGAACAGAGAAAGCGACTGCAACAGCGATGTCTGCAGCAACACGGGATGGAAGTTGCGGGGAAGAAAACGCTGGCGACCATAGAGCAACAGTGCGACAGGCTCCGCTGATTAGTCAACCAGCCAGTCAGACATGAACGCGCAGCGAAACTCGCAAAAACTCGCAAAAACTCGCAAAAACCCGCAGAATCCGCTGATTCCCTGTCCGCGTCCACCTGACGGAGCGGGGAGTGCCCGCAAAGTCGCCACCCCGACGATGGAGAATTCAATGCCGGCAGTGACGAACACGCGGGGCAAGTCCGATAACGACGGTACGCGTCCGGTGTCATCAGGGACGTAAGACCGTACTTCGAAGCACCAGTCGCAAATCGCTGACCTCGCCGTGAATCCCTCTAGTGAGGTTTGTGTTTTGAGCGGACAATCGCGTATGGATCCACACACCGAGACGAAACAAAACAAATAAAGACAATGGAATCCTGTTTTATCTGTAACAGGAGGAACCGCGTGTTTTCTGATGGACAACACACGGGATTTTATTTTAACATCAGCAGACTATTTGATTTTGAAGCGACGGGTAGCCCCGGGCCTTCATTGTGGGCTCCTGTTGTTCAGGTGACTTTTCAGGTGTATTCGGACCGCGTGTGTCCGAACATTTCTTGACTCGTGAAAGGCTTTGTGTAGTCCGAGTTTTCTCATGCCAAACGACTTTTCCCTGCCAGACGACATGCAGAATCGTGGTGACAAACGAAGCACAAGGGACCGCCGGAAGAAGGCCACTGGGCGTGGCTTTGATGACGACGCAGATGGCAACCGCAGAAACGCGGTGCAGCGCGATCGTCGACAAAACAAGAACTTTCGCGACCTGTTGTACGGAGAAGACGACGACGAATAACGGACACGGACAACGCGACATCTGAAAGTCAGAAAGTTGCCCCCGACGTTTGCAGCGTAGGGTGGGAACGGCTTTCTGTTGCTATCGCTTATGTAGTGGCCTGACTGTCCGGTGATGATTTGTCAACGCTGGCCGGCGCAGTAACCGCGACCGCGGCAGTCGAAGAGGTCGTAATCCGCTGCGACGAACAATTGCAGGGCGACTGGGACGTTTGTCAGGGTGGGCACAAACGGTACCGAGAGATTGAAGGCAGCCTTCCGCAGAAACTCCCCTGCGGAAGAGCGTCGCGCGGCGCTGCTGAATTGGCGGCGGAGTACTGGTTCTGTTCTGGACCGTACCGGCAGCCACCTGGCTATTCATGAAGCCTGCGGGATCCCGTCGGCGCGATCGACCCCATAGATCGTTGTCGAACCGCAGCAGAGAGATGCAAGTCTGCACACAACGGCGACCTCCAGTGGAAACAGAGAATTGAGCAAATCAGGACTGTTTGGTGCAAACAACTCCAGGGACAGCAGAACTGAGGCGAGAGGCGTCCTTGTCGCGCCGGCAAAGACGGCCACAAAACCGAAGCCAGCCATCTGATCCACGGGAAGTTCCATCGCCCGCCCGAGTGAATGCCCTAACGCAGCCCCGATGAAAAACAGCGGAGTGACTTCGCCCCCTTTGAATCCGCTTCCCACAGTGACGGCGGTGAACAGCAGCTTCCACCACCAGCTGAACCAGTCAGCACCACCGCTCTGGAAACACGATTTCAGAGTCACTGCCAGAGGTGAGTCAGGATTTGCGTCAACGCCCAGCCCGAGATAGTCACGACGACCGAGTGCCAGTGTGAGGAAAATAACAACAAGTCCACCAGCAGCAGGCCGCAGCCACGGTCGGTGGAGTTGTTTCTTCAGCAGATCGCGAACTGTCTCGATAACAGCCACGAACAGGCGGGCCGCTAAACCAAACAGGCAACCCGCGCAAATGAGTTGAGGCAGACGCCGCAGAAAGTCGCCAGCAACAATTCCGGAATCTTCCGAAAGCGGAACCACGCTCGTTATCAAATACACCGTATGTTGAGTTCCCCACGCGTGGGCAACGGCATCGCCGACCAATGCTGCAATCAGGCAGGGAAGCAGTGCGCGCAGATTCCGACGACCAGTCGCTGGCACCTCGAGCGCGAACAGGGTTCCGGCCAGCGGAGTCCCGAAGACCGCGCCAAAACCGGCGGCAATCCCGGTGGCGAGTAGCGTCCGGATCGACGATCGGGGCAACCTGAATCGACGTCCGAAACTGCTCGCCAGGCTCCCTCCGATCTGCACGGCCGTTCCTTCCCGCCCGGTGGACCCACCACAGACATGCGACAACAGGGTTCCGGCAAGGACAAGAGGCGCCATCCGAAAAGGCACACCATCACCGGGTTCACGGATCTGTTCCAGAATCAGCCTGTTTCCCCCTTCTGCAGCGGGTTCCAGCGTCTGATACAACCAGTGTGTGATAAGACCAGCAAGGGGCAGGCAGAGCAGCAGCCAGGGATACTGCCAGTGCAGTTGTGTTGCTCCGGACAGTAGCCAGAGAAACAGGGCCACAGCTGACCCTGCCACCAGACCGAGTAACGCTCCCAACGCCAGCGACTGCAGTACAAACAGGACAAACATGTGGAGAAAGGACAGTGTCCAACGAAATTTCATAGCAGACGATTCAGAGAAACGGAGCCTCCGACAGAACCCGTCAAGAGCATACCATGGATTCTCGACTGCGAAAACCACCAGGCTCACCCGAATTCGCCTCGAGACACATGCCCAAAAAGTTTCAATTCTGTGGTTCAATTTCGCGGGGCGGTTCAATTTCGGGGCGGGGCTTTCGCGGCATCATTTTGCGGGGCCATCCGTCTGTCATTTGCGACGTTCTGCGAGTCCTGGTACTATTTAGCAGCTTGTAGACGGCTCTGTGTTCGTGGGCTTCGAGGGCGGTGTCAGAAGGGGGGGAATTCACCATGGCGCGGACAAATCGACGCGATGTGTTGGCGGATCAGGACATTCAGGTGGTGCACTGTGTCAATCGCTGTGTCCGCCGTGCATTTCTTTGCGGCAATGACGAGCTTACAGGCAAAAACTACGATCACCGTCGCGGATTGATCCGCCAGCGTCTGGAATTTCTGGCCGGCATCATGGGCATCGAAATTCTCGGCTACGCTGTCATGAGCAACCATTTTCACGCGGTCCTGCGGAACCGGCCGGATGTCGTTGCCGCGTGGTCGGACGCAGATGTCGCGCGAAAGTGGTGGATGCTCTGCCCTTTGAGAAAGAACGAAGACGGCAGCCCCGCGGAACCTACTGACACGGAATTGAAAGCCATCCGTGCCGATCGTAAATCCCTGAAGGAAAAGCGACGGCGGCTGTCCAGCATCTCGTGGTTCATGCGGTTCGTGTCAGAACGTATTGCGAAAGATTCAAACAGGGAAGACAAGTGCACCGGTCGTTTCTGGGAGGGCCGCTTCAAATCGCAGGTGTTGCTCGACGATGCGGCCATACTTGCATGCCTGCAGTATGTCGACCTGAACCCGATTCGTGCTGGGCTTACAAAAACTCTGGAAGGCAGTCTTTTCACAAGCGTCCAGGACCGTATTGAAGACCTGAAGCAGGCGAAGAACAAGTGTGCCGACGTGAGTACCGCGGCGACAGAAAACACTACGCCAACAGCGGCAATACCGACCTCGCCAGTGGTCGCAACGTCGGTGATTGCGGTACCAGAATCACTGCCGGTTGCGGAACGCAACTCTTTCGACACCGCAGTCGAACATGGAACTCGCGCAGGCTGGCTGTCACCGATTCCGCTGCAGCCAAAGCGTCAGGCGGTACGAGCAAAGCAGACTGAGCGACGGGCCTCAAACAAGGGCTGCCTGTCGCTGGGACTGGGCGAATACCTGCAACTGCTGGACTGGACAGCTCGGCAGGTCCGCACAGGAAAACGCGGAGCAACACCCGCGGAATTGGCCCCTGTGTTTGAGCGACTGCAGATTTCAGCGGAGCTGTGGGTGGATTGTGTGACGCACTTCCACAAATGGTTTCGCTCCAGTGTGGGACGCCCCAAATCAATGGCCACAAACGCTGAAACGAAGGGCCACAAACGAGCCATCAGCATCAACGCTTCACGCAGAGTCTTTGCGTAACGTGCAGAAATGTGAGCGACGATCGGCGACGCAAGACAAGATTGCCCAAACTACTTAAAGAGGCATGCAATGGATGGATGGCACTATTTGCGCACTGCACTATTTGCACAACCAATCGCCGAAGGCAAGCGTCTGAGCGAAGCCGGTCGTCGTGCTCGCGTGGAGCAGCTTGTCGATGCTGTGTGCAATTGCACAGTAACTCGCTTTGTTGACGAAACGTAACCGGCTGACGACGCTGAAAAAGACTTCCTGAATCTGACTCATGAAATCGTGCGTCTGATGTCTGACGACGAGCTGTTTAAGTTTGTGATCCATCCGGAAGCGGACGGCACAAACAACATCAGCGAACGACGGCGTCGCGCTCCTGCTCAGGATCGCGTGACCGGCCGCACGAACAAAACTGAACGCGAGGCCCGGCGTCGTACGGTGATTACAAGCGTGCTGGATTCGCTCCGTGGCTGTGTGCCGACGCTGACTCTGAAGACGGTACTGCAGGAACTTGATAAGTGGCGGAAAACCGGCATCAGTTGCTTTCGTCGACTGGTTAAGAAGCTGAGGCTTCCCGCTTTGAGCCTGCCCAAAAAAGATCGACTCGCCGCTGGAACTGCTCGTGCTGATGAATAAATCACAGTCCCGGTGACCACAGCGGCAACAGTCTGTGTCAAACTCGGAATCCTGCAGGTCCAGCAACTAACTGGTCACGCCATGCTTCGCAGAATGCACAGCTACCGTCAGCCAGGGGTGCGTGATGGTTTTCTTTCGGAGGTATCACTCCTGTCCGGAAGTTGCTGCACATGCAATCGATAGGGATGTGCCGGGCCTCCTCGGTCAAAGGCATCCTGCAGAGTCAGCAGGTATTTCCCCGCTGGCAGGTCGAGCAGAAGCAGGGAGTCACGCAGATGTGAATTCTCCGAAACACTGGCAACCGCTTCCGTCAGTTCACCTTTCGTTTGATCATCACTGCTGGCCACGATCGATCCGGCAGCAGTCCACACAGTCAGCATCGAATCCAGATTAGAGCCCAGTGCGGCAGCTTCCACATAAATCCGAAGTTTTGCAGGCTGCACAAGTTCAACAGCGAATACATCCACGTTCGTATCCGCGTGGATGCTGCCGACAACCAGTTGCGACGAGGTAATCTGCTGCGGCTGACGAAAACCATCGTTGGGCTCCAGCTCGACAACGACCGGCGTTCCACCGTGAATCGGCATCAAGTGAGGATGCGATTCTCCGGAAGCCGTACGTACCCTGATCCGGACTGCGTCTGCAGCAAATCCAGTTGGCACTTCAATATCCATTTCCAGTTGTTCGTCCCCAATCTGTTCGGCCTTCTGTTTGCCGGGGACAGTGGCCGCCGCGTGTGATACGACCGTAATCTTTATTTCTGCGTTGTCAGCCACAACGGCCACCGGATCCTTCAACAGCCAGCCGCGCAGAATCACTCTCGTCCGCTGCCCCGACATCACGGACAATGGATTGAGAAGGGCAATCCGTGGTGGTTTCGGGGGGAGTGCTTCCTGTGCCGACACCGCGTCATGGGCACTCAGGAAACACGCGAAACAGCAACCGACAACTAGTAACGGCTGCAGCCATTTTCTGCAGGTGCTGTCATCAGGCATATAAGGCCTCAATCCACTTGCCCTCGTTCAGAATTGGTACGGGGCGGCCATCCGGCGTGTACAGGTGCTTGTGCGGGTCAATCCCCAGTGACCTGTAAATCGTGAAGGCCACATCGGCAGGGCCAATCGGCGAATCGACGACCTGAGCACCATCGCGATCAGTCTGCCCCAGCACTCGCCCAGGCACAACCCCGGCTCCGCAAAAGAGCAGCGACGCCGCAGGTCCCCAGTGATCCCGCCCAACGTCCTTGTTAATCTTCGGAGTCCGCCCGAACTCGCCCATTACAACGACCAGAACATCTTTGAGCAGACCACGCTGGTGCATGTCTGTCAACAGAGCGGAAAAGCCGCGGTCGAAATCAGGAAGCATCCTGTCGAGGCCCTCCCAGATCTTTGCATGGTGGTCCCAGCCACCAGAATTGACCGTGACAAATCCCACCCCCCGCTCCACGAGGCGCCTCGCCAGCAAACAGCTTTGCCCGAACGTTGTCCGCCCATAACGATCTCGCAGCTCAACGGTCTCTGCATCGATCGCAAAGGCGTCGCGGGCTTCTCCGAACAGCACCATCTCAGCCGCTCGTTTCTGAAACTGATCGTACGCTGCCAACTGGTCATTGGCTTCGATGGATCTTACCATCGTATCAACACTGGCAAGGAGAGACTGCCGCCGCTTCACGCGCACGTCCGGCAGAGGCTCGGCACGCGTCACATCCCTAACCCGAAAATTCGGCTCGTTCGGATCACCCGCCTTGAAGGACTCATAACGCCCCCCCAGAAACGCGCTTTTTCCCAGTTCCCAGGTGAACGAAGGATTGCGGGGAATCGCGACGTACGGCGGTAATGTGCCAGGGAAACCGCTTTCATGGGCCGCCACTGCTCCAATGGCCGGCCAATCTCCAAACGGTGTGCCGAACCGCCCGGACATGACCCAGTTGGTGGCGGTTTCGTGGTGATCGTTGTTGTGTGCGCCACCGCGATGCAGGCAGACCTTGTCCATGCACTGAGACATCAGCGGCAGCAATTCACAGATCTGCAGCCCCGGCACCACGGTGTCAATGGGTGAATACTTGCCGCGAATTTCAGCGACAGCATCGGGTTTCAGGTCAAAACTGTCATGGTGCGACAGCCCACCTCCCAGGTAAACCAGAATGACACTTTTTGCGCGCCGACTGGTGGTCGGCTGATGCTGATCTGCGGCACGAAGCAGGTCTGCCTCGGTGAGTCCCATCGCAGTCAGTCCGCCGACTTGCACAAAACTGCGCCGGGAGGCCGGTGACGTTTGAATTTTCAACATCGTGAGGTCTCAATGCTGGAAGGCAAATTCACGGGAATTCAGCAGGGCCCAAAACAGATCCTGAAATACACCAGGTCGTTCTTCCGCCGCAGCGATTGTCAGCTGGGCCTGCACGGACGCCATCTCGGCTTCCGTGGGCCGACGACTAAGCGTTGCCGCAAACAACTCGCTAACGATCTGCGAGTCAGAGATTTTACTGGTCAACAGTCGTTGCAGGCGTCCATCAGTCGCCTGAATCCGAGCCATCAGACTGTCGCTATTCTGAAGATGCAGCAACTGCGGCAGTGTGACATCGCCCGATCTTTCACACGCACACGCAGTGACTCGTTCCGATCGTCCGAACAGCGACAGAAAGTAACTATCCAGTCCCGGATCCGGCACCTGAATTGCACGAATTCCCAGCGGATACCCCTGAAATGGCTCGGGCTCTCCTGTTGCCGCTCCAATCGCATCCAGCAGCACTTCGGCCGGCAAACGACGAGCCAATGCGTGAGAATAAAAACGCTGATCGTGCTGATTCTGTGGAAGTGTGGCGGCTGACCGCTGGTAGGCCTGAGAGTTCAGGATCAGCCGCATGACATGTTTCAGGTCAAAATCTGACTGAACGAACTGTGAGTTCAGATACTGCCAGAGCGCAGGATTTGACGGAGGATTGGTAGCGCGGAGGTCATCCACAGGTTCTACCAGGCCAGTGCCCATAAAATGCTTCCAGAGCCTGTTGACCATTGCCCCGGAAAACCATGGATTTTCAGGAGCAGTCAGCCAGGCTGTCAGCTGTAGTCGCGGATCGGTCCCTGGAGGTATGTGCACAGGACGGCGATCCAGGTGCTGCGGAGACAGTGTCACTCCAGTGCGCGGCTGTCTGACGGTGACTGCCGCATCCTGGTTCCGGCGGATTTCCTGTTCCAGTTCACCAATGCGTTTCTGAATATCGGCAAGCTCATCACCCTCTACTGATTGCCGTAATTTCGTCTGCTGTTCGGACAACTGCTGTTGCAGATTGAGTACGTGCCGTGTCGCCACATACAAACTGCTCTCGCCTTCGTTGGGATTTTTCCGTTGCAAAGCCAGCCGGGAAAAGAACGCCACAAACTGATAATAGTCGTCCTGGGTGTAACGCTCGAGCGGATGATTGTGGCAGCGGGCACAACCGATTCGGGTGCCAAGAAACGCCTGAGCCACGGAGTCGGCGATGTCAGATTCTTCTGCTGATTTTTCGCCAATGGTCACGATGTAGTAACCGACGGGTGGATTGGCGGTCGTGGAGCCCGTTGCCAGCAACACGTCTTCTGTCAGCTGTTTCCAGCTGCGTCCTGCGACCAACTGCTGCCGAATCCACTGATGAAAACTACGGACCCCCTTTCGCCCGCGAACATCATGATCCCGTTCCACACGATTCTGCAGCAGATCGCCCAGCAGCAGAGCCCAGTAGTCATGGAATTCCGGCCGCTGCAGCAGACGGTCTACCAGTTTCGCTCGCTTGTCAGGTTGCGCATCCGCCAGAAAGTCCCGTATTTCGTCAGGCGTGGGCAAGGTACCAATTGTGTCCAGCATACTGCGACGCAGAAATGTCGCGTCGTCAATCGCCGGCGACGGCGGAATCCTTAAAGCATGCAACCGCCCGAATACGTGCTGGTCGATGGGCTGATTCCCGACGTCGTAAAGGTCCTCGTCAGGTGCCTCATCACGTGGCATGGTGAAAGTCGCTACTTCGACCTCACCCTGAAAACTCACTCTCACGACATGCTCGCCATGTCGGAGGGCCTGGACCTGGCCAGTAGCGGTGACATCGAGGATCGAGATGTCACCAGAGGCGAATCGGGCCAGCGACGTGACGTCGCGTTTAGAGCCATCGCTGAAAAACGCCCACGCGATCAGTTGTACCTGATCCCCGGGACGAAGCTGGGCGTTCTTTGGAGTCACCTCAAGTCGCTTCAACACCGGGTCCGAAGCAAGTGGCCCCGGCAGGCCGGCCTTGATCCAGTTCAGCAGTACTGCTTCAGCGTCACTGCCCGGCTGGATGCGGCGACCTCCGGCGTGCATGATCGACCCATTGGCTTTGCCAACAAGCAGGCTGGCTGCGGGCGAAGCCGGGTTGACGCGGCGGCCGCGGGATTCGCGAGTCAGTGACTCGTAATCGGCCTCAGGGGCGAATCCGCGAAGCGACAGGCGAAAGCCGTTCTGGCCGGCCAGTTTGCCATGACAGCCACCAGAATTGCAGTCGTAGCGAGTCAGCAGAGGAATAACATCGTTAAGAAACGAGGGGGTGGCGGGGGCGTCCTGAGCGACGGTCTGGTTGCTGACCCCGAAAAGCCAGAGCAGCAGCAGGACCATTTGGCCTGGTTGCAGGCAACCGCGATTGGTAATCCGGCGCTTGCCCGGAAAGTTGGAATGGTGGACCTGCGCCATGAAATCTGAACCAAAACAGGGTGCGGGGACAGCGCGAATCGTTTCGTTTTAATGGGCTGATAACGCGAAGGCAACTGGAAAACGGGTGGAAAGCAGTTTTCGCCCCGGGAGTCCACAGCGAATTTGAGATGCGAAAGCAAAATAATTTGGGGGCTGTAGAGGTGCGGCCGAACCACCGTGTGGTGAACTGCGGCACACCTGGTCGGTATGGCGCGGCACATGGGTTTCCGGACTCGGTACGCCGAAGTTCCAACCGCGCTATGTTCTGTGAGCGACAACGGTTTAGTAGCCGCTTGTGATTTCTGTCTGGTCAGCCCAGCCTGGCTCACGATCGCTGGCAAGACCATTCACGGTTCCGTGCCTGCGCGGGGCCACCCAAATCATGCCACCAAACACCTGAACAAATAGCCATCATGACGTCGTCTGCTGCAAAGTCTCACGCAGCCTCTGAAGTTCGCAACATCAGATTGAGAAACAATTTAGACGCCAAAACAACAGATGGATGGCCCCAAATAGGCCCCAAATAGCCATTTCGCCAAATAGCCATTTCGGAAGATGCTTCAGCGACTCACGGCCAGGGCGACGGTCATGCTCGACACGCTTCACCACATACGCCCGCTCCTCGGCAGTCAGCGGCCAGCCCTCCAACTGAGGATCCACTCGTTGTACGGACCATACGAATACTCCGGTGGAACCGCCAAACCCAGCCCCGCCAGCCACAACACACTCATCACGAGCTGATTCATCTGCAGCCCCCTTGACAGCGTCCGCTGCTCCTCACTACCCAGCATACGTTCTCGTCAGCATGCTAATCACCCACCACCCACGACTGCAATCGGCCCCAGGCGGGCCACTCTCCGTCCTTCCGCTTCGGCTGCCCCTGAGCCTGAGCAAGTAACAGCACACCGCCAGACTCAGAAAAACGAGCCTGCGTAATGCGGTTGCGAGTATCAATCGACGCCTGCAGCTCGCCGTCCACTCCGGAAAACAATGCCGCATTCCAGGTGCCTTGAGCCTGACGACCAGCCATCACAAACACACCGCCGTCCGGCCGCCAGCACACACTCTCCATCAAACCCGCACCATGCTGACCATCCCTAATCTGACTCAGCAACTTCCCGGCCCGCCAGTCCCACCGCTGCCACGTCATCCGGCCATTGCCCGCCATCGGATCAGCCATCGGCCCCATCCCGCACCCCACCAAAGACTGCCCGTCAGGAGCAAACGCCAGACCGTAAATGCCGCCGCAGT
Organism: Planctomycetota bacterium; assembly: GCA_039796955.1. Taxonomy (GTDB): domain Bacteria; phylum Planctomycetota; class Planctomycetia; order Planctomycetales; family Planctomycetaceae; genus SXXK01. The sequence goes on from JBDKIW010000265.1 coordinate 24,467, forward strand.
AATGATGAGTCTTGATGGTGCCGAAAGATGTAAAATCCGGCGATGTCCACTGCGATACCGGCTCGGCACCGCCGGCCACCTGCCAAACCCGCACCTCACCCATCAGATTCGCCGCTGCCAAATACTCGCCGTCCGGACTGAAAGAACAGCTCAGCACCGGCGGAGTATGGCCAAACGACTGGAGCAGTTCCCCGGTCTCCGTATCAAATACCTTCACACTGGGCTCCAGCTCCGCAGCCGGCTCGTACTTCCAGCCCCCCGGCAGATACTGGCCTGTCACCGTTGCCAAACGACGACCATCAGGCGATAACGCCAGTTGCCAGCTCCAGAATCGATGCGCCTGCACACGCCGCAGACAACGCCCCGTTGACACCTCATGCCAAAGCAAAGCTCCGTCATATCCCCCCGAAATCACCTCGGCACCGCCAGGCAGCAGCACACAACCAGTCGCATAACTCTGATGCGACTGCTCAAACACACGCCACTTCCCCGTCGCTGACTCTACGTCATACAACAAGCCATCCGCACACCCCAGGCAGGCACGCGAACCATCCGGAACAATCGCCATTCCCAGGGCACCCGTGGGCAGCGAAATATCATGAGCCAGTGTCAGTTTCATGTCAGACCAGCAATTCCTGAATCGCAGATGCCTCGTTTTCCACCCGATGAAATGTCGGCATACCCGGCAGGTCATACTCCGCGTACGGATCCAGACCCAATGCCCGAAATATCGTCGCAAACAGATTCTGCTCGCTGTAAGGTCGATCCGTGACTGCCACTCCGTCCTCATCAGTACTGCCTGTCACCACGCCCCGTCCCAAACCACAGCCCGTCATCATCAGACTCCAGGCGTCAGGGTAATGATCACGGCCGCGCGCAGCGTTGATCCACGGCGTCCTGCCGAATTCACCCATCGCTATCACCAGCGTCGAGTCCAGCAAACCCCGCTGCTCCAGATCCGTAATCAGCTGAAACAACACATTGTCCAGCTCTGGTACCAGCATCTGATGAATCTCATGCTGAAACACATGATTGTCCCAGTTCATCCCATTGGCCACCATCACGAACGGAGCACCATGCTCGACCAGCGAACGAGCCAGCAGAGTATGCTGCGCAAAACTGCCCGGACCATAACGCCGACGATCCTCAGCCGGCAGTCGTTCCAGATCAAACAACTCAGCACTGGCCGTCATCCCCCGTAATCGCTCAAACGCCGCGTTCTGACTGCGAGCAATCCGGCTGTCGCGCGACCGCTCATACCGGCCCGTCAGAAAACGCCGCAGGCTCTCGCGCGCCTCCCGGTCATGCTGCGGTATCGCATCCGTCAGCGGACGTTCCAACGGAGTATACTCGCCGCCGATCCGCACCGGCGCATGCTCAGCTCCCAGCCAGCCAGCCCAGTTCCCGGCTTTGAAACTTTCAAACTCATTCCCGCCCGGCACAGGATCAATAAAAATAAAATTCGGCAGCCGCGAATCAAGCTGCCCCACCGCCTGGGAAATTGCACTGCCCAGCGTCGGTCTCGTAAACCCGGCACGGTCCGGATTCCCCTGCTGCAGCAGAGTAATCGCCTGCAAATGCTCCGTTTGCGCTGTCTTCATACTCCGCACGATATTCAGCCGATCCGCTATACCCGCACACTGCGGCATCAGCGAGGAAAAATGTACTCCCGGCAGACGGGTCGCAATACTGCCAAACGGACCTCCGCTGGGACGGCCCGGCTTCGGATCCCACGTCTCAAACTGGCTGGGCGCCCCGCACAGCCACAGGAGGATACAGTGCTTCTGAGCCCGCTTTGCCACATCAGCAAACACCGGATTCGCAAACAGCCCGGAAAAACTGGCCAGACTGGCCGCCGTTCCCCCGGACAATCCCTGCAGAAACAGTCGACGGTGCAGCGAGTGTTCATGCACTCGGCACCGCTCTGATTCACCACCCATTGCCACTCGTCTGCTCATTAAGGCACCGTCAAAAATTCCGCACTGGTTACCAGCGCCCACAGAAAATCTCGCACCGCGCCCGACGTATCACCCGAGTGTGCCGCAAAAAACTCAGTCGAACGCTGCTGCTCTTCAGTATCCGGAAGCCGCCCCCACACCTCCTGAAACGCCAGCCGCACTCGCTCATCCACCGCAGACAATGCCGACAGACGCGTTACCGTCGGTGACACCTCCGGACGCAGCAACTCCTCAAGAGCCGCCGTACCACTCAGAAACTGCGCCTGCTGCCACGTCGCCGTATACTCTCGTGGTAAAACGTCCGGCAACGCACCCGTTACCTTCCGCCGCAGGCCGTCATCCTCCGCCGTTACACCAGCCACCACCCGCCACGAACGCGCCAATTGCTCACCCGTCAAAGATCGCTCAATTGCTGCGGCAAAGGCCGATGCCGGCACGTCCCCGCCAGCCACAGATCCCAATCCATACGGACGACTGAGCACGAGACCGCGAACCAGCCGCTTCACATCATAACCATGTGCTTCAAAATCCCTGCTCAGCCACGACAACAGCTCTGGATGACTGGCCGGATTCCGACCGTTCATCTCATCCACCGGATGCACCAGACCACGCCCCAGCAGCACTGACCACATGCGATTCACAAAAGCCTCCGCCAAAAGCGGATTGCTCGTAACGGCCGCGTCCGCAAAAGCCTGCCGACGCGATAGCTTCGGTACCTGCTTCGCACCTCCATCCACATACAAATCGTCGCCGTCAGACTGTTTCTCTCCCTCTGCCGGACGCAGCTCCTCCACCACACGCTCATCCAGCAGTACCATCAGCGCCGGCTGTGACTCCTTCTTCAAGTTCGTGAAATTCACAAAACCGCCAGTCGCAGACTCAGCCACCACCGCGCCACCATCCACATTCTTACTGCGATTGAATGCCGTCACCAAACCCCAGTAATGAGCCTGACGGATATCACGAGTCAACGGGTGGTCGTGACACTGAGCGCAGTCGATGCGTGTCCCGTAAATCAGCGGAGCCACAGCTTCGGCGATCGCCTGATGATTGTTGCGGCGCTCATACAAAAACCACGATGCCCCGCGCTCCTCCGGACGGTCTCCACGAGCAACCAGCAGTGACCTTACCGTCTCATTCCAGGGCCTGTTGTCTCGAAAAGCACCCTCCAGAAAACTCCACCAGCCGTGCTGCCGACGCCGATCCTCACGACCATTTCGCCCCGGTCGCCCCATCAAAAACACATCCCACAACTC
>JBDKIW010000266.1:0-3854 GCA_039796955.1 Planctomycetota bacterium
AATTCGGACCATGTCAGCACCAGAAAACCGGCGACGAGTGCGATGTGAGCGAGGACCACGGCCTTGCCGACTTCGCCCTGTGCCTTTGAGAGGGCGCCGGAGATTCCGTGGGACGGCAGAGCTTTCTGGAAGACGGCGATGTAGTGAACGGAGCAGGTGAAGCCCATGGACACGCTGGCGATCATCGCGGTCCCGATATTGACGGGGACGTGCAGCAAACCGAGAGTGCCGGTGACGATGGCGATGGGAAAGACGTTGGGAACGAGTGAGATGAGTCCAATGCGCAGGCTTTGAAATGCCAGCGTGGTGCAGAGAACGGTACCGAGTGAGGCCCAGAGAAAACTTCGGACCTGATCAGCGAGCAGACTTTCGATGATGCGGGCCATGACGATGAACAGCCCGGATGTCGCGGCATTGGGATTGGGGGTTTGAGCGGACGCATCGGCTTCGGTGTTCTGGCGAGCCACGTCCTGAAAGTGTTCGGCGACCACCTCGCGGACTCTGCGGATCTGCTCAAGTTTTTCGGCCGTCGGCTGTTGTTCGGGCGAGCGGAGAACGATTCGCATCCGGGCTTGTTGTGTGTTGTAGAAGCTCTCGACGAGATCGGCCTGTCGTTTACGGATCAGATCCAGTCGCTTTGTGGCGGCCCCGATGCGTGGAGGCACATTCAGGGCATCGGTCAGCGACACCACATCGACGGAGATGCCTTCGGTCTTCAGTTTTCTGAGACGTTGTGTGAGGTCGTGAGTTTGTTCGAGGAAGTCATTGGTGACTGGTGTTGGAACATCAAACGAGACATCCCATGTTCCGGCCGGTCCCAGTTCAGCTTCGACGAAGCGCAGCGCCTGGAGGATCGGTGAGGACTCACGGAAATTCCGGCTGAAATCGGTTTCGACCTGCATCATGAGCAGACCGGGCGCGGTCAGTGCTGTGAGCAGCAGGCAGGATACGGTGGTGATCACCGGGTGACGATCGATGACGTGCGCCATCCGATCGAGCAGTCGGTCAAGCTGATCCTCGAGGGCGATACGTCCGGGAATCGGGATGGATTTTCCGGACGCAAAGGCGGCTGGCATAACGAGCAGAATGAGCAGTGGCACGAGGAGAGTGCCGAGGGTCATCATGATGGCGAAGCTGCGAACGGGAACGATCTCGGAGACCAGCAGAGCGGCGAAGCCGACCGCGATAGTCAGCACAGTCCAGAAGACGGGAGACCAGAGGGATTGCAGGGTGGACAGCAGCGCCTGTTCGGGAGTCAGGCCATTCTGAGTACGCAGTTCGCGGTAGTGGACGATAATGTGTGTGGTTGTGCTGATGGCGATGATGGTGACCAGTGAATTCAGCATCGAGCTGACCATGCTCAGTTGTGTTCCTGCGAGCACGAGCAGAGCGCGTGTGAAGGTGACAGAGCCGATCACGATCAGCAGGGAGGCGAGCACCCAGCGCAGGCTGCGAAAAATCAGCAGCAGCATTAGTGAGAGCACGGCGAGTGAGGCGAGGTACAGCACATTTCCATCGCGTTCCACGAGATCGAACATTTCCTGAATCTGTACGGGTTCACCGGCGACGGACGCGGTCGGTTCCAGTCGCTGCACGGTTTCGCGGATACCACGAATGGCCTGATCGCGGGAGACGGGTGATTCTGCGGCCGGCAGCAACTGCAGCACGATGGCCGTGGTCTGTTGATCCGGACCGATCAGCATACCGTTGAACAGTTTCAGCATGGCCTGACGGGTGTTGCGACTGCGGGGCGACTTATCCAGCAGGGAATGGAGATCCCGTGTTCGGCGGCCATCGACGCCGGGAAGCTGGCTGAGTTGCGTAGAGAGAGACGTGATCTTTTCCGCGGCGGCGGGAGTGAGTTCGGAGTAATCGCTGTCCGGATTCTGCTGCAGCAGCCCCGGTTGCTTCCAGGCGACGATGACAAATTCGTCACCGCCGAAATCCTGCCGTGTTCTTTTCAGCAGCAGGATGTCCGGGTGATTCGCTGGGAAGAACGACTCGATGGTCTGATCGAACGAGAGTTTTCGGGCGACCGGGAGGGCGAGCAGCAGCAGGAGCACGGCGCCGGGCAGCAGCCAGTTTCGGTATGATGCCAGGCGAAGCAGAAACATGATTGATCCGTGGGAAATCGGGAGAATCGAAAGCTTGCTGAAGTGCAGGAACAGCATCAGCGGGGACCGGAAATCCGGAGACGAGCCGTGGCAATTGTGGTGGAACGGGCGGGAACAACGGCAAAGGCGGTTGGAGCACGCCCGGGATTTCCGGAGGTTGGGAGTGGTGCCAACGCCGGGGGACTCAGGGCACCACCTGAACACCTGGCAGGAAAGCTTAGCGGAACAGGGCCGGAATCGCGAGACAGGGATTTTGGGAACGCACTGGACGGGAAACGGGTTGGCAGGACAAAGCCCCGGATTCCGCTATGATAGGGGGCCTGATTTTGTAGTTCTGCGGGAAAAGAACCCGGCACCGATACATTTTGCAGCTGAGTATTCAGGAATGGTCCGTGATTATCACAGTGAAAGTCTTTCGCACGACCCGATTCACGGCTATATCCCGTTTATCGCTCGGGCGGGACTGCCGGCGGGTGAAGCGTCTGAGCAGGAGCTGATTGATCATCCGTGGGTGCAGCGTCTTCGTCAGATTCATCAGTTGCAGACGGCCTGGTGGGTGTTTCCTTCTGCCGAGCACATGCGGTTTCAGCATGTGATGGGTGTGATGCATCTTGGATCGATCACCGTCCAGGCGTGGTACGATTCACTGTGCGATGCCTGCCGGAATGTGCCATCGCGAGCCTGTGTGGAAAGTCTTGTGCGCATTGCGGGACTGCTGCACGATGTGGGTCACGGGCCCTTCGGGCATTTCTTTGATGACCACTATCTTGATCAGTTCGGGCTGACGCACGAAGACATTGGCAGCCACATTATTGTGAACGAGCTGGGCGACATCATCCGTCGGATTCGTCGCAATCCCAACGGCCGTCTGCAGCCGCTGGAAGAACTGGACCCGGTGCAGGTGGCATGGCTGATTCGGCGGCCATCCAGCGGCCCGGACGATCGCGAGGGGCAGCCGGACTGGCTGGTGAAGCTGCGTTCGTTGTTCAGCGGGATTTATACCGTGGACAACATGGACTTTGTCCTGCGTGACGCCTACATGTCGGGCTACAACACGAGGGCCTTCGATATTTCCCGACTGGTTCACTACAGCTTTTTTACGGAGAGCGGGCTGACGATTCATTCGCGTGGATTGCCGACGCTGATCAATTTCATCGAAACGCGGGCTAATCTGTTTCGCACGATTTACTTTCATCGGACGGTTCGCGGGATCGACATCGCGTTGGAAGATCACTTCACAGAAACGATGAAGCGTCTGTTTCCCGGCAATCCGCTGGACCATCTGCAGGCCTATCAGGGGTTGACGGAGACGACGTTCCTCGTCGACGTCGCCCGCTGGGCGCTCAGTTCCGACCCGACTCTGCGAGAGCTTGGTCAGCACTGGCGGGCGATCATCAATCGGGAGGAAATGTGGCGGATGGCCTGCGAGCGGACGATGCATTTCCACAGTGGTCAGGCGGAAAGCACAACGATCTTTTCAGAACCGGACCTGGTAGAGAAGCGCGTTCGGGACGCGCTGCCGAAGGCGATGCGTGACATCCCGATGCGGATCGACGTGGCGCGGCATTATCACCGCCCCAGTGCTCGCAAACCCACGGGCAAGCAGAACTACTGGTATGATCCATCGAGCGGTCTGTCGCACATGCTGGACGATGATGAGTTGTTCCGAAATCTGCCCACCAGCTTTCTGATTTTTCGCATCTACAGTCGGGATCATCGGTATGACCGCGAGCTGAATGA
>JBDKIW010000267.1:0-11706 GCA_039796955.1 Planctomycetota bacterium
AACAGATCACAGCGATTAACCCGAAAACTTCAACGGGGCGGGTTTCGTAATCCGGGAAGTATGAATTTCGAGTGCGGCAGGACTGTATTTTTGCGGCCCGTCCGAAAGAATGCGTTAGCGACGCAGCGAGTGCCCCGTTGAGGGGCCCGCCAGACCTGCAGCGTGGCAATAAGTCGACAGAGAGAGAGGAGGTCATCGTCACATGACGGAACATCGAAAAACGGTCGTGTTGATTGAGGATGATCGGGACATTTCTGCGACCATCCAGAGCGTCCTGACAGCGTCCGGTTACCGCGTGCTGGCTGCGGCCAATGGTCAGGATGGGCGACGGCTGATTCAGGCGCAAAGACCCGATCTGGTTTTGACAGATATGATGATGCCTCGTATGGGCGGATTCCCGGTGCTGGAGTTTCTGGCGGATCTCCCCGATGCGCCTCCGGTGATCATGATGACCGCCAATGAAGGCAGTCGCCACAAGGCCTACGCTGAAATGCTCGGCGTCGTCGACTACCTGCGAAAGCCATTCGCCATGGAAGTCATGCTTGAATCCGTAGCACGGGCGATTGCTGGTTCCAAAGGTCCTGCGAGCCCGACGGATTCTCAGGACTCGGCATCCGGCTGAATACTCGGGAAGATAGATGCTGTGACACTCGAACGCCTGAAACACAGCCTGTAGGGACCGTGGCTGAAAAACCACACAGATTACGCGTCCCTGACACTGAATTCCGCGTGCAATTCCCTGTATTCATGGTATGGAAAGCGTTTCGGGCGGTTCAGGATATCCGGGTTGCCATGACGTGTTGTGGCTGCCTGAGGGCCTTGCCTGTGCATCGGGAATGGCCAGCGCCCTGTTCGTAAGACGGTATCGTATGCGGCTGATCACGGTGACCATCACACAGCCACCAGCGCCACCCCGTTACACCTGAGTACGACACGGCGGACAGATTGCGGGGGGTGCCAGGGCACTTCTCGACGCAAAACAACAGGAGCACAGGACCATGCTGCACGCAGTAATCATGGCTGGCGGAAGTGGAACCCGGTTCTGGCCGCAGAGCCGCCAGCGATTGCCCAAGCAACTGCTGCGTCTGGCGGGCGAGCGCACGATGATTCAGCAGACGCTGGATCGCTGTCAGGGCTGGGCCTTGCCCGGGAATTCGTGGGTCGTCACCAACGAGATCCAGGCGGCCACCACACGGGAACAACTGCCCGCTGTCCCTGCCGGCAACATTCTGATTGAACCAGCCGCACGGAATACCGCCCCCTGTGTGGGACTGGCCGCAATCGAGATTCTTCAGAAGGATCCGGACGGGATCATGTTTGTGATGCCCGCGGATCACGTGATACAGACCACAGAAGCCTTTGCTCAGGGCGCTCAGCGGGCCATCGAACTTGTGCAGAAGAGTCCGGAGACTCTGGTGCTGTTCGGGGTTACCCCAACGTTTCCATCCACAGGTTATGGTTACATTGAGCGTGGCACACAGATCGAAGACGGGACACCACGTTTGTACAGCGTGAATGCGTTTCGGGAAAAGCCCCATCTGAGTCTCGCCGAACAGTACATGCGCGAAGGGCGATTTTTCTGGAATTGCGGGATCTTCTGCTGGAGTGCTCGCACCATTCTGCGACTCCTGGAACAGTTCGAGCCGGAGCTGTATGCCGGGCTGATGCGGATTCAGCAGGGCATCGCTCAGGGAAATCGCGAAGCCGTGATTGCGGCCGAATTCCCTCAACTGAAAAGTATTTCGATCGACTACGCGGTGCTGGAACGCGCACAGAATGTCGTCGTACAGGAAGCTCCGTTCCTGTGGGATGACGTGGGCAGTTGGTTGTCCCTGCCGCGACTCAATGGTGTGGATGCGGATCAGAACACAGCAGACGGCTTGTTCTGCGGCGTGGATACTCAGGGGTGCATCGTGCGGACCTCCGGCAACCACCTCGTGGCCACTCTTGGACTGCGCAATCTGATCATTGTGCATACCGATGACGCAACGCTGGTGGCGGACGCAGGTCAATCCGAACGAATTAAGGAACTGCTGGTGGCTCTCGAAAAACAGGATCTGAAACGCTTTCTCTGATCAGTCCGGGTACCGATTGACTCAGGAATGGGCTGAAGCACCTGAGCACCGCAGACTGGCAAATTCTGAACGATGGAGACGCTCATGGATCAGGGCCGGACTGCAGTCAGGACCTTTGACATAGCCGTGCTGGCTGGCGACGGGATCGGTCCGGAAGTGATGGACGCGGCCCTGCGGGTCCTGAAGCATCTGCAGGCCCGGGAGACCGATCTGCGTCTGAATTTTCAGACCGTCAGCGTGGGCGCAGAGGAGTATCTTCGCAGTGGGACCCCACTTCCGGAATCCGCACTGCGCGCGTGTGCCGCCGCCGACGCCATTCTGCTGGGAGCCATGGGGTTGCCGCATGTCCGCTGGCCAAACGGCCGCGAACTGACACCTCAGATTGATCTGCGTGAACACTTTCAGTTGTTTCGCGGGGAACGGCCCGTCTTTCTGTACCACGCGGCAGACTGCCCTCTGAAGCAGATCTCAGCGGGTGAGATTGATTTCATCGTGCTGCGGGAAAGCACGGAGGGACTGTTTGCTGCGCGGCATCAGACCGTTGTTCCCGATGCGGACATTGTCGAAGACGTGTTGCGTGTCACCCGTTCCGGCAGTGAACGACTGTTTCACGCGGCTTTTGAACTGGCACGGAAACGACGCGGACTGGTCACACTCGTGGACAAGGCCAACGTGCTGCCTTCCATGGTTCGCTTCCGGGAATTATTTGACGAGGTTGCTCGGCAGTACCCGGATGTCGCCACCGAACGGATCTACGTGGACGCGGCAGCGTTGTTTCTGATTCGACGGCCGCAGAGCTTTGATGTCCTCGTAACTGAAAACATGTTCGGCGACATACTCAGCGACCTCGCCGCAGCCCTGGTGGGAGGGATGGGCATGGCGCCCTCCGCAGACATTGGCCCCGATGTCGCCGTCTTTCAGCCCTGCCACGGCACAGCGCCTGACATCTCTGGGCGCGGCATTGCCAATCCCATCGCCATGATTCTGTCGGCAGCCATGATGCTCGAATGGCTGGGTACAGAACCCTGTCAACGGGTCGCAACACAGATTCGTCAGGCAATCACCCGCGTCCTGTCCAACCCTGCCTCGCGAACCCCGGATCTCGGCGGGACATTATCAACCGCCGAGATCACGGAACTCATTCTCCACGCTCTCTGAAAAAGGGGTCAGGTCTCTTTTTGCAAAAGGAAGCCTCAGCACACGCTACGGAGCCGGGTTCACGTCAGCCACAGGCACCTCGGCAGGCGCCACCGCCGCGGCTGGCTCATCAGCAACCGGCCGTGGTGCTGCCGCTGCCGGCAACCATGGTGCAATCACGAGGGCCACCACAGATACCAGCTTGAGCAGAATGTTCAGGGACGGTCCCGATGTGTCCTTGAACGGATCACCGACGGTATCCCCAACAACTGCCGCCGCATGAGCACTGCTTCCCTTGCGATACTCTTTCCCGCCAACAGTCACACCGCTCTCAATCATCTTCTTGGCGTTGTCCCACGCACCGCCGGCATTGGACTGGAAAATCGCCAGCATCACACCACTGACCGTCACTCCAGCCAGCAGTCCGCCAAGCATTTCGCCACCACCCAGAAATCCAGCCAGCAGTGGTCCTACCACAGCCAGCACACCGGGCAGCACCATTTCACGCAGCGACGCTCGGGTGGAGATTTCGATGCAGCGGTCGCAATCCACCTGCTCCATCGCACGAGTCAACACAGAACGATCTTCTGTATTCCATTCATCCACATGCAGATGATCATTCCTGCGATAAATGCTGAGCGCCTGAGCCAGTACCGGGATATCACGAAACTGACGTCGCACTTCCTCGATCATGCTGGCTGCAGCACGCCCGACGGCTCGCATGGCCATCGCAGAAAACAGAAACGGCATCATGGCTCCAATGAACAGTCCACACATGACGCGCGGAGCGGCCACGTTGATGGATGTCAGTCCCGCAGTGGTCATGTAGGCGCTGAACAAGGCAAGAGCCGTCAGTGCTGCAGATCCAATCGCAAACCCCTTGCCGATCGCCGCAGTCGTGTTGCCCACCGCATCCAGCTGGTCAGTGCGTGCACGAACCTCTTTCGGCAGTCCACTCATTTCGGCAATCCCACCGGCGTTGTCAGCAATCGGACCGTAGGCGTCCACCGCCAGCTGAATCCCGGTGTTCGACAACATCCCCACAGCCGCGATTGCAATTCCATACAGCCCGGCCAGTTCCCACGCTCCCAGAATCGCAAACGCGATCAGCAGCATCGGAATCGCCGTTGACAACATCCCTACACCCAGACCGGCAATTACGTTCGTTGCCGCACCAGTGACGGACTGTTCCACAATATCCATGACCGGCCGCCGACCCGATCCTGTGTAGTACTCGGTGACAAATCCAATCGCAATCCCTGCCACCAGCCCGATGATCGAGGCGGCGAATACGCCCAGTCGAGTGACTTCAAGGCCTTCCGGAGACATCCACTTTTCCGGTAGCACCTGCGTGATGATCACGTAACTGGCCAGCAGCATCAGGGCCGCTGCAATCAACTCACCCCTGTTCAATGCCTTCTGTGGGTCGACAGAATCATCGCCCCGCACGAAGAAGGTCCCGATGACCGAAGTCAGCACACCAGCCGCTCCCAGCAGCAGCGGCAACAGTACGGCACTCATACCATCCATCGAATTCGCAAATTCAGAACGAACCGCCAGTGTGGCGCCCAGCACCATCGCCCCCACGATCGCTCCCACGAAGCTCTCAAACAGGTCCGCCCCCATCCCCGCGACATCACCAACGTTGTCACCCACGTTGTCAGCAATCGTCGCCGGATTCAGCGGATGGTCTTCGGGAATCCCCGCTTCGACCTTACCAACAAGGTCGGCCCCAACGTCAGCCGCCTTCGTGTAGATACCACCACCCAGCCGCGCAAACAGCGCCACTGAAGAGGCACCGAAGGAAAAACCCGTCAATACGTTGATCACACGACTCAGAGACGTGGCTTCCGAACCAATCACGTTCAGAAACAGCAGGAACAGAGACCCCAGCCCCAGTATCCCCAAACCAACCACGGTCAATCCCATGACGGATCCACCACCGAAGGCAATCAGCAACGCAGGAGCCAGGCCACGGCGTGCCGCATGAGCCGTCCGCACGTTGGCCAGAGTGGCGATCCGCATGCCGAAAAACCCGGCCATACCGGAAAACAACGCCCCCAGCAGAAACGACAAAGCCACCAGCGGATGAGAGTCCTTTGAGAGTCCGGACAAATACATCAACGCCGAAACCACCAGCACGAATCCCAGCATCACCGAGTATTCGGCCCTGAGAAACGCCATCGCCCCCTTACGAATGCGATCACCAATCAGTCGCATGTTCTCCGGACCAGCATCCAGACTGGCGATGGACTGATAACGCCAGGCACTGAACGCCAAACCAACGAGCCCCACAACGGGAACAACATAAACCAGTGAATTCATAAAATCTCCGCGATTCTGACTTCCTTCAGAGCGATTGAGCCTGCAGGAGTTCAACGTCTGGGTGCTTCAAAACAGCGCAGTAGTCCTGTGCAATTACCGCGTCCTGTGTCTTACCACGCATCTGATCAGAAAAAAAACAGGGCCTATCGGAATTCTGATGAATTGGACCAGCCATGCCTGGCCACCGCCATCTTGCAAATAACTCGCACACCTCGCCTGATCAGAAGCCACAAAATAATTGGCACAAGGGTCTGAGGGAAATGCTCTCCGCTTCAGAAAACTAATCCCGATTCGAATTTTTGTTCCGTACCGATTGTGACAACGGAGACGATTTCCCAGGCTGCGCAGATTCTGCATACTCCGAGGAAATCCCCTATATCCCGTCAGAACTTCTTCAGCAGATTGTCCAGCTGTCGATTGATGGTCTGGTCAAGCTTGTCGCCAAGCTGATTCTGCAACTGCTGCGTTCCCAATGCCTGCAGCATCGCAGCAGTGTCCGGCATTGGCTGTTTCACAGTGCCCCGCAAAGGCACTCGAATCGTAGCCCCGCGCCCGCCCGTATTTTTCTCCAGCGGAACATCCAGCACCAGTTGCAACTGCTGGTTGAATCCCACAGCACCGGAAGAACTCAGACGGTAACCTGCCAGCTCCATCTGTAATCCTTCATGCGCCACAAACCCCTGGGCAACCCGGACCGCCACAGTCTGCTCAGGAAGCAATAGCCGACGTTCCGCCACAGCACCGCTTTCACCCGACTTTCTGCGGATCAGATCGAACACTTCCAGCAACACAGTCAACGAGCCCCCCGGGGCAGCGTGGGCCTGGTGAATCGTCAGTTGCCCGGCAACCGCTGAATTCCCGACCTGCTCAAAGTCCCAGAGAAACTGCTCCACACGCGCGGACAGCGTCCCCTGCACGTCCAGCGAAGCGGCCAGCAGCGGACTGACATACCCCAGCCATGCGCCACAGAATTCCTGAGTCAGCTGCAGGTTCTCGACTCGACTGCCTGTTCCCAGGGCCAGCAAACTGCGGGCGATGTCATACTGCGGCACCAGACTCGCCTCGCCCCCGTTGATCTGACAGCGAATCGGCCCCGAACGCAGCATGTAGTCCTGCAGCTCCAGTGAAAGCTCCGCCGGACCAATCTGCAGCCCCTGAAAAGCGCCGGCCGTCCACGCCAGCGTTCCACTCCCGACAAACCGTGGCGGTCGATTCGCCGGCGGATACGTCTCTTCCGCGTACACGGCCGGGAAACCCTTCAACGTAAAATTCGTCTTCCCACGCCCTTCAAAGTACACCCCGGATTCCGGAATAAAGACCCGCTGACTCAGCGCCTGCAGATCATAGTCCGTTGCGGCATTCAGACTCACATTCAGCTCGCCGCCGTCTATCGCCACCACTCCCGTCAGATCCGCCAACACGCCAGGCAACCGCACAAACCCTTTTCGAACATCAAACTCTTCACCTGAGTTTCGCGCGGCCAGTGACAACTGCATCTCCGCTTCATCCACCACAAATGCATTTTCAGCCACCAGACTGCCTGTATAGATCACCGGACGACGACGCGTGGTCGACGCCTGCCGAACCACCGGACGCGGAATCGCCGCCACCGTACCAGGCAGGATTTTTACCAGCAGATCGATGTCCTGTGACGGAGCTGCTGCCAGACGACACTGCACTCGAGACCGTTCCGAAATCCACCACGCATCATGCCACGGAGCCACCAGCATGCGAAACGCACCAGCCGTCCCCTGCAGCGATGCTGTCCCGTCAAACATCTGCGTGAGCGGAGCAGATGGATCAATCGTCATCGCCGGACTGCTCAATTGCAGTTCCGCAGATTCCACTACGGCGTCCGTCAACAGCAGAGACCGTTCCTTCAGCACCAGTCCCGTTTCGAACGTCACCGTTGATCGCAACCCCGGCTGTGGAAGATCTGTCAACTGGCGAACCTGTTGCCAGAATTGCTCCGGATCCAGAGTGCCAGCCAGGTGCCACCCCTCACCGTCCGGCGCACATTCCAGCGTTCCGAATGCCGCCTTGAAGACCGCATGTGACAACACCGGTGTCCGCTTCACCAGTCGCCCAAAGGCCTCGGCCTGAAGCCCGGCATCCGTATTTAGTACGGTATTGTTTCGAAGAATGCGCAAGCCGGTTGTAGTCGCTGTGACCTTCCATGTCCCACTGTCTCCGGGAACTGCTAACTCACTTCGCCCCCGGTTTGAGATCAGATCAGACGTCTGCCCCGGCGTCTCCCCGGCAGCAGCTCCCGTTTCGGAAGCTCCATGCAGACTGAGCCCCAGAGTCAACTCACCCTTCTCAACCTTCACATCCGGATGCAGCGCCAAAGTCTGACGCAGATCAGCAGCCAGCCGTGGCAGGGAAACCACACAGGTCAACTCCGCATGCTTTGCCCCCGCCTGGGCGTCCTCACCCTGAAGTCGCAGCTCGCCCTGGCCATTCAGCGTCACCACATCCGAGGCCAGCGACAGTTCGTCGATCAGCAGTCCGTCCTCAGCCAGTGCAGCGGCTCCTGAGGCCTGCACGTTGCCCAGTCGCAGCCATTCTCCGGCCGACCACGACGTGTCACGCAGTTCCACCCCGTGGCCATTCAGCAGGATACGGCCTGCAATGCCATCCAGTGGATTCGGCCCCGCAATCCGCGCATCAATCCCGCCACTCAGCACCCCCCGCGTCTGCACGGACATTCCAGCCAGCAGCAGGAACGGCTGCAGCATCTGCAGATCGAGGTTCTTCGAACCAATCTGGACTAACTGACGTCCCAGCGAATCCACTTCCGGATTCAAGGTGATCCGCAGCAACGTGGCGTCACCAGCATTCTCAGCCGTTTCGCCTGTTAGTTCTGTCAGCGGCAGACTGGGGAAGTCACGCATCGTCTCTTCCAGATCGGCGGTCAGCCGCCGAGATCGCGGACGTCGCTGATCCGGCACTGCAACTTCCCCGGAGGAACGCACGGACGCGGATAACTGAATCGCGGGCAACCGGGACTCGGCATGCACCGTCGAAACTTCGCCCTGGATCTTCTCAATCACGGCCGACAACGGAATCGACTTCGCCACCTGCCCGGATCCACTCTCAGCCGTCTCCACAGCACAGTGGATCGTCCCGTTCTCGATCGTCAAAACAAACGGAAAAGTATCCCCACCGCCCTCCGACGCCGGGCCAGTCAACCGCTCCAGAGTCTGCTGCACATTCGTGGTCTCACCCCGTGTTGCCAGATACGCAACCGGGGCGGTCAACCGAATCCGCACTTCGCGGGCACGCTCCAGCACCAGTTTCCACAGCGGCTGGGAGGTTGCCACCACATCCGCCTGAAACAAAATCGCTTCCGAAACCCGTTCCGTCGTGGCTTCGCCATCAGCAGTGCTCAGATCCAGCACCTTCAGAGAACGCACTTCCACCGGCGCCCACCAGTGCAGTTGCAGAGACTGGAAGGAAATCGCCGCGCCCAGCTCCGGTTTCCATCGTGACAGCAACGTCTGCGCTTGTCCGCTGTACGTCAGGGCACTGGGCGCCGCCGCAATCACCACCAGCAACAGCATCGTCAGACGCAGCAGTGGCCGCCGCCGTCTTCGCGGTCGCTGCTCCTGCGGTTCTTCCCCTGCCTCCTGCGCCAATGCTACCTTCACCATCGCTCAACCCCGCCGTGGATATCTGCGAAATCCCCTTCAACTGCTGCGATCCGTGCGCATCGCAGTTGTGTTTTCAGAGTCATCGGCGGATCAGACTTCGCGAACGCAATGTTCGCTACAGTTGTCACGCGCGCAATCCATTCTCCCGGGCACGGCGCAGAATCAGAAAGCCAGCGAACAGAAAGAGCACTGGGGTTCTACAGCGACTTTAACGGTCAGGCGGAGTCTCGATGCGGCACGAAGTAGCCAATTGTGGACGCACCCTTTTTCATACTCGTCATCGCCTTCGCGGGCGGGAAGCAGGCCTGTTTTCCACGGCAGTGAGGTCACACAGCGGACACGTTTGTTCAGAAGCCACTTGTAACTTCCTGCAAACCCGGCAGCGCTTCGCAAGGCCCGGCTCGGCCCGGACGCGTTCAGCGGCGCGTTCTCATTTCACCAGCCTGCAACCAGGCGGAAGGCCTCTGCGGAAACAGGACAGCACATCGGCAAGTCGGATCACTCTGCGCCCACGCACAACAATGTCTGGCAGTCGCAGTCTCAGGAACCCGGGCGTCCTGTGACCGCAGGACGTCGATTCGTGACTAACGCGATTTTGAGATCAGGTTGGCCTGCTGATAGCGCCGCAACGGCACCTTTTCCAGTCGGCCGGACTTCTGCAGTTCTTCCCAGCGAGCGATTCGCGTGCGATCATCGTCAGCCAGTCCCACAGTAATCTGATGCTCCGCTCGCAGACGACTCGCTGCATTCGGACGACGATCCAGTTCCACAGTCACGGGCATCCGCTGCTTCTGCCGACGCAGCGCTTCATTCACCGCCAGTCGCGGTTCCGGAAACAGATTCTCCGGATGCAGGACCGAATTGAGCTTCGCAGCCCAGTCTCGATAGGTCAGATAACGGTCCACCTGCACAGCATCCGGCCACTTCCGGGTTTCCACGCGGTAGGTCATTTCCGAGGACGTCAGAATCAGAGTTCCCTTCATCGGATCAAAGGTCTCACGAAACTCGGGCTGCAGCTGAAACCGAATCGATGCCGCCTCTGTAGCGGCCTTCGGATCACCCGACTCCGCCATCTCCTGCAGGTATTCTTCCGTCCTGCGGACACGCGTCTCCATGTGATGACGAATCTCATCGAAGGTGATCACCGTCGACAACCCGCGTGACTGATTCAACACCAGAAACTGATGCTCCACTGGATCGTAAATCACCAGCTCATCGGCCATCGAGACATAGTCATAAACCCGGCCGTTGTGGCACAACGTCAGACTACTGCTGATAACCTGCCCGTCACCGTCAGCAGGCATTCGTGAAATGTCATAGATCTGAGTCGATATCCGGAACCCCTGCGCGACAAACGACTCTGCCGCTGAGCCGGCTCCCTGCGCGTGACAAAGTTCCGGCGTGACGAACGGCAGCAGGATCAGCAGACAAACAAGCGTTCTCATGAAACCCCGACTCCCTCGTCAGCCTCTGCCGCCAGCCACTGGACTCAATGTCATTTCGCCCAACGGCGATGCATCAATCATCACGGCCTGACCAGCG
The DNA here is from genome assembly GCA_039796955.1 of Planctomycetota bacterium. GTDB lineage: Bacteria > Planctomycetota > Planctomycetia > Planctomycetales > Planctomycetaceae > SXXK01. Next base: position 10,733 of record JBDKIW010000267.1, read on the forward strand.
ATGGCCGGATTGGAACCGCAGCGAACGTGGCCACTCCACATGTCCCGCACCTGCGAACGGGTCCACAATAACCGTTCCGGAACAAACGGCTCAACAGCACTCCCCAAACGCTCGCGATTGCGCCGAAAAAAAACGGAGGCCACGATTGAGGATCGGCAGCAAATGCCGGTTTGCGTGCGGTCCACTGCTCCGGAAAGTCAGACATCCGGGACATCATGCTGCCCCCGGCTTCCGACAGCCCACGCATGTCGCGGGGCATCTGCGAACAGGCTGCAATCAATCGCTCAGGGATTCAGCGGTGGCAGCGACGATGTGCCGCGCCCGACCGGACCGGTTGCGGTCGGTCCAGTCGGGGGCACTGCGGGTTTCACTGGTGGCAAATTCTCAGACGACAAATCAGGATCTGCAAAGACCGGATCTCTTCCGGACGCAGTCCGAAGTCGAGGCAATTTGCGAGGTTCCCGCGCCGCATCAGAAGAGCGATCCGAAGCCGGACGCGTTGACTGGGCTCCGGTCGCAGGAGCCGTCGTCCCGGTCCCATCAGAAACCGTAATCACCGGGACGCCAGTTTCCGGATCCACACGCATCGTGGACCCCGGCCGCGGCGGATCCATAAACAGCAGCTCGGGTGACTGCAGCAGTCGCCGATCGAGGGATGTTCCGGAGGCTGCACGCGAGGACGGCGGACGCTCAGTCTGACGCGGTTGACGAGCGACCGCAATCAGCTCACCTTTTCGCTGCGGCAGGACGCCTTCCATATCCTCAGCCAGATCGACGATCCACGCCGGCTCATCACGCACTCCACGTGACATCAGACTGGCATACAACGACACCTCAAAAATGTTTCGGTCCATCAGGCCGTTCGTGACCGGAGTCAGTACCTTTGCCAGCCCGGCCACCCCGGCAGACGGAAAATGCACAAATACGTCGGCATGCTGTGTCACAATGTGCGTGCCGCTTTCATGCGGCGTGTA
>JBDKIW010000268.1:0-10744 GCA_039796955.1 Planctomycetota bacterium
TGGACCGGTCGTCAGTTGCGACGGGACAAGCCGGGTGTGATTTCCAGCGACCTGAAGCCGATTCTGGAACGGTTGGACTGCACGGTAGAATCCTGGATGGACCTCGTTCGCAACTTTCGCCAGCGATTTCGAACTGAGGCAGGACGGCCGGAGGCCCTTGCGAATGTCAGTAGCCTGAGACGAAACTGCCGAAGCACTCCGCTGGGAAGCTGACATATTCCTGCGACCGCTGAATGGCCAGGACCGCTCGGCAGTACTGATACTGCAGTAAGACAGACAGAATTTCGCTTTTGAGTGGAAATCCGCGTCTGCGGCAGCTTCCCTGGCTGTGAGAGTCCAAATCCGGAATTCCACAGACATCGTGACTGCGCGACAAGCAGTGAAAGTATCTCGGCACGGCACACACCTGTCTGTAAAGGTACGTCGACACCCGCGAATCGAATCGTTTGAGTTTGAAACTGGTTCTATTGACCAGTTTTTTCTGGCGGAGAGCTCGTAAGGTGCCTGGCACCTTATGAGCTATAGTTTCCGGGGTGGTGGGACGAGATTCTGATCTTCCAGAAGATTTCGGATCTCCCTATCCTGCAGCACTTCAGGCAGAATTTGCCGGTGTGAATCGTGACGGGAGATTCCTGCCGGTTTGGTACAACAGCTGCTGGTGCAGTCGGACCTGATCAGTGATTTGGTGATTTCTGTTTTGAACTCCGCGAAGCCTGTCGCAGAATCCGGTAAAACACTGGAATCGAAACGCCAGACCGGAGGGTAAGAGAGAAGACTACGAGGCCTGACTGAAGATTTTTCATTTTTGCTTTGTAGTATTTTCAACGAGTATCTGATGCGATGCGTTCTGACGGACAGGGACGTCCGGCGGGAGCGAAAGCTGTGTGAACTGATTTGTGAAGGTGACAGAAGACGTCTCCTGGACGTGCATCTTTCTGGCATGGAAGCCACCTATGAAAATGCTGCTTTTGCTGTTGTCGATGCTGGTCGAAACACCGTCCGGAGATGTTCCTGACGTGGAACTGCTCGACTTTACCGCCAGCTACTGCCAGCCCTGTCGGCAAATGGTTCCAATTCTGAATCGGATGGAATCCAAGGGATTTCCGATTCGACGAATTGACATCACGGAGGAGCCGGATCTCTCAAGGCAGTTTCGCGTCGAAGGCGTGCCAACACTCGTGATCATGTCGGAGGGCAAAGAGGTCCAGCGGTTTGTTGGTCTGACAGACGAGGCGGACCTGCGCAGCGCCATGAACCGAGCTGCTCAGGCGTTATCCGAAAAACGAAAAGCAGCCAGCGGCGGCAACGACGAGTCTTCCGACAGGAAACCTGATGTCGCGCAAATGGCCTCGGAGAGCCCGGAACAATCTGACGCATCGCGCGATCGGGAACCTGCTGTGTCGGCCAACAGATCCAGCGGCTCGCTGGTGGATTTTTTTCGACGAGCGTTCAACGAGAAGGGCGGGAAGGGCGAATCTCCGGTTTTTCGCGGTCAGTCACCCGTATCCGGCCGGCTTAACGGCATAGAACTGGCGGCCGCGGCAACAGTGCGAGTGAACGTCGAGGGCTCAGCCATGGTTGATGGCGAAGCTGTGACCATGCGGGAAGTCGGAACAGGAACCATCATTTCCAGCAAGCCCGGGTCAACTATGATCCTGACCTGTGCACATTTCTTTCTGGGGCTGAAGGTTGGGGATACCAGGACAACCGTAGAGATCTTCAGGGACGGAATCCCGCAAACGTATCCGGCAACGGTGGTTGGAGGAGACCATGGTCTGGATCTTGCCATCCTGAAGATTTCACCCCCGGTCAGCTTTCCTGCAGTGAAATTAACGGCCACAGCACCAACGCTGAGTCAGGATCAACTGTTGACGAGTTTTGGCTGCGACGGTGGCGACTCGCCGTCACAGAAAACGGTGATGTTGATTGAAGAAAACCGGTATGAAGGTCCCGGCAATCTGGTGTGCTCGACTGAACCCGCCAAGGGCAGGTCAGGCGGAGGACTCTTCGATGAAGATGGAAATCTCGTCGGTGTCTGCAGCTGCAGGAATCAGGAAAAGTCCGAGGGCTTGTATATGGCCCGCAGTGCGATCCAGGCCCTGCTGAACAAACTGAAGCTGACTGACCTTCAGGAATCAGCAGCAGAGGTAACGGAGATCGCCGATAGCCCGCAGGAAGGCGCCCCGAACGTCGCCTCCACCAACCAGACACCCCCTGAGTTCGCGGACAACGAAACCGACATCGCCATGAGCGACGAGGCTCGTCCCTTCGATCCACTCAGCGTCAACGAACTCTCTGAATCCGGACTGGCTCAGGACGAACCGACTTCACCCAGTATGCCACAGGATCACCCGACTGAAGCAGTCGCAGCCATGGGCCCGGAAATCACTGTGATCATCGATGACAAGACCGCGGGGGCTCAGAAAAAGGTCATTGTTATCCCCCGAGCATCTCCGTGGCTTATGGAAATGCTGACAGGCGAATCGACAGAACGACGCCCGGTTGCAGCCCTGAAAGCCTCTCGGCCAGCAGTGACAACACCACCGGAACAGGCCGCCACAAAAACCTCAAAGGCGGAGTATCCGGAATAATCACCAGAAACAATCACTGCGGGGTAATCGCACACTCCCAAAACCCTTTCCGTGAAAGAGTTTTCCCCGAATTGATCTGAACTTGTGTCCCAACGCAATTCGATTATAGTGCTCACACTCGATTCTCTGTGGATCGCACAAGGATCAGCGCAGGAGAGATGGCAGAGTGGCCGAATGCGCATCATTGCTAATGATGTGACCCCAGAAATGGGGTCCGAGGGTTCGAATCCCTCTCTCTCCGTTTTCAGCCCGCACCCTGTGCGGGCTTTTTTTATGTTCGTTTACGGAGGTCGCTGTTGTCGACTGTGCTGCCCTTCCAGCAAACCGCATGGGACACGTTCCGGACCCGGAAGTACCGGAACCAGGCAGTGTCCGGCAGAGCGGAGTACATTCCATGATGCGAATCTCCGGATAGTCGGGCAGGTTTGTACACAGGCACCGCATCCACACCGCAGCAGACAATTGTTTCAGCACTGCGAATCAACAACGTTCGCGTCAATAATCCCGTGGTAAATCAACAACCATCGAGGCATGGTCATTTGATCGGCCTTGAGCTGAAATGGGGTTGAAGATGCCTGCAGATCGATTTCAGCAGCGACTGGCGAAAGCCCTTCAGACACTGAAGCTGGAACACCGGTATCGGCATCGTCAGGAAACAGTACGCTCTGATTCCGTCATCTGCCGGCAACAGGGACATGATTACCTGAGTTTCGCCACCAACGACTACCTTGGCCTGACTCACGATCCCCGGGTGTGCCACGCATTCTCCGAAGCGGCCGCCGAACAGGCGGGCTCAGGGGCCAGTGCGCTGATTGCCGGACGTTCCCCCGCCATGTCTCAACTGGAACTCGCCCTTGCCGCATGGGATGGCACAGAATCCGCTCTCCTGTTTCCCTCTGGTTTTGCAGCCAACGCCGGAACAATCATGGCGATTGCGGGCCCCCGGGATGCCATTTTCTGTGATCGAGACAACCACGCCAGCCTGATCGACGGATGTCGGGGGTCAGCGGCAAAATTCCTGGTCTACGATCGCCAGCGACTGGATCGCCTCCAAGTCGCGCTGGCACGTCGTCGTCATGAATTCGACCTTGTGTTTATCGTGACAGACTCCGTGTTCAGCATGGACGGGACGCTCGCCGACCTGAACGCGCTGTGTGAACTTGCAGATCGATTCGAGGCTCAGATGATTGTCGACGAAGCGCACGCCACGGGTAACTTTGGCAGGAGCGGTCGGGGCATCTGTGAATTACAGGGAGTCGAATCTCGCATCCCGGTAAGGCTGGGAACCCTCAGCAAATCGCTGGGCTGTCTTGGTGGGTTTGCTGCCGGCAGCCACCAGTTGACAGACTGGCTCTGGAATTCTGCCCGAAGTCAGTTCTTCTCCACCGCCCTGCCCCCTGCCCTGTGTGCTGCGGCATTCAGGGCTTTGCAGATCGTGCAGCAGGAGCCTGAACGACGAGAGCGTCTGCAGGCCCGAGCCATCCGGATGCGTCAACTGCTGGCCGCAGCCGGAATCCCCTCCATGAAAACCGGCGGATCCTCGGCCGACTGCCACCTGAATCCGGAAGGAAGCCCGATCATCGGAATCCTGATCGGGGACGATGCACGTGCCGTCCGAATCAGTCTGCAACTGCGGGAACGCGGCCTGCTGATTCCTGCCATCAGACCACCCACCGTCCCCGCAAAGACCGCACGCTTGCGACTGTCGATCAGCAGCGAACACACCGAACAACATCTGCAGCAAGCCAGCGCCGCAATCGCCGAAGTGCTTGAACAGAATCTCTGACCTTCAGCCAAATCGCGGCACCCGCTGCCATCTCCGCAGATGCAGAAGCCTGCCGCGACACACAATCATCACTTTGGAGTGTCTTCGCCGCAATTCAGAACTCGAACGACTGGCCGAAGTCGGGCACCACAGGCGGCAGATCGGAACAGTCCGCAACCAACTCTGAAACAGCCTGAGCGGCCCGGGGTTCTCCATGGACAAGAAATACCTGCCCGGCACCTCCCCGTTTCTGAAGTTCACCGAACCACCAGCGAAAATCGGCCGCGTCAGCATGAGCCGAGAGCCCGTTAATGACCTCCACACGAGCTCGCAGCGGCAGCGTTCTCCCGAGAATGTGCAACTCCGGACGGCGTTCCACAATCCGACGTCCCAGAGTGTGTTCTGCCTGAAACCCGATGATCAGGATCGTATTGCGTTCGTCTGACACGGCATGCTTCAGGTGGTGCACAATCCGTCCGTTTTCACACATACCTCCGGCAGCAATGATGACCAGCGGACCATCTCTGCGATTCAGGGCCATGCTTTCATCCTGAGACCGCGTGTAAGTCAAACCGGGAAAATCGAAGACATCATCATCCTGTTTCAGGGTCGACTGCACATCTCCATCCATCACGGACGTGTGATCACGATGCACGTCGGTCAGCCGACAAGCCAGAGGACTGTCGATAAACACCGGAACACGGCACATTGCATCCGAATTACGCAGATCGTTCAGCAGATAGGCGAGCATCTGGGTGCGCCCCAGACTGAAGGCCGGAATGATGACCTTGCCATTCTGCCGCGACGCCTCGCAAATCACCCGCTGCAACTCTCGGCGAACATCTCCGGAATCCGGATGCAGACGATCGCCATAGGTCGATTCGCAAATCAGGATATCACAGCGATCGATGGGCTCCGGATCCCTCAGGATGGGCTGCTGCCGACGACCCAGATCCCCGGTGTAAACGACACGGTGAATCTCCCCCTGATCCTCCAACTCCAGTTCGGTGATGGCCGCACCAAGAATGTGGCCCGCGTGGTGAAACCGGAGTCGTACACCGTCGGCGATATCGACCCATCCATGAAAGTTCACGGGCTCAAATAATTTTGCAGCCCTGCGTGCATCGTCCTCAGTGTAAAGCGGCTTTGCGATGTGGTCTGTTCCATGGCGTCCTTTGCGGCTTTGATAGCGAGCATCCTCTTCCTGAATGCGAGCACTGTCGCGCATCATGACCGCAGCGATGTCCGCGGTGGCATGAGTCGAAAAGATTGGCCGTTGAAACCCCGCTCGCACCAGCCCCGGCAGATTGCCGCAATGATCGATGTGCGCGTGGGACAGAACGACAGCATCGAGATTCTGCGGACGACAGCGAAAATGCTGGTTTTTGGGTCTGGCCTCCTCCTCCCGCCCCTGAAACAGACCACAATCCAGCAGAATCCGAGCCGACTCAGTTTCGATCAGATGTTGACTGCCCGTAACTTCGCCTGCAGCCCCAAGGAATGTCAGCTTCATGGTTGTTTCCGGAAATCGGTTAGAGGCAATGGAACGAGGAGCTTACTCGGGGCGTCCCTGCACAGAACGGCTTCCATTCGAGCGTGGCCGGGCAGAACTGTCGGCGGCCAACCTTAGAAACCGGCGGAGAATCTGATGTGGAACCGGGGCCGGAGCTTGAGAGTCCGTTGACCACCGTTGCGAAACAGCGGGCAAATCCCCTGGGCGATTATTGGGCGGGGCCGCGAGGAAATACCACCTTTGAAGCCAAAAACGCGCATGGAATACGTGAGAAAGTCTGCCTCCGGGCATCCACGAGGGCTTGCACGTGCAACCACATGACCAAGGGACTCATTACGCGATCAATTAATGTTGCAGGGGAGCAGTCGACCCGCCGAAACTGCGGCAACAAACTGTACTTTTGTACATTTTTCACAATTAAACCACATTTTGCCCATTTTCCTGCGAACACTTCCGAAGCTCACGGCGGTAAAGCAAACAGTTCTGCAGTCATTTCAGGATTCCGGTCACAACCTGAGTGCGTCGATGTCTGCGTTTTTATTGATTTTTACCAATTGTTTGCTTTCTTCGTTGGTGATTTCCGGGATTTCAGGGTCTACCCCCAGCCGCCGATTGTCAGAGAAAACTGGCTTTGAAATCGGCGAGATGGGATAAACGTGGAGTGATTTTCCGATATTAGCTGGGTATTCTGGACAGCCCGGGAGTACTCGATTGACACTGAAGTGTGCCGGAGGCAGGTGGTCGATCTGCTTCGTAACGACGGTGTCCTGGCGGTTGCGAATTCTGGTGAAACAGGCAGGAGCAGGTGTGATGGGCTTTGGTGCTCGAATTCTTCGATGGTCGGTAGCGGTATTCACGGTTGCTGCAGTCACCGGAGCGATGCTGCAGGTGCTGGCGTCGGCGCGTCTGGTTGCAGATGAGCCCGTGGCTGCCGGGCAGGCAGCAGATTCGGGTGTGTCCCTTGCAGAGTTTATTGATCAGCAGATCCGTCAGGGTTGGACGGACAATGAGATTGAGGCTTCTCCGCAGGCAGCGGATGAAGAGTGGGTTCGTCGTGTCTATCTGGATCTTGTGGGGCGGATTCCGACCCTTGCGGAGACCAAAGCCTTTCTGGAGGACAAGAATCCCCGTAAGCGATCGTTGCTGGTTGACGCATTGCTTGAAAACGAGGACTACGTTCGCCACTTCACGACTATCTGGACAAACAACAGCATTGGGCGAGCGACACCGCAGCGGGTCAGTCGTGCCGGCATGGAGAAGTTTTACCGCGAGGCGTTCGCCAAGAATCGTCCGTGGGACGAGATTGTCGTGGACATCGTGACGGCTTCAGGGCACTTCGAGGAAAATGGTGCGGTCAATTACATTCTGGCGCAGATGCAGATGCCTGACGAAGGCGTGCAGTTGACCGCCATGACAACTCGCCTGTTCCTGGGTCTCCAGGTGCAGTGCACTCAGTGTCACAACCACCCGTTCAACAAGTGGCAGCAGGATCAGTTCTGGGAATTCAATAGCTTCTTCCGTCAGGTTCGCAAGGAAGAGCATCGCAAACTGGATCCTCAATCAGGCCGGATGGTCGACGATTACTCAGAAGTCGTCTGGCAGGAGTTCACGGGGCCGGTTTATTTCGAGAAGCGCAGTGGCATGATGCAGGTTGCGTTCCCGAAGTTTCAGGGTCACGAAGTGGACCCCGGTCCGGGCGTGGATCGCCGGGTGGAGTTGGCGAAGCTGATTACAGAGCCTACGGAAAACGAGCCGCCGCAGATTGCACAGGCGATGGTGAATCGTATGTGGAGTCATTTCTTTGGTTACGGGTTCACGCGACCTGTTGACGACATGGGGCCTCACAATCCCCCCAGCCATCCGGAGCTGCTGGCAAGATTGTCACGGGAATTTGCGGCTGCCGACTACGACATCAAGCAACTGATTCGCTGGATTGTGTCCTCAGAGGCCTATCAGTTGACCAGCCAGTACGGCGAGAAGAACAAGATTGACGATCCGGCAGCGGGTGAGATGCCGTTGTTCAGCCACATGTATCTGAAGTCCATGCAGGCCGAACAGCTGTATGATTCGCTGATTGTGGCCAGCAATGCACATCAGTCGGGCAACGGCGGCTGGAGTGCACAGGAGGACCAGCGTCGTCGCTGGATGCAGCAGTTTGTGGTGGCATTTGACAATGACGAGAACGACGAGTCCACGACCTTCAACGGCACGATCCCGCAGGCACTGATGATGATGAACAGTGAATTGATCGAGAAAGCCTGCAGTGTGGAACGCGGCAGCTTCCTGTTTGAAGAGATGAGCAAGCCTGGTGCAGACACTCAGAAAATCACTGACCTGTACCTCGCAGCGCTCAGTCGAAAGCCAACGAAGCCAGAGATCAGCAAGATGCAGAAGGCGTTGGCAAAGTATGGTCCTGCAAAACTGAATGGGTATCAGGACATGTTCTGGGCCCTGCTGAATTCCAATGAGTTTGTGTTTATTCACTGAAGCGTTTGGCTCACGACAACGTCGGCAACCGTTTCACCCTCGTAACAACTTCTCGGCCAATCACTTTTTGATTCTTACTGGCAACAGGAGCTTTCTATGGCACTCTGGAACAACTATGGAATGAACCGTCGGCACTTCATGCAGCACATGGCAACAGCTGCAGCGACGATTCCTGCGATGAATTTCCTGTCCCACGTTCAGGCCAACGCTGACGTGCTCAAGTCCAGCCAGAAGTCCTGCATTCTGATGTGGATGGGCGGCGGTCCTCCGACAATCGATATCTGGGACCTGAAGCCGGAATCAAAGAATGGCGGCGAGTTCAAGCCGATCGACACCGCCGCACCTGGCGTGCAGATTTCAGAGCACATGCCTGAGACCGCAAAGGTCTTCGGCGATCTGTCTCTGGTTCGTTCCATGAGCACCCGCGAAGCGGACCATGGACGTGGTCGCTACTACATGCAGACTTCCTACGTGCCCAACCCAACGGTTGTGCATCCGACGTTTGGATCTGTTGTCAGCTACGAAATCGGACGCAACCGCAAGGCTCTCGAAATTCCCGCCTTTGTCTCTGTAGACGGCGGAGCGGGTCAGGCGGGCTTCCTGGGAATGACCCACGCTCCGTTCGTGGTCGACAATACGGGTCGAATTCGCAACGAACCTTCAGAAGAAGGCAAGCAGCGATTGGGCGCCCGACTGACGATGCTGGAAGAGATTGAATCCGGCTTCATGAATTCTCGACGAGGCGAATTGCCCAAAGCTCATAAAGATGTCTATCGCAACGCAGTGAACCTGATGACCTCCAATCAGATGGCGGCATTTGATGTTGCGAAGGCGGACCCGACACTGGGCCTGGAAGCCGAATCGGATGCTGTGCGCGACGCATACGGTCGCAACGGATTTGGTCAGGGACTGCTGATGGCTCGACGTCTGGTTCAGGTTGGCGTTCCGTTTGTGGAAGTCAACATGGGGGGCTGGGACCTGCATGCGGGTGTCTTCGACACTCTGAAGAATCAGCGACTGCCACAGCTGGATAAGGGGATTGCAGCAATCACGGCCGACCTGAAGCAGCGCGGCATGCTGGACAACACCGTGCTGGTATGGATGGGCGAATTTGGACGCACACCACGAATCAATCAGGACGTCGGTCGTGACCACTGGGCCGCATCGTGGTCAGTCATGCTGGGTGGAGGCGGGCTGAAAAATGGCCAAGCCGTAGGTGCCACCGACAAAGACGGCCTGCAGATTGCCGACGGAAGTAAGGCCTACCTGCCTGGCGACATCTGGGCCACGGTTGCACATGCAATGGGAATTCCCGTGAACACAGTGCACACATCAAAACGCGGTCGACCGATGAAACTGGCCAACGGCGGTACTCCCATCCAGGAACTGATCGGCTGATCGATGATTCGGCGACTGGCAGCAGAGGGCAGACTTGCGGATCTTTCCCCCAAAGTCCCGGCCCGCTGTTTCCTGTTGACGACAGGGATCCCGGTTGCGACTGCGACAGGATTCCACACAGGCATGCACTCCAGACGGAGAAGCCCGGACCGGTGACGGCCGGGCTTTTCTTTCGTCGCAGCGATGCTTTGTCCGTGCGTTGATCATTGCTGGCATGCTGACCTGGTTCTAAGGCGACATGAAACGGTACAGACTCAGTGAGGCCGCAACGGCCTCGTGAAGCCCGTGATCTACCAGAGTGCGGGTTTGTGAAATTCTGTGGGTGGCGGATGACAGCACCTCTGTCAGATTCAGACGCAACAACTCAGCCGGACTCAGGTCCCAGCGAAGAGTTCGTGCGACTGTTCACTCAGGTGCAGCGTGCGTTGTATCTGTCAATCATGCCGATGGTGCGATCACCTTCCGATGCAGAAGAAGTCCTGCAGGAAGCCAACGTTGTGATTCTCAACAAGTGGCGGCAGTTTCAGCCAGGGTCCAACTTTCTGGCATGGTGTCGAGCCATCGCTCGGCTGGAAGTCTTTCGCTTTCGTCGCCGCAATTTTCATCGCATACAGTTACTTGATGACGACGTGATGCAATTGATTGCAGAAAAGATTGAGGAAGAGGCTCTGGATGTGGAGCAGCATCGGCGAATTCTGATGGATTGCCTGGGTCGACTGAGGGAACCGGATCAGGAATTGATTCGGCGACGATACACGCAAGGGGTCACTGGTGATGAAGTGGCCAGTCAGCTGGGACGGCCTGCGAATTCTGTCTACCAGTCACTGGGGAGAATTCGCCGGATGCTGCTGGAATGCATGCGCCGCAGACTGGCCTCCGGGGGTGCAACATGAGTGAGCAGGAAGAGATCCTGAATCTCGCAAATCTGTGGTGTGAGGGCCAGACAAGCTCGGAGCAACGGGAACGGCTGCAAGTCCTGTTGCGATCCAG
>JBDKIW010000269.1:0-3567 GCA_039796955.1 Planctomycetota bacterium
GGATTCCGGGGCGGTAAAACCGCGTTGACAGTTTTTTTAATTTCTTCTGAGGCACGTTGTTCAATCATGGACATTACCCGACTTCGCAACATTGGCATTTCGGCCCACATCGACTCCGGCAAGACGACTCTGACCGAACGCATTCTGTACTACTGCGGTCGTATTCACAAAATTCGCGAAGTGAAGGGTGGCGACGGCGGCGCGACCATGGACCACATGGACCTGGAGCGTGAGCGTGGGATCACGATTACCTCCGCGTCGACGCGTGTTGAATGGGAAGACAAAGAACTCGGGACATCGCACCCGATCAACATCATCGACACCCCGGGCCACGTGGACTTCACCGTGGAAGTGGAACGCAGCTTGCGCGTTCTGGACGGTGCGATTCTGGTGTTGTGTGCCGTGGGTGGTGTGCAGAGCCAGTCGTTGACTGTGGACCGTCAGATGCGTCGTTACGGTGTTCCGCGCATCGCGTTCATCAACAAGATGGACCGCATCGGGGCCAATCCCGAGAAGGTCATCGGCATGATGAAGGACAAGTTGAAGTGCAATGCGGTTCCGCTGCAGCTGGCAATCGGTCGCGAATCGAATTTCCAGGGCGTGATTGACCTCGTGCGGATGGAAGCGGTGTACTTCGAAGGTGAAAAGGGCGAAGACATTCTCCGCAAGCCGATTCCGGACGACATGAAGGACGCTGCGGACAAGGCGCGTCGCGAGATGCTGGAAGAGCTGTCTCTGCATGACGACGAGCTGATGGGGTTGCTGCTGGAAGAAGCAGAAGTTTCCATCGAGCAGATTCGTGAAGTCATCCGCCGCGCGACTCTGGCCCAGCAGATCACTCCGGTTCTGATGGGGACGGCTTACAAGGACAAAGGGGTTCAGGAAGCTCTGGACGCTGTCGTTCGCTACCTGCCCAGCCCTCCGCAGCGTGAAAAGTACGCCATCGACAACAGCAAGCCTGTTGGCGAAGATGGACAGCACCCGAAGGTCCTGCTCAGCGATTCCAACGATGCTCCGCTGGTCTGCATGGCGTTCAAGACCGTTGTCGAAAGCTTCGGCCAGCTGACCTACACCCGACTCTATCAGGGTAAGATCGTCAAGGGCCAGTCCTACATCAACGCTCGTACAGGCAAGTCTGTTCGCTTCGGCCGTCTGGTACGCATGCACGCCAACGAACGTGAAGACATCGATATCGCCGAAGCGGGCGACATCGTGGCTCTCGTCGGTGTGGACTGCGCGTCCGGTGACACATTCACCGCGGAAGGCTTGTCTGTTTCGCTGGAAAACATCTTCGTGGCGAACGCGGTGATTCGGTTGTCCATCGAGCCGAAAAAGCGCGATGACGCCGATAAGCTCAGCAAGGCACTGGAGCGTTTCCGTCGCGAAGACCCCACGTTCCGCGTGATGACCGACGAAGAAACCGGCCAGACCCTTATCGCCGGTATGGGCCAGCTGCACCTTGAAATTTACGTCGAACGTATCAAACGTGAATACAAGTGCGAATGCGTCGTGGGTGAACCACGCGTGGCCTACCGCGAATGCCCGACCAAGGCCGTCGAGTTCGACTACAAGCACAAGAAGCAGTCGGGTGGTTCAGGTCAGTACGCTCACGTGAAGGGGATTCTTGAGCCACTGCCGGAAAACTCCGAGGTGTCTTACGAGTTCGTCGACGAAGTCACCGGCGGACGTATTCCTCGTGAATACATCTCTCCCTGTGATGACGGCTTCGAAGAAGGTCTCAAGAAGGGACCACTCGGCGAGTACGAAGTGGTGAACGTCAAAATGCGTCTGCAGGACGGAAGCTACCACGACGTTGACTCGTCGGAAATGGCCTTCAAGATCTGTGCACTCGGCTGTATGCGGGAAACACTGAAAAAGGCAGATGTCGCCCTTCAGGAACCGTTCATGAAGCTGGAAATCGAAGTTCCCGACGAATTCCAGGGCCAGATCACCGGACACCTGTCCAGCAAACGCGGACTCGTGACCGGCTCCGAAGTGAACGGCGGTATCTGCGTGATTAACGCAGAAGCACCACTGTCCAGCATGTTCGACTACGCCAACGAACTGCGATCCATGACTCAGGGTAAAGGGACCTTCACGATGGAATTCCTGGCCTACCGTCAGGTACCTCGCGGTCTCCAGGCAGAAATCCTCGAGAAGCGTCGCAAGGAAAAAGAAGCCAAGGCGGCCATGAAGTAATCCCCGAAGGCTGGGGTGATCCCGGCCCATTGGTGATGCTGCGGATTCCAGAGAGCTCAGCCCCATGGCTGGGCTCTCTTGTTGCGCAGACCTTCAGTCGTTTCAAGTCTGACACCCGGGTTGGTACGCGGAAACCTGTCCACAACCGCCCTACCCATCGACCTCATACGCCCTTCTGCAGGAGTGTTTCAAGATGCCTGATCAGTTCCTGAAAGATCTGCTGTCGACACCCGGGACCTCCGGAGGGGAACAACAGATTCAGCAGGTCGTCCGCAGTTTCGCTCAGCAGTTTGCGGCCGACGTCACGACCGACGTGCACGGCAACGTGTATGCCACTGTGAACCCCGGCGGGCAGAAGACAATTCTGCTGGACGCTCACTGTGATCAGATTGGCCTGATCGTGCGCCATATCGACTCGCTGGGTTTCATTCGAGTGAATCCGGTCGGGGGCTGGGATCTGCAGATTCTGCTCGGGCAACGCATGCTGGTGCACACCGCATCCGGGCCGATCCCGGGAGTGATTGCACGCAAACCGATTCACCTGCTGGATCCGGACGAACGCAAGACCGTCCCCAAAATGAAGGAACTCTGGATCGATATCGGATCCGCCTCCGAAGCAGAGACAAGGACGCTCGTTCGAGTTGGCGACCTCGTGACTCCGGAACCCTGCCTGCGAGAATTGCGAAACGGCCGGATTTCCGGCGTGGCGATGGATGACCGAGCCGGGATCTGGGTGATCATGAATGCTCTGAAGCAGGTGGCTGCCGCGCAACCCACCGTTCGAGTGGTCGCGGTGTCAGCCGTTCAGGAAGAAATCGGACTTCGGGGAGCGACCACCAGTGCTCACAGAGTGGCTCCGGACATCGCGATCGCGGTGGATGTGACTCATGCGACGGACTGCCCGGGAATTGATCAGAACGAATTCGGACGAATCGAGATCGGGAAAGGGCCGGTGATTGTTCGCGGCCCGAACGCCAATCCTCGTGTCGTGGAGCTGCTGTTGTCTCAGGCTGACGCGCGGTCAACTCCGGTGCAGATCAATGCACTGGGATATCCAGCCAGCAATGACGGGGCAGCGATTCAGGTGGCTGGCGATGGGTGCGCGACGGGGTTGGTGACGATCCCCAATCGCTACATGCACAGTCCAGTGGAACTAGTGGCTGAATCTGATCTGCGTCATGCCGCTGACCTGATCGCGGCATTTTGTCTTGCCGTAAGTCCGGAGATGTCTTTCATACCCTGAATCTGGGACTGAGTCGGGGCGGCCTTCGCAGAACCTCGTGCGGTGGCCTGCTGGCGATTGAGCGGGTTCCAGAGTGGCTCTGGCCGACTTTATTCCAGCTGGGGTGATTGGTGAGTTCTGGCGGA
>JBDKIW010000270.1:0-29546 GCA_039796955.1 Planctomycetota bacterium
GATCACTCCTGAGTCTTTCCAAATCTGCAGGCAGCGTCAACAACCCCGACGTCCGCCAATCATCAAAAAAGCCCAGCCTGGAGCGCAATGCGCTACGCATACGCCTGACAACCACAATGGCTGCGGGGCCACAATGGCCGAGGGGCCATCTGGCTGAGGGGCCATCCATCTGTCATTCGACACCCTCGGTCATCTGGCTAAGGGGCCATCCATCTGTCATTTGACACCCTCGGTAAGTCGTGGTACTGTTTTTCTGCGGTTAGAGTATTTTCGGTTTGCTGCTTTTATCCTTAATCCACAACAGCATCAGACGGGAGCATTCATCATGGCTCGAACAAATCGACGAGACGTCCTGGCAGATCAGGACATTCAGGTGGTGCACTGCGTCAATCGCTGTGTTCGACGTGCATTTCTCTGCGGCAATGACGAGCTTACCGGCAAAAACTTCGATCATCGTCGCGGACTAATCCGCAAACGTCTGGAATTTCTCGCCGGCATCATGGGCATCGAAATTCTCGGCTATGCCGTCATGAACAACCATTTTCACGCGGTCCTGCGCAACCGACCGGATGTCGTGGCCACATGGTCGGACGCCGAAATCGCTCGAAAGTGGTGGATGCTCTGCCCGCTGCGAAAGAACGAAGACGGAAGTCCCGCGGAACCCACTGACACAGAACTGAAAGCCATCCGCGCCGATCGTAAATCCCTGAAGGAAAAACGACGGCGGCTATCCAGCATTTCGTGGTTCATGCGGTTCGTGTCAGAACGCATTGCGAAAGATTCGAACAGGGAAGACAAGTGCACCGGTCGTTTCTGGGAAGGCCGCTTCAAAGCCCAGGTACTGCTCGACGACGCTGCGATTCTCGCATGCCTGCAGTATGTCGATCTGAACCCGATTCGCGCTGGTCTGACAAAGACGCTGGAAGGCAGTCTTTTCACAAGCATTCAGGATCGCATTGAAGACCTGAAGCAAGCGAAAAACCAGCTTGCTGACGCGAATCTGTCCCATGCGGAAAACACTACACCATCAACGGCAGAGTTGGACAAGCCCGTAGTTGCGACGCCGGTGATTGCAGTACCGGAATCACTACCAGCCGCGGAACGAAATTCCTTCGACGCCGCCGTCGAACATGGGGCTCGCGCGGGCTGGTTATCACCGATTCCGCTGCAGCCAAAGCGTCAGGCGGTACGAGCAAAGCAGACGGAACGCCGGGCCTCTAATAAGGGCTGTCTGTCGCTGGGTCTTGGCGAATACCTGCAACTGCTGGACTGGACCGCGCGGCATATTCGCACGGGAAAACGAGGAGCGACGCCTGCGGAACTGGCCCCGGTATTTGAGCGACTGCAGATATCAGCGGAGCTGTGGGTGGAATGTGTCACGCACTTTCACAGATGGTTCCGCTCCAGCGTGGGTCGTCCCAAATCAATGGCCACAAACGCTGAAACGAAAGGCCATAACCGAGCGATCAGCATCAACGCGTCACGTAAAGTGTTTGCGTAGCGTGCAGCAAGGTATGCGGGAAACGGCATCGCAACTGCATATTTTTGAGAAACTTGCGGACTCATCTTACAGTCGGATGGCACAGTTGCCCGAATGTGCGCCAGTGACTGTGGCTCAAAACCAGGCTGCGAAGGCAATTACGGAATCATCACACAGATGGATGGCACCGCGTGAACTTGATGAGCGGAACTTTGGGTGGAATGTGTGACGCACTTCCACAAATGGTTCGACTCCAGTGTGGGCCGCCCGTGATTGATGGCCACGAACGCCGAGGCGATGGGCCATAATCGGGCCATCAGCATCAACGCTTCACGCAGAGTGTTCGCTTAGCAAGCAAAACTGTGGGCGAAGGACTGTGGCACAAAATAAGATGGCCAAAACACTTACGGAATCTCCGTACAGATGGATGGCACCGTTTTCGCACCGTTCCCGTTTCCACCGTTCAGCAACGTTTCCAGCAATCGAACCGACACGAACAGCCATTAAATGGATGGCGCCGCAATCCGCATCCGAAATCGATGGCTACGAATGCTGAGTCGAAAGGCCAAAACCGAGCCCTCAGTATCAACGCCTCGCGCAAAGTGTTCGCGTAGGGGGAGTCGCAAGTCGTTCTTCGATCGATTGTTACACGAACAGCCAGTAGATGGATGGCACCACAGGCCATCGGCATCACAAGCCATCGAGAACCGCCACAATCGAACCCAAAATCCCACAATCATCGAACGCCAGCGACTCAAAGGGGCAGCACCAAGCACTGCCCGGACCGAGGTCTACTCCGCGTGAATCAATCGTGCTTCGTGTTGCTCGCTTCAGTAGGTGACCTGCACCTGACAGCGAACAAACTCACCATCAAACTGGTTGTAGGATTGTGTTCCGGCGGTGCTGTTTGCCTGTGTGTTGGTTCGGTCTGTCAGAGTGTACAGGGCGACAATTTCAAGTGCCTTCGACAACTGCCACTCCACCCCGAGCTCCCACTCCTGAATTTCCGACCACGGTGCATTACGTTCGGACTTGTAACCGCCCTGGAAGTAGTTCCAGCGAGCGAAGGGCAGCAATTCCCCTTTTGTCAGCTGTTCCCGATACATGACCATGGCATAGCCACCGTAGAGTGATCGCTCCTCAAGTGCTGTCTGATCAGCGTTCAATGCGGGACCTCGGCCCACAGTCCACTCCGACTGGAACCCCAGCGGCTGCGGATAGTACACAAAAGTCCATGCAACACGTTCGTCCTCCAGACCGGCTGCGCCGCCATTTTCAAGAGTACCAACGGGTCTGATCAGCGGACCAACGCCAAGTGGACTGATGGATGCAGATGGCACGGTGTATCGCCCAGTGTAGCCCTGAATACCCACTTCGGCCAATTGGCTGTCATTCACATAGAACGGCAGGGCAAAACGTGCCACAGCGTGAAGATTGTCATTCTGCTCCCGAAGCGAACCGCCCTGTCCATTGTAAAGGCCGACTCCAAAGAGACCGTAGTTGCCGGACCCCTTCAGGCCGTTGTCGTTGATGAATTTGAAGATGTCCTGCACCTCTTTGGGTGTCCAGTAGAACATGAGTCCAAGGTCACGTTCATTTCTCACCGCGCTGTTAAGCGCGTCGTTACGATCAAGAGGGAGGCGATTGGAACTGGACTGAAGGTTTTCCCAACCGTAGGGCACCTTTGACTGCCCAACGCGAAATCGAAACTCCTTCTCCTTATCGATATGCACATCAGCATACAAGTCACGGATCTGGGTATACTGATTCTGATCCACGCTTCCGGGCACATTCACTGCGAAATCCGGTTGAAAATACAGCGAAACGTGTTCTGAGATATCGCCTGAGAGAATCAGTCGGGCACGGCGAATCAGGAATCCCTGACGGTCACCAACGGAACTGTCACCGGGCAACTGTGGATCGCCGAGACCGTCGTCGCGTGTGACATCACTGATGCGAAACTGGGCGTATCCCCTGATTGAGTACTTCTCGAACCATTTCTTGTCCTTCTTTGCGTCCTCTTCCTTCTTCTTTTTTGCTGCCGCTGCTTCGGCCTCTGCTTCTTCCTGAAGTTTGAGTTGCAGGTCATTCAGACGCTGGCTGGTCTCGACTGACAGGTTTCTCAGTTCATCTATACCACCGTCAGACAGCGTCGGTGTGGACGGCTGCGGCGGCTGGTCAGCGACCTGCTTTAGTTCGGCGTTTTCTGCCTCAAGCGCCTCGACGCGTTCCTGCAACTGCTGTAGTGCTGCTGAAAACGCATCGCCCTCGTAACCGGCAGAGTCTGCTGGAAGTGTGGCACGCACAAAGGGTTCATCAGCTGAGGTGACAAGGGCCGCTGACTGAATCAGGACGATCGCCAAAGCAAGAAATCCACGCATTTTTGATCTTTCGACCGCCTGAAGGCCGGTCAGCTACGATGAGTAGGGAGCGCCTTTTCAGGTAAAAGTCGCCTTTGACCCACGAAAATGAACGAATGATGAATGCCTGCCAGTAGAATCGGACAAATCGAAATAAGTGATACAGCCTGAATTGTTAAGAATTTTACTCACGAGAGCACCAATGCCTCAGGATGAGTCCGGTGCGACTGCGACCGCAACCTCGACGCTGCCGCAGAAGTCGCAGGCCGCACGGTCTGGTGGTCGTCCTCGGTGGTCAAGTAGTCCTGTGGTGCGTTAGCAATGCTCGCATCGCAACGTCTCTCCAGGTTCAGTCCCGGTGTCGACATGCGGGGGAAAGGGAGAGTGTCGCAGGGGGCGCATCGCATTAGTCAATGATTTTTCGTCGGATGTTCGTTCAACTTCGCGAGTTGTGGGTATTGGGCAAGGTTCGTCAGCGTTCGAACGAGCCTCGCCGGTGACGCAGCCTGGTTTCGGTTGTCTGCGGCAGTTGATCTGCCGCAAACTGAGGCTGTTGCCCGGGTGGGGAGTTTCCAGTTCATCAAACCGGAGACGTCACCTTGTTTGACCGAGTGCCAGTCAGGCTATTGTTTGGTTCAGGGCCACGAATCGCCGCCGGTTCAGGGTGTTGACAATGGTCAGGCAAAACATGCAAGCATCGAATCGTTCTGCATGCTCTGAGTGTGTCACAGTGCCCTGAACGTCTCTCAACGCATGGCGGCGAGACGCCTGTGCAGAGGGGGCCGCGGGACACATGCCGTGTCGGAGGCAAGCGGCAGGCGCTGGAGGACGGGACAGGAACCGAGCCCGGCTCAAGTGGTACCTTTGTCTGCCTGACAAACTGAATCCCGGCCCGGATCTGCGGGAATTCCACACGCCATTGGAATATCCGGAGGTGGAAACTGATCAAGAAAAACTCTGGCACACCAGAAGGCCGTGGTCGCATGAAACGACTGCCGGGGGGGTACGGCGCGATCCCGTTTGCATTTCAGCAGGGCGATTATTCCAGTCGCGAGGAGGCATTCCGCAGGATCCGATCACCAGGGTGCAGACCGGCCAGAATCTGCACCTCACCATCGTGTACTTCTCCGGGGGTGATCGCCATCCGGACGAATTCCTCACTGGCGATTTTACTCTGCAGCAACACACATGGTTCGTTGTTGACTCGCACAACCGCATCTTTCGGAATCACTACCGTTTCAGGCTTATCCGTCACTGCCATCGTCACGGTCGCGTCCATCTGGGAGTGCAGAAGCTGTCGCTGATTGTCAGTGGGCATCAGCAGTGCTTCTACAACGTATTCGCGAAGTTCTGTTCCGTTTACGAACCGACTGCGCGGGTAGTTCGAGACTCGTTCAATTCTGGCCTCGATGATTTCCTGTTCAAACCCGGGCAGCCTTACCTCGACGCTCATCCCCACACCTGCACGATAAACAAGTGCCTCATCCAGAGGAAAACTCACTTTCAGCTCGCTCTCATCCGGGATTTCGAAAACGGCCTGGGAGAAATATACGGACTTGCCTTCTTCGATCGTCCGGATACCCCGACTGCGAGCCCACCAGTTATTGGCATGAAGGACTCGTCCCGCGCGAGGTGCTCGCATCGTGCAGGCTGCAATACTCTCGCGCGCTGTGCGGGCATATCGCTCATAAATGTCCAGACGCCGCTGATCAGACAATGCCATCATCCTGCTTCGTGTTTCTGCAAGTGAATTCGACAAATCGGTGCGAACCAGATTCAGATTCAGGTAATCCACCCGATGCTCCAGCTGCCGAAGCATCTTCGGATTAGAGAACTTTTCGAGCAGCGTCTGTTGACCCAGTAAGCGACGCAATTGTTCTTCGCGAGTTGTTGCGGAAAACTCAGCGAGGTCAACTTCCGCGCGATTTGCCAATCCGGTCATCCACAATTGATTTACGAAACTCAGATCTTCGCTGGCCGTCTGGGCCTGAGTCTCGCTGACACGGATATCTCTCTGCAGTCGCTCCATTTGCTTTGGATAAGTGCCTTCGACGTATTGCCTCAATTCCATTTCTGCACTCTGCAGCAGGAACTTTGCATCAGACAGTCGTCTCTCAGCAGCAGCCTGCTGCAACTCCTGCTGCTTCATCGATGCAGTCAATGCGGCATTCGCGCGAATCAGGGAGATCTCACGCGAACGCAGAAATTCCTGGATCTCTGCGGAATCGAGAACGCAGACGACATCGCCCTGCTCGACCCATGTTCCTTCGGGAACGAGACTTAGAATGCTGACTGTCCAGTGACAAGCGGATTGCGCAACGCTTGAGGAAATTGGCTCAATCGTCCCGGGAATTTCCCGCGTGATCCGGAAACGCCGCGGCTGAACGACGACCACGTCGTCAGAGGATACCCCTGCACGCGTCTCGAATTGCCAGACCGCGATCGACATGCCGCAGATCAGGGACAGCGCGATGCCTGCGATACGTGGTACACGTGAATCAAAAAACTGCCTGATTAGATGCAAGCGGAAGGCCATGGCACACCTCGATGGAGGGATCACCGACAGCATGGCACTGCGGTGACAGAGGTTGGTGGGGAGGGAGCAACAATCGGGGGAACACGACGCGGAAGAGGGAAAACTCCTCCCAGAACCCGACGAAAAAAACGCCGCGCCCTTGCGTGTCTGCTCCAGATCATAGGGACTCCATCGGAATGAAGAACCTCTAAATCTGCTCCGATGCAGATGATTCCCGGAATGGCGCAAATCTCGTACTCAATTTCCTGAAAAACAGTACGTAAAAACGGCAAATGATGCGAAAATTGGCTTGTTGTGGTGTTTACTTGTACAGTGTTTTTGGGCTGCTTTTTCCACCGCATTCCCCCGATTTTTTTGTGGAGTTTCCTGCAGGGCGCGCGCAGACTGACATGTGCAGCCTTACGCGCCTTCCAAAACGGCCCTGTATGATTGGCAGGACGGTCGTCTGGAACCACTCAGGCTTCATAGATACTCTCAGGTTTATTCGGCGCATGCAGGTGTTTGCACAGAATCAGGTCTCGGTGTTCTGCTCGTAGAGCGAGAGGTGACCACCCTTCCTCGGTCCTCTGGTAGAATTCCTGTCAGTGTCTGATTTTAATTGCTGAATCATGGTGGCTACGCGAGTTTCGCTGTCCGATGGTTGAGCCAGCGATGGCGAAACGGCGGCGCAGGACAAGCGTTTTGGTAAACACAGAGATACACAGAGTTTTACGGCGAAACACTGAGAATTCAGTCATTTTGATGGTGGCAATGGTGGTGCAAGTGCTTTTCGCGTTTTCATGCCGTTTTTTGTCTGTTTCGCTATCCCAGCTTGTGCCAGGAAAATCGATGAACTCGTTTTCTGCTTTCCAACGACTCCTGCTGCCGTCCCTGCTGACATTCGTCCTTGCCATCTCTTCAGACGCTCAAAACGCGTCGGCCACTGATGAG
This sequence comes from Planctomycetota bacterium, assembly GCA_039796955.1. Taxonomy (GTDB): domain Bacteria; phylum Planctomycetota; class Planctomycetia; order Planctomycetales; family Planctomycetaceae; genus SXXK01. The sequence continues at coordinate 7,307 of JBDKIW010000270.1, forward strand.
CCTGTTCGGCAGGACTTGTTTGTTGCGGGGCAGCACGAGGTCGCTCTGTATCGAATCCCGGGAATCGTGGTCACTCCCCGGGGAACAGTGCTGGCTTACTGCGAGGCGCGCCGCAAAAGCAGCAGTGATTGGGGCGAAATTGAAGTTCACCTGCGTCGCAGCACCGATGGTGGGGAGACATGGTCCGCCCCCCGGCAGATTGCACATCATGGAGATCGGGTTGCAGGAACCTCAGGCAATCCCGTTCATGACCGCGAGCAGACGGTCAATAACCCTGTGGCGATCGTGGATCATCAGACCGGTACGATTGAGTTCCTCTACTGTGTCAACTATGCCCGCTGCTTTGCAATTCGATCCACAGATGACGGAGAGTCGTGGAGTTCCCCGGTGGAAATCACAGCTGCTTTTGAGGATTTTCGCAGGGGATGTGACTGGAAAGTGCTGGCCACCGGGCCCGGTCATGGAATTCAGCTGAAGAGTGGACGCCTTGTCGTGGCTGTTTGGCTCGCCTATGGTGGCGTCAGAGATCACCACCCTTCGGTGACGGCGACAATCTTCAGTGATGATCATGGTAAGACGTGGCAGGCTGGAGAAATCGCCGTCCCGGATGAGGGAGATTTCGAGGATCCGAATGAGACGATGCTGGCGGAGTGTTCAGACGGTCGCGTCCTGCTGGTCACTCGCAATGAGGGCAAAGTCAGTCGCAAGATTCTGACTTCCAGCAGTGATGGAGCTACCGGATGGAGTAAGCCTCGATTCCACGAGGAGCTCTGGGAACCCATCTGTATGGCGAGTTTGCTGTCGATACCCGATCGCCCAGGAATGCTTGTGTTTTCAAACCCGCATTCACTGGCTCGTGATGCGCAGGGCAGGGAGATTCCGGGGGGACGCGGAAAACGCGAAAATCTTTCCCTGAAAATAAGTTACGACAGTGGCACGACATGGCCTGTGAATCGAACGCTCGAGGCCGGGCGAAGTGCCTATTCCGACCTGGCCGTCCTGCCGGATGGAACTCTGCTGTGCTTTTACGAAGCAGAAAATCGTTTGAAGCTGGCTCGCGTTTCTCTGGATTGGCTGGAACAGAAAACACAGCCGCAGTAGCTATGGCTCATTTACCCACGGCACTGGAATTCACATGTCCCGGACTGCCATGAACTCTGAACCTTGTTTCTGCAGTCATCTTCCCGATGTCGCGGAGGAAGTATCCAGTCGCTGGCTCGGTTCGAGATTATTCTGCATACCGCCGCGACTGCAAAGGTTCCAACGCGTCTCAATTGCCTCATCCCGCTTGTCAAAACGCCTCGATCAGGAGGCTCACTGGTTCCGATATCTGCGGGCGGCTTTCCGGTCTTGCCACTGGGAGTCAACGCTGATTCCCGTGATTCGGTCGACAGCCGGTTCGGAACTCGTCGCACGTGCCTGTGAATTGTCTGGCTTTGGCAAGCTACATGTGCGTCTGCCGGCGGATGATGGCTTTGACGACGTGTTCCGCTCCCCTGATGAGCGGGCCTCATGGTCAGACTACTGTCGAAGTTTTTCGGCCGATTCAGGGACATCAGTGAGCGATGGTTTGACATTATTCGTCTCTCCGCAGTTCCTTTCGAACCCGACTCAGCCCGGCTCGGAACCCCTGCAATCGCTGCCTCTTGCTGACCGTCTACTGTTCCTGCTGGCTCACCGAATCTGTGTCCTCTCGATGCGATCCGGGGGAACGATCAGCCGCCTTGTCACGGAACATTTTGCAGATCGGACCCGATGTGCCGTGCCTCTGTTGATTGCCACCAATTCGACCGGCCGATTTCCGGGATGTCTCAGGACCGAGTCGGGCCCGTGGATCCCATGGCGAATGCTCGATCGTCTGGCTTCGTCTGCGGCCGTGAATCAGACACAGGAGCAGGCAATGCCTGCCGCCCTGGAGTCTTTCGGTGAGTCCGCTGCGCCATCGCTCGTACCGGTGCCGATTGATAATCCGGTCAGCAGACCCGAAAACTGGTTGTGTCACTGGACGCGTTCAGCGAGCGGCCAGTGGCCCGGTGAAGCCCGTGAGGAGTACATCGACCAACTGATACTGGATGATTCGCCTGTCGATCGGTCGGCGCGTGCCACACTTCTTCGGATAATCTCCGAGCAACGCATTCGGGGCTCTACACTGGCTATCCGCGGCACCTACGACGTGGCAGCATTCACTGAAGTACCGCTGGCAGAATTTCGAAGTCGGCGAATCTTTCGCAGTCATCGACAACGCTACGACTTTGAACCGTGGGGAATTGCAATCCGGCGTGACACGCTGCAGCAATTGGGTGGAAGACCAGTCCTGTACGGATCAGAGGAACTCTGGAATCAATTGTCTGCGAGCGATCGACCGTTTTTTCAGAAGACGACCCCAGACGGTGTGATGGATACGGCGGCGGAACGTGAATGGCGAATTGCTGGTGACCTGAGACTGGACCGACTACCGGCGGGCAGTGTTTGCGTTTTTGTGCCTACTGCTGAGGATGTTTTGCGATTGCAGCCTGCCTGTGAGCTCCCGATTTGTGTGGTCCCGGAGAATGGCCAGTCGTAGGGAAATCGTGTCGCGAGGTCGTCAAACGGCATTACATTTAAAGTCATGTAATCGCGAACCCGGGGGTACGCACACGGCATCACGAAGTCTGCGTCGAGCTGCAATGTGGATAGCCACGCACGAGGCACGAATAAAAACACACCTTCGTATGACCTCGGCAGGCATCCTCATGCGGGTTGGATTCACGAGCCTGAAAGCAGGTTGGGGTACAGCGCCAGGTCCGGGGGCACAGCCGATATACCAACAACGACTCCGCAGCCGCAGCGAATCAAATGATTGAATCCGAGACGTTGTGACTGGATGGATTTGCGGTCCACGGGCGATAGTTTCGCCGACGTACCGAGCCGTCGCGCCGGATGTCGTAATGAATGCCCCTCCAATCGATCTCACGCATGCGCAAGGCACTGAATAAGGCAACAAAGTACAGCACTACCGTGACCGGAATCATGGGCAATTGCATCAGTGTGAGTCCGGGGATCGGCCGATCTTTGGACGCGTTCAGATGCAGACACATTTCTATGTACATCAGAGGCAATACAGTCAGGGCGATCGTACTGAGAGTCAGCACCAACAGGGTCATCGCAGAAATCGTTTGGCCAGCTGCCAGGGTCAGGGGAACGATAACGCCTGTGGCTACTGCGGAAATCACAAGTCCGATGCAGGTGAGCATCAACTGGTAACGCGCAGGGTGATAGCGCAGAACGGAAAATGTCTGACGACGAATAAATCGATAGCAGCCCGAGAGCGAAATCGTTTCGGTGTTGACCATGGAAAGGCCGGGAACCGTGACCACACGGGCTCCGCGCCGGCGCAGAAACGCGACGACGCTGGTGTCTTCAACAAAGCTGCGGCTCCAGACCTGCTGCAACTCGGGGTCTCGCAGCAGCGATGCACGGTAGGCGAGAGTTCCGCCCCATAAGACATCGAGGCTGAACATCTGTGCCGACGCTGCTGCCCCCCATGTGCGCCGAACTATCGAGCCACAATTGTTCCGAGTCGGCAGGAACCAGCGCATACCACTGACGGCACCGACCGTCGGATCGGAGAACGGGCCAACTAATTCGCTGATCCACCACACAGGTGCCGACACATCTGCGTCGATGACCGCCACAAGCTCCGTGTTGGCATCCAGCGACTGAATCCCCTGCAGGAGTGCACTGCATTTGAGGCTACAGGTTTCCAGGCGATTCGTCAGTACAACTGGGTGCCAGGCGATATTCGGAAATCTGCTCATCGCCTGTCTCACACTGCCCCAGGCGGAGTCTTCCTCGCTGTCAAGTATGACTCGAATCTCGAAGGAGGGATAATCCTGGAGACAAAGTCCCTGGAGACAATCATCGAGCAGCGGGTCCGCTCCTCGCAGCGGAAGCAACACGGCCACATGTGGCTGCTTTTCTGCGGAATCGGCTGGGCGTGACTGTCGTTTCAGTGGATAGTATCTGGCAATGCGCAGCGACCACCAGGCTGTCCGCCCCCAGCTGATCAGGACAAGCAGGATGGCAGTAAGAGTCAACAGAGTGATCACGGCATCCCTTCTGATTTCTGCTGATTGGAAGTGCCACACCGGCCCGCCGATCGCTGCGGCCACAGCGAAGGTGCTTAGTGGGGCCATGGCATTCGTAAGTCTCAGATGTCGAGTTGACGGACATCCAGTGCATGTTTTTCGATGAACTCACGACGAGGTTCCACAGCGTCGCCCATGAGGACGCGGAAGATTTCGTCGGCGGCTGCGGCATCTTCCATGCGCACCTGCAGCAGAGTTCGTTTTTCCGGATCCATGCTGGTGTCCCACAATTCCTCGGAGTTCATTTCGCCGAGACCTTTGAAGCGTGTGACTGTGAGTCCTTTTTCTCCAAGGTGTCGCAGTTCTTCGAGCAGCTCACGGAGGCTGGTCAGTGGCACGCGATCATCATCACGTTCAAGAATGAATGGATACACTGGTTCTGCATTACGGACGCCAGCCGGCGTAAAGTCTGCCACGAAGAATCCATAATCTCGGAGTTGCTGAAAGACTTCGTTGAGCGTCCTGATTTCATGCAGGTCGACCAATTGCGCGTTGACTGTCCGCGGTGTCGCTGGTGCAACGTCTCCGGGAGCAGGCTCCGGAGGCTGCAGATTTCGTACAAATGCTTCGGCCTCGTCGCGTTCCAGGAACCAGCGTTCTGTGTCACTGTACAGCACACGGTAGCGAGGCAATCGGGATTTCTCTTCACTGTTGAATTTCAGTAGGTAGCGAATGTCGATCCCGCGTCGCTCCAGCAATTCAAGTGGTTGTTCCATGCGTTCTGCAAGGTCAACCAGGCGGCGAATATTTTCGCCCTCGAAGGGCGTGTTATCGGCCTTAACCACCAGCCGTGCGCCAGTCATCCCCAGACTGATCAGTTCTGACATCATCTGCTGGTGGGTCTGCACGTAGCGCACCTGCTTTCGCTGAATCACGCGAAACAGCGGTGGCTGAGCGATGTAGATGTGGCCGTTCTGCACGAGTTCGCGCATGTGGCGGAAGAGGAATGTGAGCAGGAGCGTACGAATGTGACTTCCGTCCACATCGGCGTCGGTCATCACAATAATCTTGCCATACCGGCGCTTGCTGATGTCCATTTCGTCATCGCCGCCGGCTGGTGAAAGACCGATGGCGCGAAACAGGTTGCTGATTTCCGTGTTGTCCAGAACTTTGACCAGCTGTGCCTTCTCGACATTCAGGATTTTACCGCGCAGAGGAAGAATGGCCTGAATGCTGGAGTCTCGTCCTGTGTCTGCTGAGCCTCCGGCGGAGTCCCCTTCGACGAGATAGAGTTCTGTGGATTCCAGATCACGACTGCGACAGTCACGAAGTTTTTCGGGCAGGCCTCCGGTGGTGAGTGCCCCTTTGCGTCGCACCATGTCCCGGGATTTTCGGGCCGCTTCTCGGGCTTCGGCCGCCATGATGGCTTTGGCGACGAGCTTTTTGGCGATGGACGGGTTTTCTTCGAGGTATCGGTTGAAGGCATTTCCCACAACCGTCTGTACAGCACTTTCTACCTCAGCGTTCGTCAATTTGACTTTGTTCTGAGATGTGAACTTGGGGTCGGGGACTCGTACAGAGACGATGGCCGTCAGGCCTTCGCGAAAGTCCTCGCCGACCGGGGTGATTTCCTTGAATAGATTTCCTGCTTTGGCGTAGTTGTTCATCGTACGCGTCAGGGCCGCGCGAAACCCGCTGAGGTGGGTCCCGCCATCCGGGTTGAAAATGTTGTTGGCAAAGGTCAGGACATTTTCCGTGTACCCGTCGTTGTACTGCATCGCTGCTTCGACCACGACGCTGTCTTCCTCACCGACCGTGCGGAAGACATCCGCGGTAAGCGGCGTCTGGGTGCGGTTGAGGTAGCGGACGAACTCCACCAGCCCATCTTCAAAGTGGAACGTTTCAGTCTGCCCGACGCGTTCATCCCGGATGGTGATCTTAATGCCGGGTGTAAGGAACGCGAGTTCCCGCATGCGACGACTAAGTGTATCGAGTGAGTAGCGGGTTTCTGAAAAGATGGTGGGATCGGGAAGGAAGGTGAGCCGTGTTCCGGTACTGTCCGCTCGGCCGAGCTGCCGTAATTCGGAGGTGGCCCGCCCCTTTTCGAAGTCCATAACCCAGACAAACCCGTTGCGACGGATTTCTGCTCGGAGCCAGGTACTGAGTGCATTGACGGCCGTGATCCCCACGCCGTGAAGCCCACCTGTCCCAACGCGATATCCGCTTTCGCGATTGAACTTACCACCGGCGTGAATTTCCGTCAGCACCACTTCCAGCGCAGACCGGCCATCGCCCTTCACGGCATCCACGGGAATACCGCGCCCGTTGTCCACGACCGAAATGCTCTCATCAAGGTTGATCTGGACTTCGATTTCGGAAGCGAATCCGTTGACGGCTTCGTCAATACTGTTGTCGACCACCTCATACACGAGATGATGCAGGCCGGGGGCTCCGGTATCGCCGATGTACATCGCAGGCCGCGTTCGAATCCCTTCGACACCCTTGAGATGCTGAATATCTTCGGCACTGTAGGTCTTGTTGGATTCGACGGGCTTGCCGGCATTTTCAGGAGTCGTCTCTGACACTTTTCGGCCTTCTTCCATTGAACAGGTTTCTTCCACGTCTCAGCAGGGGGGGAACTTACCGAGAGGTTCGGTCTTCCTTACCGAACCCGAACGTATCGCACTCCGCGGATTTCAGAATCCGGCAGCCGTGTTTTCAACTGCTGCAGGATTTCCTCATGCATGTAGCCACGGAGTTCTTCGAGGACCGCACTATTGGTGACTGCCACTTCAACAATACCGTCTTTTATTTTTCGGGCATGACTGCGTCGAGCCAGCTCCGGCCCCACAATCAATTTCCACTCAGCGTCGAGGGTGTCTGTGGCCGAGCGATTCATCAGGCCCTTCTGACGAATCAATCGAAACAGAGCATTGCCTAATGAGCCGGGCATGGACGGTATGTCGTCGGCGGATTTCCTCACACTGCTTATCCTGTCGAACATCCATTTTCAAAACTGACCTGCATTTTCCTGAGTCGACCGGACTCTGGCCATTTCAGGACGACACAATCTGCCGATCAGCGATCCTGCGTCAGTGGCATGATCACGTAGGTGTAAGAATCTTCGACACGGAATACGGCCGCCGTATCGGAATCCGTCAACTGCAGATCAACCAGCGTCTCCGGGGCCAGCACTCGCAGAAACTCGGCAACATACTTCGGGTCAAAGGTGATGCGAATGTCATCGTGATCGTACTCGACCGGCAGTTCAATGCGGGAATCGCCGACAGCGCTGGCCTGACTGCTGAGCGCCAGCACGGAGTTTGAGAAATGAAAGTCCACTCCGCGACTTTCTTCATCGGTGACGATCAGCGACTGACGAACCGCGGAGAAGAATGGCCCGCCTGTGAGCCGAACATTGACATTTCCGCTGCGGGGAATCACGTCACGGTATCTTGGGAATCGCCCTTCGACGAGGCGACTGTAGACGGTGCAGGGACCAGACCGCATCATCACGTCATTTTCATGAACCGCAATGTCCACGAACTCGGCCTGCGGATCGATGGAGCGTTCGAGGAGGGTCATGGCCTTGGTGGGAACGACGGTGGTACGAGCCGGGATCACGGGGGTCCCCAGAGTCTCGCAGGAGGCTGTTGTTACGGCCAGCCTGCGACTGTCCGTCGCGGCCAGGGTGATGGTGCCTTCGCTGAATTCCAGTAACAGACCTCCAAGGGCGTAGCGAGTGCTCTCGGTGTCCGTGGCGAATGATGTGCGGCGAATCATCTGTCGGAAGACGGGGGCCGGGACGCGGAAATAGCTTTCTTCTCCGAATTCCGGAACCGGCGGAAACTCACGAGGGTCCTCGCTGGACAGCCGGAACCTCGAGTTTGCGGCCTTCACGACGATCGTCTGATCATCCACCTGCAACTCGACTTCCTCACATTGCAGCTCGCGGAGAATTGAGGAGATCTTCTGCGTGGGCAGCAGGACTTCACCGGCTGATGCTGTTGTAACGCCAGTCACTCGATATCGAATTGCAACTTCCTGGTCGGTCCCGATCAACTGCACACCGTCGGCGGAGACGGTCATCAGGACGTTGCGGAGGACGTCTTTGGGGGTACGTGTTGGTACCGCGGAGGCGGCGAGCGAGAAGGCTGTGGAAAACAACGAACGGTTACAGATGAGCTGCATGAAAAAGATCCTGTCTCAACACGACGGGCCGTTAACTGACAGCCCTGTAACTTCCGGATTCGCGAGACGGGAATCACTGAATTCCCTGAGAATCCCGTTTCGAAACGCGATCGGCAGCCGGCCGACGGACTCGCGGCAATTGCTGCTTCCGGGGATTCTAGCAGCAACTGCATTCTGACGGTATCCTGGACCCGGGGATTCGGCTCAGCTTTTTTGGCAGGATTTGCGTTTTCCGCCGATTTCGCGGGCGACAGTGCCCGCCGAGCGTTCAGATTGCGGCTGGCAATCATTCCGCGTCGAGCAAATTCAGAATCTGACTTTCGACTCGGGCGGCTTTGGCGGCGTCACGGAGTTTCTGGACGACGAAAAACTTGTGATTTGCCACATTCTGTTCCGACAGCTGCATGCGGCGAGCCACATCCTTATTGGCCCAGCCGAGCACAAAGATCAGTTCCACGCACTTCAGCCGCTCCCAGGACCGGTTTTTTCTGAAATCCCGGATGAGCTCACGCAGTACCTGTTCCAGAAAGGCAGCCTCAGCCTGAACCCGCTCACTGCTGCGCATGATGCTGGAGGCGGCTCGGCCGGGGCCTGTTAAATCGCGTGCCGCACCATCTTTTGATTCCGATGTCAGGAGCGGCAGCACTGGGCGACGCCCGGATCTTCTCATGAAGTCCACAAGCTTGTGCGACGCGATGGAGAACATCCAGGATTCCAGCGGCGTTCGATCATCGTAGTTCGGCAATGCCTTCAGGAACCCCAATAATGTCTCCTGAACCACATCCTCGGCCGCCGTGCGATCCTGCAGCCGAGCCCTGGCGAAGGCCAGTAACCGGCCCTCATACATGTCGATGCACTGCTGCCACGCGTCCGGGTTCCCGTCGCGAATTCGCTGCACCAATTGTCGGTCGGCCTGGCTGGCGTTCATGGTCGGTCACGGCTGCACACTGCGAAATAACTCGCCCGCGACGGCACAGCACCACCGGTGCCCCTCGCCCTGGCTGCCAAAGTCTACTACAAACCGGCCCGATTTGCGAATTCAAAAGGCGTCCAACTGGCCGTCGTGGCGCCAGCAGGCATCAAGGCCACCTTTCCAGGGGGGAAGGATTCTTCACGTTCCGGACCCCGGGTTCACGGTTTGAAAAGATCTGCCGTTTATTCCGACAATTCGAGCCGATTTCTCAGGTTCGCCGGATTCCTCCGCCTTCACTGCGAATTCGGCAGGTTGCGTTTGGGAATTCCTGATTCCTCGATACAATCCCGAGGCGTTGCCGGGCTGCGGTGCTGCCACTTTCCAGCTTTTCGGCAACATTTCCGAGCGATTCCACGCGGAAATCTGCTCTTCCTGACTCTCCTGTTTCAGCGAGTAATCTCAGTGCCGGCAACTTCTGTCATCGGACTTCAGTGGGGCGACGAAGCCAAGGGTAAGATTGTCGACCTGTTGACGGAATCTCACCACGTCGTCGTTCGCTATCAGGGCGGTAATAACGCCGGACACACCGTCAAATTCGATGGCACGACTTATAAGCTCAGCCTGCTCCCCACGGGAATTCTGCACTCCCACATCACATCAGTGATCGCTCCCGGAGTCGTCGTAAATCCTCTGGCACTGCTCAAAGAACTCGACGGCCTTCAATCCGGAGGCCAGGATTGCTCCGGACGACTGCTCGTCAGCGACCGCGCCCACGTCATTTGCCCATGGCATATGCTCGAAGAGGCCGCGATTGAAAAGTCGCGGGGCGCAGCGGCCATCGGGACGACCATGCGAGGAATCGGTACCTGCTATAAAGACAAAGTGGGCAGGTCTCACGCCATTCGCATCGGCGATCTCGTCAATAAAGATTCTTTCGCGGCAAAGGTCCGCGAAATTGTCCCGTTCAAACAAAAACTCCTGAATGCTCTCGACCCGGATTCCACTCAACTGGATGCCGATCAGATCATCGACCAGTATTCCAGTGCCGCAGATCGCATTCGCCCCATGGCCGTCGACACGACAGCATGGCTGCTCGATGCCCTTGATCAGCAAAAACACATCCTCTTCGAAGGTGCTCAGGGAAGCCTCCTCGATGTCGATCACGGAACATTCCCCTACGTCACCTCTTCGAACAGCTCCGGTTGTGGAATTCACAGCGGCAGCGGAATTCCCGAACGCGCCATTCAACGCATGATCGGCGTAGCAAAGGCCTACACGACCCGCGTCGGCGGTGGACCGTTCCCGTCCGAACTGGATAACGAGATCGGGCAGAGGATCCGGATCGCTGGCAATGAATTTGGAACTGTCACCGGCCGCCCTCGACGCTGTGGCTGGTTCGATGCCGTTGCAACTCGCTACAGCGCTCGTATCAGCGGAGTTGACTCACTCACGATCGCCCTGCTTGATGTGCTCAGCGGTTTTGATGAACTCAACATCTGCGAGGCGTATGACATCCGCGGACAAATCACGCGGACGCTCCCCAGTCGCTGCGAGGACCTGGCCGATGCAAAGCCTGTCCTGCGGGCAATCCCAGGCTGGAAGGAAGACATCACCGGCGTCAGAAACTTCCGTGATCTGCCACCAAATGCCCAACAGTACTGCCGAACGATCGAACAACTCATCGGTAAGCCGGTGGAGTTCATTTCCGTAGGGCCGGATCGCTCTCAAACAATCCATATGGCTCGCTGACGAATGTAATTGATCGTCGCCTCGCACCTGCTCCGCCGGTCACTGATGCAAAACAGCACGCGCACGCACTCAGCACCAGGTGGACTAACTTCACCCGGTAGAAACTAACTGGCAATCAATCGGTTCGGCAGTCGAATTCTGCCAAAGCGATGGCCCGTGGCGTCGTACAGCAGGATCTCGTTGGCAAACTCTGCCCAAACGGCCGACAATCGCACCGATCGCGGTCCATGCAGTACGAACTGCACTCCGCAGCGGCGACCGTTCTGCTGTAACTCCAGCTCCGTCATCGGAAACTGATACTCCAGAAGATTTTCCTTCCGACAGAGTGTCACGTGCACAAAATGGCGAAGATGTTCAAGAGTTTTCACCTCAGTGGGTGTCTCTGGAAGTCTGGTCGCAGTGGCCGTTTGACACATGCTGAAAAACCCCTGGACGTCAATTGCTGACGCTGATCCCCGTTCAGAACCGATGATCCTGAACTCCGTTGCTGCTTCCTTACCGTCCGGGCTCCACGGAAACACGCTTGAAACGGCATTTCGGACTGCACAGACTTCGAACCGGCCGCTTCTTCAGCATCCCGCTCAAGCCTGTCCCACTCCTGTCAGCCACTCCCTGACGCTGTTCATGTTCGCGTCCGTGCTCCTCAGCGCATCACGCGACCGCAATGTCTCAGAGCCCTGTCAGGGGAATTTCGGCAATTTCTTCCACTCCCCTGCCCCGGTGATTCTGGATATCGGTTCACATTTGCTGCGAGCTTCCCAAATCAGGTGCGCGGTCGCGTAAGTCGCATGAGCGCTGCAGGTGGAACAATCGCGAGGCGTTCCCCGAAATTCTTCCGCCGGAGAACCTTTCGGAGTTCAGTTTTGAGAGGCCGTGGGGGCGGGCAGGACGAGATCCATGCGTGAGCGAATCTCGGCAATCACAGCGGGCAGGTAAAGAATTCCGGAATAATGGTCGGCAGCCATCTCGATGTGATGCCCTGGAGGCAGACCAGCGGCCGCGGCCAGTGCTTTTGAACAGGCCGGGGGCACCACATCGTCATATTTTCCACTGTACAGCCAGGTCGTTTTGGGATTCAGGCGGTGCGCGACACGCATGGGTTCCACCGGACTGGCCAATTCCCGAATCTTCTCACCACGGATCCCGATCGACTCAAGTCGCTCGCGAAATTTTGCGGCATCCTTCTTCCCCTGCATCACGACCTCATGCAGATTACCGCCTGCCAGAAGTATGAAAACTCGGTCGAATCCGGAATCCAGGCTGGCGGTGGTCGACGTGATGAATCCTCCAAGACTGGTTCCCTGAACTCCAACGACCTCGCTCCTGACGCCAGGCAGGCACGTTGCTGCGTCCCGGGCCCGACGAACATCCGCAATTGCCTGACGCATCCCGGTGAGTATCCGCTCCGGTTTATCGCTTTCCGGTGAACGACGTGCTCCGTAGCCGGGAAGATGGACCAGAAAGGTGTGCAAGCCCTGAGCATTCAAGCCGCGGGCAAAAATTCGCCCGACGGTCATACCCCGCCCGGATTCATGCACAACGATCACGCAATTGGCAGAAGCAGGCTGACCCTGCGCATCCCGAGCCGCGTACCATTCCATGGAAACGAGATCGTTTACCTGATCGCCTGTCGGCACCGGACTCGGGAATCGAATCAGCAGGTCGCCCTGATCTTTGCTCGGAGGTTCACAGACTACGGAGAACTTTTCGGGAGTCCAGCGCAGTCCCTCGAGGCACTGCTGGGCGTCTCCGCGACTATCCATGTCGCGGGACAGCGTGTCTTCTGCAGCAAAGCTCGCACCGGGCGCAGGCAGCTCATTCTGTAATGTGTTGATTCCTGCGGCAGCGCTGCAAATGCCCGGCAATCCAGCAAAGAGACATGCTGCGACCAACCACTTCGAAACACTCTGTCGCTGCCCCATGGAAACCTCCATTCTCTGCCGACACGCTTTGCCTGATTCAATCATTTTGGTTCGCAGGCACGTGTTGAACGCACTCTGCAGTTGGATCCATTTTCCGTTGCTGCGTTATGCTGATTGCCAATCTGTCAGGTGCTGGTCGGCGACGAGGGCTTCGCGGCGGCTTTTCCGGCGCCGAGCCGATTTTCGGTCCCCGTCAGAATCCTGCCGATGTTCGTCCTGTGTCGCCAGATGATCAGCCCCGGGATCACGAAGGAAAACAAGGTCAGGGGCAGCCCCGTACCGGTCCAGGCGGCGGCCCCGGTTCTGACCAGGTGCGAGATCGCAAATACAAGCGACGCAACGATTGACGACAACGACACCATACGACTGAGCAGCAGCACAACCGCGAAACTCAGAAAGGCGAGGCTACTGCACACCGGAGAAACGATCATGACAACCCCGAGGGCAGTGGCGACCCCTTTGCCGCCGCGCAGGCGCAGCCAGATCGGGTACATGTGTCCAACGACAGCCGAGATTCCTGTGATCAGTCGACAGTAGCCAGCCGGATCGAGGTAGCCGTATGTACGAAGGACTTCGTCGACCGCCAGAACAGGCAGCAGGCCCTTCAGAGCATCCAGCACCAGTACCACGATGCCCCAGCGCCACCCGAGAACACGCCCCACATTCGTGGCGCCAATATTTCCGCTTCCGAATCGCCGGATGTCATCCTTCAGGATCAAATGTCCCACAAGGAATCCAAACGGAATTCCGCCAACAGCGAAAGCGACGACTGCAGCAGTAAGACAGACCAGCAACATGAAATCCGCTTAGCGAGGGTTCAATGGAATTTCGGCACACATTCTTCGGAATCGTTTTTTGAGCCGCCGACGGACTGCCCGCGTCACCCCCGGGGGCCGATCTGAGACATTCCTGCTGACGAATTCCCCGGGTGAAGCTGGCGCTCGTTCCGGTATCACCACACCAGTGTGATCTTCAGTGACGTTTCACGGGCACCGGGAGGCAACTGAATCAATAGCTCCTGCTGATCACCAATCCTCCGCACCGTCGGCAGGCCTCCGTCAATCGTTAACTGGATGCCGTTCCACAGCCATTGCTGACCGGAGCCGGTGATTTCTCCGACCGCTACTCGCACCCAGACATTGTCCAGCCCGCGAGGCGACCGAACGGTAAGTGTTCGGTTCAGTCCATTGTCCGGTTGCGCTGTGAAGGGCTCGAGTGTGTCGGACCATTCTGCCTCGTTCCACTGATAGCGGAAGGATGGAACTCCCTGACGATTCAGCTGATAGCCACGAAACTGAAAACCACTGTTTTTCGGGTTATCAACAGGCCACGCTGTATCGAGTGACTCAAGAACGGCCACGGGCGGTCCAGGTGGCAGCGTCATCACGTGGTCTCCCATCGGAGCCTGATTGCCCGGACCACGATCAACCCAGTGTTTCGCTGCGTCGATAAACGCGCCGTGCCAGATCAGGCGAGGCGTCATCTGTTCCGCATCCCAGGCGTAATGAACTTTCTCCGGGAAGCCCACAGCAATTCCCCGAGGTGAAAGTCCCTCGATAAAATTACGATAAATCAGCGGGCGATCCTTCGGCACCAGCACGATGGCCTGGCGCTCAAGTCCCGACGGCACCCGCGCCCGTTTTCCGTCCTGCAGATACCGCCAGATTGCTTCGATCTGTCGTTCAGAGTCTCCGTCCAGCACGTGCGGAATAATCGACTTTCCACCTGGCCACGCTGAGGGCATACGTGTTCCCGGGCGGTACTTCTGAGGATCCAGCAGATACCGATGGAACCAGTCACGACGCAGGCGAGTTGTCATGGTTGTCATATCAAGTGATTGCAGTCCCGTCGCCGCATAGTTGTCAAATCGGTGGCACTTGATGCAGGACAGTGCCTGATCACCGACCAGCAGACGGGCATCAGCTTTCACCCGATGCTCTGGTTCCCTGAACTCAATGTCAGCAATCGGCTCCCTGCGATCAACGGCGGCCAGCCGCGGTACAAGATACTCTGCCAGCCGTGCACCAAATGCAGGCATGCGAGTTGCCATGTAGGGGCGATCCTTCGCGCCACCGGAGAAAATCGTCGTCAGCCAGGTGTCCTGCAGCTTGTCGCCAGCGCCATCCAGGGCCGGCGGAACTCGTCCCTCATCACCCATTTCCGGAATTGTTCCGACAAACACGTGATTCAGCGGCTCGCTGACGCCCCCGAGCCCTTCTCGTGTGTGACAGGCAAAACAATTCAGACTCAGCATGGTCTGACGAATCTCCTGTGCCTGAACCAATGGAGCCGTGCTGGACCCAGATTGCGACTGCGTTACGACCTGTCGCAGGTCCTCACGCTGACGTGCACTGAGTCGATAGGTCGGCACGTGTGCAGCTGGTTTCGAGGAGAGGCAACCGCCCTCTGATTTCAGGGCTGCGAACTGAGGAGCCTTCAGGCTGGAGGCAATCTGACTGTCTCCGTCACCATGTTGATGACACGCAGCGCAACCGTAACTCGCAAACAACTCGCGGCCCTTCGCGACAAGCTCCGGTGTCACCACCTCGCTGGCTGGTTCCGGTGCGGCCTGTGGAGGTTCACGAGTTAGTGTTACCAGGCCGGCCAGTGGCTGCCTCGAAAGTCCGGGGCCTTCGATGTCCACGACGAGGACCTCACCACCACCCTGTTCAAAGTATTCCACGACCAGAGTGTGAGTTCCCTCGCTGAGTGCCATGGTTCCGGATCGATCCACCTGTGGGTGAATACCGTCGTTGTTGACAATTTCCTGTTCGTCAATCAGGACCCTTGATCCGTCGTCCGACCCGATGTGGATACGATATTCGCCCTGCTTCGGGATCTGCAGATATCCGAGGAAACGCAGAGCGAAATTGTCAGCCTTCGGGGCGGCACCGACGCTGAAATCCGTGGTCGTTCCGCGGGAAACGGGCTTGAGCGTGGAGAAATCCGGCAGCGAATTCCACGTTCCCTCATAGAACTCAAATTCGATGTTTGAGGCGACTTTTACGTCCTTCAGCAGGTAGCTCGCGACGTCCCGCGCTTCTTCAGGGCTAAGATTCAGTGAGGGCATCCGGCCCGACGGCCGTACCAGATGCGGTTCTCGTAAAAACGAAATCAGACCACCCAGTGAGTACTTTTGATCAAGAGCCCCAAGCGGCATCAGAAAATCCGGACGAATTACCTCGGCAGGAGGGCTCGCTGCCGATTCGTCCTCTTCTGCATCCGGATCCGGGACGGCAAGTCCTCGCCGAATGGCCGAAATGACTTCATCTGTGCGTTGATCTCCGTGACAGGCGGCGCAGCCGATTCGGTGGTACAGATCCTCGCCACGACGGACCGCATCCTGTGCAATCGCCTGGGCTCGCCAGTTGCTTCCCTCGGTCAGAAATGCTGTGATTGCCTGAATGTCCCCTGTGTTTTCAGAAAGCTTCGCAAATCCCGGCATCGCGGTTCCGGGCTTCAGGTGCTGCGGATCCTTCAGCCACAATGCGAGGTATTCCGGGCTGAGGCGATCTGCGGTCCGGGTCAGCACCGGGGCCTGCCGCGGATTTGCGAGACTCGGACCAAACTCACCGTGGCACGACTGACAATTCAACTCGGAAATCAACAACCTGCCGGCTTCGTCCGCCTGCAGATGATCAGCACGAAAACGGGTATAGGCAGGAACAATCGTCTCTGCCTCTTCTGCACGTCCATCGACGATGCCGCATGAACCGAGGATCAGCGGAAGCAGGATCAGTGTCCGAAGGCAATTTCGAGCGGCACCGTTGGTCATCATAGACTGATTCGCCAGGGAATTGAGTGTCATACTGCGCTGCAGCAGATCGTGTCGCCTGACCCGATTCCACCACATAAAAGCATCCGTAACTGCGAACTATGTAAACCAGGTCGAATGAAAGCAACCGAATCGAGGCTGCTGACAGGCCTGTGGGCCGTCTCAACAGAAAATTCGGGATACGGGACCGCTCAAATGCCCCCAGCCAGCCTGTTCGCGTCAGCCCTACTGCCTTGCGAACCACCGCGACATGCGGATAATGGTGTTTTCCGCGAAAAAACGACTTTGGCCGCATATCTCACAAGGTAATGACTGAGTTTTTCGCAGTTTGTTCTGTCCTTTTTCTGACAGTTCCACCATGAATGCAAACGCCATCCGAGCGATGCTGCAGTCCACGCTCGACGACTACTCCCTGTCCCGAGCCGAAAAATCGCAGGTTCGAGAGGAACTGCAATCGCTGTCGGCAAATCCGCAGGCCGCCGCCGAATTCCGAAGACTGGCCTTTGAGGTCGCTCGGTCTGCAGCAACCAGTGATAATTTTGCCGCAGTTCTGATATGGCTGGAAGATGTCGTCCGGGTCCTGCAGCCGGAAACGGCAAGGCAGAAAACAGAGATCGTGCGTGCCTGCTTCAGTCCCCACGACAACTGCCCGGGGGAAATTCGCAGTCTGATCGCCACATGCCGAAGCAGTCTTGATCTGTGTGTGTTCACAATCACCGACGATCGCCTGACCGATGCCGTGCTGGAGGCCCACCACCGTGGCGTGAAAATCCGTATCATCACTGACAATGACAAGGCTGCTGATCTCGGCTCTGATGCAGACAGGTTCAGCGACGCCGGTATTCCACTTCGAATTGATCGTACGTCCTTTCACATGCATCACAAGTTTGCAATTTTCGACGCATCACTGCTGCTGAACGGCAGCTACAACTGGACTCGAAGTGCTGCCGAGAACAACGAAGAGAACTTTATCATCACCGACCAGCCCGTGCTGATTTCCGTCTTTCATCAGCAGTTCGAAAAACTCTGGAACAGCCTTGTCTGAGCTGATGCGTCTCAGTTGGCTTTTTCGCTTTCCACCAACGAGCGTTCCATCACCAGATACCCGGCTTGTTCGAACTGCAACCGCGTGTAACAGTCCATGGCCGATGAGTTTTCATGTTCCACGTACAGCCGCAGACAGACGGACTTATCCGTGCGTTTCAGCGTTTCGATGGCATGGTTCAGAAGTCCCCGAAACACGCCCTGCCCACGCGATTGATGTCGGACATAAACACTCTGCAGCCACGACATCCAGCCGTTTCTCCAGTCGCTCCATTCTCGCGTCAGCATCAACTGCCCGAGCACTTCCCCCGCAGATTCGGCGACGAAATAACGCACCTCCGGCGACAGCCTCAGCGCAGTGCTCACCCCCCGCCGGACCGTGGCTTCGTCCAGCGTTTTCTGTTCGGTTTCCCACGCTAACTGGCGGTTGTACCGGACCAGCACTTCCACATCGCCGTCCGTCGCTTCACGAAACTGAATTGCCATGAAACCTGTCCCATCACAACAATCGGGTGCCCGGAAAAATCAACGCCCGCGTCGCACGGCATCACGAAACCGGAACCGCGGATACTCGCGTGTCTGATATCGCTTCATCCAGTCCACATAGTCGTCCGTCATCGGCGTCAACTGCTGCACATCGCCCGGGTACTGCCCCATGGCCCGCGATGGATAGGGCTCTGAAGACTGTCCATACACGGTGCTGAGATTGGCGTCCTTGTCCCAACCCACGTTGTACAGCACGAAATCCCGCACCCAACCGTCTGGAACCGGCTCTGCCGGAACGGCAAACTCCACTGTTAACTCGTCACCAGGTCCCATGACGACCATACGGTCATCCTGTTGCAGCAGAAGTTCTGAGGTTTCGCCGTAACGAGTGAATCGTCCGAGCATCTCACTCCATCGGGGCTCCGTCACCACCTTGCTGTAGTCATATCCCTCCGGAGCGTGACCATTACGAAACAGGGACGTGTCCTCGTAGACACGCTGAGAAAACCCGCGGTAATGCAGGTTTGCTGTGAGCAGATCGCAGACCTGTGAGTTCGTCGGCTGGTCGGTTTCATTCAGCACAAAAAATGCAGTATCCCAGTACAATTCCATACTCGATCGAATTCGAAACTTCGTTTGTTCCGAAGAGATCACATCCGACAGATCAATCACCATCGCCTTCGTTTTACCACTGGGGAATCCGATGAATGGTCGAACTGTGGTCCATGATCCGTCCGCAGCAGGCACTTCCAGACAGGGCGGCTGTGGTGCCGGCAACAGCGGATTCTGCAGCAATCCCTCATTGATTGAGGTGTCGGTTGGAAACACCCAGCCAATCAGGACCAGCCGTGCATTCATCGGGCTCGAAGTTTCTGCCGTCGTCAGTGAGCCCAGATCAAACTCCATCGTCCATTCGTCGGTGAGTCCCTGCACCTTTCGCTGCGTAAACGGCTGTACGTAATCCTGATCCTGAGCCCTCAATCCCGGCAACAAGTCCCGGCCACGACTATCGACCACGGACAACGGCAGTCGCGGATTGCGGACTGTGTGAATTCGATGAGCCGCCATCTCGGGGGATCCGACCTTTTCATTGGTAAAGATCGAAACGTCAGCCGGATGGTCCACTGCCAGGAGCCGTACCTCGTCGAAGTACGCGGCTTCCCACAGTTCTTCCGTCAATTGCAACACATACCGTTCACCCCGAGCCTGCAACTGACGTCCCGGAATCAGCAAATACTCCCATTCCCGCGTTGGCGCCATATCGCCTGACGCCTGAATCAATCCCAGAGGTGCTGCCCACAGACAGTCACTGAAGAATTCGAACCGTTCTCCGTTCCACGTATAAATGTAGGGGCAGGACCCGATCAGGATCTGCGGATGCAGAACGCCGATACGGGACTTCAGCAGTCGCAGATCCGTCACGTTCTGAGGAATTCCGTCTGTCCAGATCACACGAATCGTGTCGGCCTGCTTTGCCTGACCCAGTCCGATGTGCATGCGCGGGGCGTCAATCACATGAGCCTGCCACGCGGGACCACTACGCAACTCAAGAACCGCTCCAGTGGCATGCATATTGACCCGATTCGAGGGAAACTGTGAATCCTCACCGATCGCCCGCGGGACCACCTCGATCCACTCGTTGATGTTCCCACCCTCGTTTGTGAGTGCACTCAATTGACCGGTCCCTGTGACCACCAGCAGATCAATGTCCCCGTCCTCGTCCAGATCACCAACTGCAGCCGATCGACAGTCCTTCACGGATACTGAGCTGAGCAACGACGACAAATCTTCAAATTGCCCCATCGGCAATCCCCGCAGAATCCTCAGTCCACTCTCCCCGACAACCACGACATCCGTGTATCCGTCGTTGTCCAGATCCGCTTTCAGCAGTCGCTGTCCCGCGGCCGCAGCCACCGAGCCGGCAACTGCCACCTCCATCCGCTCGCTGTTCGCGGGAAGTATGGCTGACGTCCCGCGGTCCCCGCATAACAATACATCCCACTGGCCGTCTCGATTCCATTCACCGAGAACCATGTCCGATGGCGTGCCCGTGATCCCCTGAACTTCCGGTCCATCCAGCCAGCGAAATCGCCCATGCAGCAGGTTCTGCAGCCAGCCCACTCGACCATTATCAAGCACACCAACCAGGTCCATAGCCATGTCGCGATTCCAGTCGACAGCACGCAGTGACCGAACTGCCGATACTGGTCCCTGCCACCCTTCCGTGATGTTCTCGAAGGTGGTCCCATCCAGGTTTCTCCAGGCTGTCAGTCCCTCTGACGTCGCGAAGACCACGTCCAGATCTCCATCGGCCTCCAGGTCCGCTGCAACTGCCGTTCGCACGCCGGAAACGGTGGCGGTCTGCGACACCGGAATCAGACTGCGCTGGCCTTCAGAATTCCCTTCATTTCGCAAAACAGCGACGCCCCGATCGCTCCAGATCACAACATCAAGGTCCGTGTCATACCAGCGTTTCTCACCCGCCAACTCGGGAACCGTCCTGCGATCCCCTTCCCGATCCACAAGCTGAATCGCAGACTTCACGTCTGCCAGACGGGCTCGGTCAAAATCGCGATCAATGTCCACCAGAAGCAGGCCCTGAACGACGCCATGATCCCCTGTCGACTCGCACTGCAGTGTCCATTCACCGGTCCCGCCACTGCGACCATAAATTTTCACTCCTCCTGAACTCACAATCACGAGGTCATCATGCCCATCGAGATTCATATCCGCGAACTGAATGTCCAGTGCGTCCTGCACCGAGGGAACCTCAGTGCTGGTCCGAAATCCGGTTAACACTGTCGGCACGATCTGCTCAAACAGCTGACTGCGAACTGAAGGCGACAGTGCCAGCGATGGAACAAGATCAACCACGATGTATTCCAGCAGGTTCAGGTCAATCCGACGCATGTCGATCTGCTGTGCCAGTTCCGGGAGCAGCAGGTTCTTGGTCATCATGGCCGGTCCCAACAGAGAGATCGGATTGTCCGGCGGCGCCTGAGCCAGTGCTTTGGTGATCATGTCTGTCACGTCGACGCGATTCTGCTTCAGGATTGCGGCGTTCAACGGCTGCATCAGCACGCTGACTCGACTGAGCGTCTCGCGAATTCCCGCCGACAACGCTTTGGTTTCGGCAATGCGGGAGTCCAATCCGAGCGCCTGCTTTTCCAGAAGTTTGGTGACCACAGCCAGATTTTCCGGGGCCCGTTCTGAAGCCTTCTGAAGACACTCAATCAGTTCCGGTCCGTCTGCGTAGTCCCGATGAGACTCAAGGGCGAGCGCGAGGGCGTACCACATTTCCGGTCGGTCTCCGGAGTATTCGACGGCCTGCTTCAGCGACTCTAGACCCTGGCCGACGCGATCTCGCGTCGGACTATCCTCAAAGACCGCCAGTTTGCCCGCCAGCAGAAAGGCAATCGCCTGCTCTTCGCGGCCCGCTTTTTCCGCCAGCAACTTGTACGCAGAAACTGAGGCGTTGGCGTTCGCCAGGGCCTCAGTAAATCGTATTGCATCATCAGACTCGGAGTATGGTGTCGTGCGGTCAATCATCGCCAGAACCCTGGCGATAGCCAGATTCCTGGCGGCCTTGACGTTCTCGGGCAGCAGCTGAGTCAACCGCAGCAGCGCCTGATCGGCCTCCAGCCACTGCTTGTTTTCGAGGAATCCCAGACCACGGTTCTGCAGATCGATGATTTCCCTGGCACGCGTGACATCCAGCCCGCTACCCGACTGACAGCCTCCGGCTGTGGCAATCACGATGCCGAGGAAGACAAGCAGCAGATGACGGCGGATCCAGGCAGCAGACAAGGCCAGCAACATCGTAAAGTCTCACGAATCCTCATGGATCGGAATAGAACACGCTGGCGTAGAATATCCGACCACCAGCACGCCGGCCACTGAACGCCCTGAAATCGCCGTTCACGAACAGATGCCCGGAGATCAAAGTCCGACACGACCGTTGCTGCTGCTAAGACATGGTTCAGACGCCGCCCCGCTCTGATCACTCAAGATAAATCAGTTCCTTCTTGTTCAGCAGGGTATGACACAAGTCTTTGATGATCGCCTCATTTTTCAGGGCATCCTGCCGCGTCAT
>JBDKIW010000271.1:0-9329 GCA_039796955.1 Planctomycetota bacterium
CGCCTGGTGCGGGTGCTGTAGTCTCCACGCAGTGGACGCCACAACAGCTGTCAGCAGCACCAGCAGGATCAGAAATCGCGGTTTCATTTGGTCAGCACTCTTTGTCCGGACAGATACGAAAAGTCCCCCTTGAAGCTCCTTCAGTCTGAGCAAATTCAGTTTCAGGAGCGTCGGGGGATCGAAACAGCCGGGACAACGCAATCCCCAGGGCTCAGGCGGCCATTCGTCTGCGAGCGAACTGGCTGCGGATATCCAGCACTGCCTCGATGACATCTGCCACATCCTGATCCGACATGGAAGGAGACAGTGGCAGACTCATCATATTCCGGTAGGCCGCATGGGCGACGGGAAAATCGTCGGGATGGTAGCCGTATCGATTTCGGTAATACGAATGCATATGGATCGGAATGAAATGGACTGAGGTCCCGATGTTTCGGGCCGTCATTTCCTCAATCACCTGATTGCGATCAATGGTGAGTTCACTGGGACGCATGCGCAGAACGTAGAGGTGCCATGCATTGCGAACATGATCACGTGTGGAGGGCGTGATGAAAGCCGCGTGCGGTGCGAAAGCGGCGTTGTAGGCGGCAACGATTTCCTGTCTGCGTTCCTGCATCCGGGAAAAGCGTCGCAGTTGCTGCAGACCGAGAGCGGCCTGAAGATCCGTCATATTGTATTTGAAGCCGGGCTCGACGATGTCGTAGGACCACTTGCCACCAGCGGCATAGCGACTCCATGCCTCACGATTCATACCGTGGAGGCTGATGATGCGGGCTTTGTCCAGAAGTTCCTGGGGCCCCGTGAGCATACCACCTTCGCCTGTCGTCAGGTTTTTGGTGGCATAGAAACTGAATGCCGTCAGATTTGAGTTGCACCCGATGGGCACGCCTTCAAATTCTGCTCCCACAGCATGTGCTGCGTCTTCGATCAGGTGCAGGCGATACTCATCCGCGATGGCCCTCAGCGCTTTGAGTTCCACGGGATGTCCGGCGTAGTGCACAGCGATGATGGCTTTGGTGGCAGGAGTAATGGCTCGTTCGACCGCATCGGGCTGGATGTTCAGTGTGTCTGGTTCAACATCCACGAGTACGGGGCGGGCCCCGACGTGTTCAATCACGTTGACTGAAGCGGCGAATGTCATCGGTGTTGTGATCACTTCATCACCGGGGCCGATGTTCAGGACTTTCAGGGCGACATGCAGTCCGGCGGTGCAGGAGTTGAGAGCAAGTGCACCGGGCGTCTGGAATGCAGCGCGAAATTCCTGTTCGAACTGTCGCGTCCGGGGACCTGCCGTCAGCCAGCCTGACCGAAGGGCTTCAATAACTTCATCGATCTCTTCCTGTCCGACCAGCGGAAGAGAAAACGAAAGGAATTTTTCACGCACAGCTGACCTCCCTGTCGCAAGTGCAGAAATCTGCGGGGCAATTTGCCCGAATGATGTTTGAGTTTTCCGGGGTATTGAGGGCATCTGAACCGCTGAATTCCGGCCGATTGAACCTGTCACCAGGGCCGAATCCGACGGACAGTACCCTGTCTATCGAGGATATCTAACACGTTTCGGCATTTTCTGCCAGAGGAAACCGGACTCCTCATGCTGGCATCAGCGGTTACTTTGGGGACGGAGTTTCAGGCACGGGTTCCGAGGGCTTCCGGGATTGCGGGGCACTGATTACGCTGCAGCGATCCGAGAGATGTGATGCTGACGATGAGGCAAGTCGACAGCCCTTTTCCGGGGTGAAGGCCGGTAGGCGGGGGAGGTCACGGTGATGGAATCTGCTGTTTGCGTTCGATTTTTTCGGGCGATTTTGAAAGCCGGCATTCCGGTGGTAATTCTGATGTTGTTTTCGCTGCAACTGCCGGCCCAGGACGCAGTGAGTCTGCGCGTGCTGTCGTGGAACATTCACCATGGCGAAGGAGTTGACGGGAAGCTGGATCTGGAGCGGATTGCTGCGGTGATTCGCGGTGTGAAACCTGACCTGGTCGCGCTTCAGGAAGTGGAAGTCGGGAGCAGTCGTACAAAACGGGTGGATCAACCGGCCGAGCTGGCGCGGATGACCGGATTGACCTCTGTGTTTCAGCAGAACATCGAATTTCGTGGAGGTGGATATGGAAATGCCATACTGTCTCGTCTGCCGGTGCTTTCCACGAACAGGCTGTCTCTGCCGAATAATGATAACGGAGAGCAGCGGGGGGCCCTGAGTGTGCAGTTGCGACTACCGGATCGCACGGACCCGCTGACGTTTATCTGCACGCATCTGGACCATCGTCCGGACGACCGGGAACGTCGGGACTCGGCCGAAGCGATCGAGCAATACATTTCGGGACTGCCAGAGGGATTGATGATTCTGGCGGGCGACCTGAATGCGGTTCCGGAATCCCCGGTGCTTGACATTTTTCGTCGCCGTTGGGCAGTTGCTGGCAGTCATCCGTTGTTGACGATCCCGGTCGACCGGCCGAGTCAGCAGATTGATTTTGTCCTGATGCGACCAGAGCAACGCTGGCGTGTCACGGAGACACGGGTCCTTGATGAGCCAATAGCCTCCGATCATCGCCCGATATTTGCGGAACTTCAACTGCGGTAGAAAATGGAATGGCGTCTTACGTTGCCTTTTTCAGGAAGGCTGCGACCAGCACGATCACGGTTCCATTGATCCGACCTTCCACGTGTGCCGGATTCGCTGTCAGGGCGATGTTTTTGACCAGTGTACCGCGTTTGGCTGTGAAACCGCCGCCTTTGACGACGAGATCTTTGATGAGCGTTACACTGTCGCCTGCAGCGAGGGGATTGCCATTGCTGTCGAGCGTTGGTATCACGGCATCTTCCGGGGCGTCGTCCGTCTGCTCGTCCGCGGCCCATCGCAGGACGCTGTCGTCGAGATCAACAGACTGCAGTAAATCTCTGGCCCATGGTGCGTGCTTCAGTTTGTTCAGAAGTCTCCAGCTGAGTACCTGGACGGCTGGCGCGGGATGCCAGAGGCTTTCCGCCAGGCAGCGAAGGTGATCCTGATTCAGCGGAGCCTTATTTTCGACCTGAGTGCGACAGACATCACAGATTGCGGCACAGGCATCGGGATCTGCCGGTCTACGTGGTGGCACAGCAAATGGTGCGACGCCTGTAGTGGATCCGCAGAGCTCACATGGGCCAGCGCGGCGTTCGGCGAGTGTGTTCATCAGTGGGCTTATGAGTGAGTGAGTGAGTGAGTGAGTGCACGACTGCCGGGTGATCGGGGCGTGAAACAGCATTGCTTCAGGTTGCTGAACTGCCGTCGATGATTCGAGGGCAAGTGTCGATGATTCATCGAGTTAATGTCAACTCAGACGATTCAGTTTCAACGCGGTGTTGTTCCGGCCGGTGGTCTGGTGGCGAGCCCGGGGGTTTTCGTGCAATGGGTTCGTGGGGCGAGACTGTTGCTGGCAACAATTGTGGCTGGATCGCTAGAGTATAGGGAATCATCAGGAAAGGTGACGGTGAGTTTGAAAGAGTTCGAGCTGGGAGTCGGCTGATGCGGCTGTTTTTTGTATGTGGTGTGCTGTTGAGTTGCGCATCGGCCTGCGGGCAGCAGGATGAGACGGTGCCCTATCAGAATCGACTGCAGAAGCTGAGCGAGCCGGAACCGATTCTTGCGGACTATCCGCAGTATTTTGAACCGATTGTGGAAGAGAACAGGTTTGAAGCGCCGGCGATTGTGAACGATGAAAATGCCGATCTTGAAGTGCGGGCATGGCGATTTTCCTACAACGCTCGGGGCATTATTGAAATGCCAAACAGACTGCGAGCTGCTGAGACAGCCGTAATCATGGTTCACCCGTGGGCGATCGACGACAGCTGGGGCTGGAAGACACCAGAGCCAAGCGGCGTGGCGGATTTCTGTACACCGACAAAGAACTCGCTCGCGGCGAAGCACACTCAGGAGGTGGTGGATCCGTTTTTGAAGCGACTTCGCAGTCATGTCGCCCACGTGATGTACAGCCTGCCCGGGCCTGCCGATGCGATTCGGACGCAGGTCTACCGTTCATTTTCGAAGACACCGACTGCGGACGAGCGGAGAATTGGCGAGCAGGAGTTACGTCGGGTGCTGGCTGCTCATGATTACTCGGGCCAACCGTTGCCGGAACGTCTGCAACTGGGCAAGTCTACTCCCGTGATCGACTACTTCAGGCAGTTTCCCGGACTGGATGCCGGAGAAGCCTACAACGGAGCCGGGTTCTGGAAGTTGCCGATTCCGGTGAGTCGTTCGGTCAGTGTTGATCCACAGGACGTAGTGATCTTCGATGAGGAGGGATATCCGCCATTGCGGGACTTCCTGAAAAACAGTGGTGTTCGTCACGTGTTGCTGACAGGTTATGCGACGGACATGTGTTACTGTCGGACCACTGCCGGGTACGAGAATCTGTCTCGCGACTTCAATGTGTTTCTGGTGGCGGATGCCTCACTGGCCACGTTTCCTTCGAATTCTTCACCGCGTTTTGCCGTCAATGCGGCGATTTCCTTTGCTGCGCTGAATCAGCTGATCACTCAGGTGTCATGGGTGAAACTGCTGGAAGGGGGACAGCCATGAACGATCTGTCTGCGACGTTGTCACGTCGGCGCTGGCTGCAATCGCTGGCGTTCGGTTCCTTGTCGGCTTTTGCGGCGGGGAGCGGGGCCTACGCGGCACCGCACGCGTGGGCGGTTGACGGCGCAGCGGGTGGAGCGAGCGGAGTCGCCGAATCTCCCCGTTCGAGGGCATCAATTGCCATTACGCTCGACCTGGAAATGAGTCGCAACTTTCCGCGCAGGTCGGACACGCACTGGGACTATGAAAAGGGTAACCTTGATGCGGCCTCCCGGGACTATTCGACGGAAGTCGCTCGAAGGGTGCATGCCCGTGGCGGCCGAGTGCACTTCTTCTGTGTTGGGCGGGTTCTGGAGCAGGCGGACGTTTCATGGCTGCAGCAAATCGCGGAGCAGGGGCATCCGATCGGCAATCACACCTATGACCACGTCAATCTGCTGGCGGGGCAGTTGTCAGAGCTGCAGTATCGTTTTCAAAGGGCGCCGTGGCTGATTGAGGGGCAGACGGTTGAGCAGGTACTGGAAGAGAACATTCGCCTGACAACGCTTGCGCTGCAGCAGAGAGTGAACGTCACCAATTCCGGATTTCGGACGCCTGGTGGGTTCAGCAACGGTTTAAGAGGTCGTGACGATCTGCAGCAGTTGCTGATGACGCTTGGTTTTCCGTGGGTGAGCAGTCTTTATCCGTCGCATGCGATGACAGAACCGACGCAGCAGCCCACTGAAGCCATTTTTCAGAATCTGGTGCAGGCGGCGGGGACCGCGCAGCCATTTCGTTACCCGAGCGGACTGATTGAAATTCCAATGAGTCCAGTCAGCGACATTGGCGCCTTCAGGAACGGGCAGTGGGAACTGGACTGGTTTCTTGAGGCCATTCGCCGGGTGATGGAATGGACGGTTGCGAACGGCGCGGTCTTTGATTTTCTGGCACATCCCTCCTGCCTTGGTGTCATGGATCCGGAGTTTCGGGCGATTGACATGATCTGTGATCTGGTGGAGGGGGCGGAGGCGTCGGCCGAGCTGGTCACGCTGGATCAGATTGCAAATCGCGTTGCCGTACCGTGATGGTGGGTACGGCTGATTGGGTCTGGATCCGCATGCGGCACGGTGGCAGCAATGGGTGAACACAGACACGAGAGTTGCCGTTTCAAATCATTCACAGACCTCAATCAGCGTATTGATGCGAGTGAGGGTGAGGACTTCGCGGATATCGGGGGCAGCATTGCAGACCTGAACGCGTGGTGGGGCTGGTCCCATGCGGCTGATAGAAACGAGCAGGCCGAGCATTCCGCTGGGAAGCAGTTGTACGCCTGTCAGGTCGAAAGCGACGATCCGGGATTGGTGTGCCAGCAGGATTTCATTGATTGCGGCTCGATAGTGGGCCACATTGAATTCGGACGGGACATCGTGTCCCCCGAATCCGAGCACGGTGACAGGACCGGCACTGTAGAGCTTCAGGACTCCATCTTCGGTCAGCGCGTGTTGCTCGGGCGAACGATCGGCGTTGGAAAAACTGTCGCTGGAATCAGACATGCGGGGGCCGTTGGAAAGCGAATCTGAATGACCGCTGATGACGAGACAATGGAATTGCGAGCCAGCGTTCACTGGATCCTGGAAACAACGAGCCAGTATTGCGAAGTCGCTACGATCCATTGTCCAGTGAATTGACGGAAAACCGCAAAGAAAACGGGCAAATTGATGCGGATTGCGCTCAGTTTTCGTTGTTTTCCAGTGATTGGTCCACATCAACAACTCCACGTGGGTGAGCGGAATCAAGGTGGGTGAGCTGGAGGCGTACGGGTTGTGAGGGGCAAAGCGAGTATCAGAAAAGCAAAATCCCCGCGGGAGGCTCTGGTTTTCGTCCAACGGCTTGCGAATGGTCGAAGCACGCGGCACAATGGAATCCTGCCTGAAATTCCTGCCTGCGGATTGCCTTCACATTTTCAGTGGCCAGTCGGTGCCTTATGACGAAGCGTACAACAACTCTCCGCAACGCTGCAGGGAAACTAATGCCAACCTGGGGCCCAGGACTACTGCTCCTGCTGAGTCTGACGATTCCGCTTCGAGGACAGGAGCCAGCACCAGCACCGGGTGAAGCCAAGCCGGAGGTTGCTCCTGCGCCTCTGAAGGAAGGGCACTCGGTGCATGGGGAGATTTTTAACGAAGGTCCGCGTCAGTCGGCTTATCTGATGGAGGGCGTCGGCACCGTTCGTTTTCCGGTGACTTCAACCAGTGAAGAGGCGGGACGCTTCTGTGCTCAGGGCGTGGCCCAGCTTCACGGGTTCTGGTACTTCGAATCGGAGCGGTCATTTCGTCAGGCAGCTATGCTGGATCCGGAATGTGCGATGGCATACTGGGGCATGGCGATGTCCAATCGCGGGAATGCAAATCGTGCGAAGGGCTTTATTGCCGAGGCGATGAAGCGTCGTGAAAAGGCCAGTCGGCGGGAAAAGCTGTTGATTGAAGCGATGGAGCGATTTCTCAACGCGAAGACAGAGAAGGACACGGACCGCAAGTCAAGGTGTGACCGTTATGTCGCAGATCTGGAGGACATCCTGCTGGAGTTTCCGGAAGACATTGAAACAAAGGCATTTCTCTGTGAGTTTTTCTGGTCTGGCAAGCGTGACGGCCTTGAGATGTCTTCCAATCTGGCCGTGGATGCTTTGATAGAAGAGGTGTTGCAGGTCGAGCCGTTGCATCCGGCGCATCACTATCGCATTCATCTCTGGGATGGCAAAAAGCCCGAGAAGGCCCTTGAGTCAGCGGCTCGCTGTGGCTTGGGCGCCCCCGGGATTGCTCATATGTGGCACATGCCAGGTCACATCTATTCGCGACTGCATCGATACCACGATGCCGTCTGGCAGCAGGAAGCATCGGCTCGCGTGGACCATGCGCACATGATGCGGGACCACGTGATGCCGGATCAGATTCACAATTTTGCGCATAACAACGAGTGGTGTATTCGCAATATGATTGGAATTGGCCGTGCTGAGGATGCTGAAGCACTCGCCCGCAATATGCTGAGTCTGCCGCGTCACCCGAAGTACAACGACATTAATCGCATTGGCAGTTTCCGCTACGGTCGTGATCGATTGATCGATGTGCTGGAAGCCTTCGAGCGGTGGGATCGTATGGCGGCGTTGCAGCAGGATCCTTCCATGCTGGATAGTGGAAATGTTGAGGAGGACCAGAAGATCCTGCGTGCCGTTGGTGCGGCCTATGCGGCACTTGGCCACACGGCCGAAGCTGCTGCGGTGCGAGAGCAGTTGCAGAAGGCAAGAGATGCTGAACTGGAAAAGCAGAAAGCGGCGGTAGTCGAAGCGGAAACGAAAGCGAAAGAGGCGAAAGCGGATGACCAGGCTGTGGAGAAGGCCCGGAAGGAAGCCGAGCAGAAGTTCAATCAGCCGCTGCGGCGTCTGGAAAAAGCCCTGCAGGATATTGATGGTCGAACGGCGTTGGCGGCGGGCGACATGGAGAAGGCGGTTGATTTGCTGACTAAAGCGGAAATCACAGTTGAGCAACTGGCGATGGTGCTGTTGAAGGCTGGCAAAATCGAAGATGCAGTGAAGAAGATTACCGACCGAGTCAATTCGAAAAATGGTGAAGTTCTGCCTCTTGCCGTACAGACAGAGATTCTGTTTGCGGCAGGAAAAAAAGAGGAAGCTCGTGCCAGTTTTGAGCGTCTTCGGAAACTTTCATCGACAATTGACCTCGGTACGGCCCCGATGACTCGCCTTGGATCCATCGCAGCAGAATTTGGATACCCGGCCGACTGGCGACTGGCAGAGACAGCGGCGGCTGATATCGGCATTCGACCGGAACTGGACGCCCTTGGACCTTTCAGGTGGGCGCCAACTCTGGCCAGCTCGTGGACACTGCCTGATGTTGAGGAAAAACCCCGGTCACTGGCGGATTATGCGGGCCGTCCGGTGATCGTGGTCTTTTATCTCGGGTATGGCTGTCTGCACTGTGCTGAGCAGCTGAAAGCCATCGCTAAAGACTACCAGGGATTTCGCGATGCCGGGTTAGAAGTTGTCGCAGTCAGCACCGACAAACAGATCAACCTCCGGCGAGCCTATGAAAACCTGGAAGGGGGCTTTCCGTTTCCTCTGGTCGCTGATCCCGATATGGCAATTTTTCGCCAGTATCGGTGCTACGATGACTTTGAGAAGGCGGCATTGCACGGCACATTTCTGATTGATCAGAAGGGCCGCGTTCGCTGGCAGGACATCAGTTATGAGCCCTTCATGAACACAGAATTCCTGTTGAAGGAATCACGGCGTCTGCTGTCATTTGAACCAGAAACCGCTCCGGCATCCACGGTCCCGGTCGCGGGACCGGCGGCGTTGACCAGTCGTTAGGAAATGCCTGTCAGTCAGCGGAGTCGTCCATCGACAGGAAGTTGAGCGCCCGGGGGGCGTGACGGGAATACGGAGCGTTGCAGTTCACCCACAGCTTGTCAGTTGTTCAGAAATGCCTGGATGACGGCCTGCAGGTGTGCCGGTAACCAATGGATGGATGTTGCGACCCCATGCCCCATGGCGGACAATTCAATCGGAATCCCGGGGAAGGTTCGTATACCGGACTCGTGATAGTCGACCAGCAGATTCACACCATCGGCATGACAGCGGGTACCTTGTTTCCAGCGTGCACAGGCATCTCGAACGCGGGGGGAGGCGATAAGTCGGGTGTCCCAGTCATGTGCTGGTGCTGCCAGTCCGGATTCCAGCAGGGCGCCCAGAGAATGAATCGCGGTGGCTTCCGGGAGTGAAGG
>JBDKIW010000272.1:0-4526 GCA_039796955.1 Planctomycetota bacterium
GCAAAGTGCTTCTGGGCTGTGTCCCCGAGTTCAGCACTTCAAATTGCAGTAACTCCGCTATCACCACCACGTCGGCAAGCAGAAACTGTTGCGAAAACGTTTGCGGCGGCGCCAGACAAAATGGACACGCTGCCAGGCGACAGCTAACGACACACACCAGCACCACAACCACCCAGAACACCCTGCGGTAATTGCTCATCTGAGATTCCATTCCCGTCCGCCCGCACTCCAGTGCCCCAACACCCGGCAACCACCCGCCGGCAATGCCCACCAGAGTCTCGACAAGCATCAGACATCGCCGCAAGTCACATCCGCCGGGCAGTCTAGCGTCCTCTCGGGAAACCCCGAAGCCGATTTATCACAGATGACAGAATGCCAGATCCACGTTTCCGACTAGAACTACTCGGGTATTCCCACAGCGCGGAACGTCTGTCGTCTGGAGAGGAGGCAAAATTGCCTTCAAATCAGGCAGCTCAGAACAACGATTGACTCATGTCCGGGCAGCCCGCGGTGGAAAACAGCCACTCCCTCGAGCCAAAAAAACTCTCAAAAAGAAGAGTTTTCGGCAAACATTTCTGAATAAACCTTTGCATTCGGGCTTTTTTTTGTTCACACTCAGAGAACAGTGCCTTTGAATTGGGCAATCATTTTTGAGTAATGGATCAGTATTTGCATTCCGCGGATGTTCATGGACAGGATCCTCCCGTCCATTTTTTCCAACGAGCGCATTTACTGAAGGCCATGGTTGCTACTGTTCAATCAGGACACGCTCTCGCCGAAATTTTTGCTCTCTGTGCTGTTCATCGATCCGCATGAAAAACCAAGTCTGATCTCCGTGAGGTTCTTCTGTTATCTCTGTTGTAAAGTCGCCGCACGGAGCTTTTCTTGTTCTCCATTTTCTGTTTCTGGAGGAATTTCCGTCAAAAAGTTTTCTCGTAGCATCAGTGCTGCAGATCGACGTGGCTTCACGCTGATCGAATTGCTGGTGGTCATCGCCATCATCGCCATTCTCGTGGCATTGCTCCTGCCAGCCGTGCAGCAGGCCCGCGAAGCCGCTCGCCGCACCCAGTGCAAGAACAATCTCAAGCAGATCGTGCTTGCCAGCCACAACCACCACGACGTTTACAACCGCCTGCCAATCGGACACTACGGTCCACCGTCCAATGTGGCCTACGGCGCCACTGGCCCAAAGAATCTGACGTTTTTCCAGCATCAGTGGATGTCCATCCTGCCACAACTGCTGCCCTTCGTCGAACAGGACAACCTGTACAATCAGATCAATGTTTCCAAGAGCGTTGACCATCGCCCCGACCCGGCGTCTGCCACCGGTAACCTGCTCCCGGAAACTCCCTACTGGAGCGACACTGCCACCAATGCACTCGCACAGTTCAAGATCAGTGCGTTCATGTGCCCGTCAGACCCACAGAAAACACGTCCCAGCCCGCCTTACTGCCCCGTTCTGCTGCATATCGATGAATCCGGCTACCTGACGGTCGCAGGCTTCTCCACCGAACGTAATTACGGTGAAACGAACTACCTCGGCGTTGCTGGCTACTTCGGTGAAGTTACCTGGGGGGCTCCTTACGGCGGCATCTTCGCTTCTCGTTCACGCCGCACCAACTTCCGCGATATCACCGACGGCACCAGCAACACGCTGGCCTTCGGTGAAGCAACCGGCGGTGACTTCCTGAACTGGCGCTGGATGGGTGGCGCTGCGATGCCAACAGCATGGGGCCTGAACAACGGCGCAACCCAGAACTGGTGGCAGTTTGAAAGCTATCACACCGGGATCGTTCAGTTCGCACTGGCAGACGGCTCAGTTCGCGCGATCTCCAAGAACATCGACAGCAACACGTTCCTGTATCTGACCGGAATGGCCGACGGTAAGACCACCGGCGAATTCTAGTCGTCAGCAGCATTCCACGCGAAAATCCTTCCTGTTTATCTTTCGGGGACTATCTCCATGAAAAAGCTCCTTATTCTGTCCGGACTGCTCGTCCTGGCAGGCTGTGGTGGCGGTGGCACAACAGTTACTGAACCAACCGAAGTTGTTCCACCGGCTTCCGAAAATCCGGCTCCCGCTGCTGATGTTCCTCAGCCGCCAAAGCCGCCAGCGTTGCCGCAGTAAGCGGGGAACTGGTCAGAGCGATCTCACTAAAACGCAAAAAGGGGGTCATGTCTCACGACATGACCCCCTTTTTCTTTGCTTCCCCTCAGTCACATCGCCACTCAACCATTTCAGATCCTCCGGATCCCGGCGATGTCATCTATACTGATCCCCGAGGTTTCTTCAAGACCACCGTCCGCACGTCGCGCGATCAGCACCAGCAAACCACGCTGACTCTGCCGACTGTCCGGATAACCAATCAGCTCCCTCCCGTCGTTCAACTGCACCACTACCTCCCAGGCCTCATGAACCCCTGCCATGTCCGCATGCACAATGTCCGGATAACGCTCCCAGGCCCACGTCCATAGTGTCGCCTTAACGTCCACTCGCCCCGCGATATCAAACCATTCCTGCTCAGCCTTACGTAACTCACGCAGCGTCGCAGTCCGACACCATGGACGCAATACCTGCTGAATCCAGTCTCGCCGAGACGCCGCAAGCTCCTCAAAAGCAGACATATGCCCGCCTCCAACCAAATCCTGCTCTGCCATCCATCACTCCTGACACCTGAACCACCTTGCATCACCTTCAGCCACATTCACTGAACTATTCCATCACCAACGCCGGATCTCACAAGTCACTTACGATCATTCACGCTCCACAGCAATCGGCTGCCCCTCTGTCAGCCTTTGAGCCTGCTGCTGAAATGGGTCCCAGTACTCCAAACTCGGCTCCAGCCCCAGATGCTGCAGCATCGTTGCTGTCAAATCCGCCGGCGTTACCGGATTGTCACGTACCTGCCCGCCTTGCCCATCCGTTGACCCATAAATCTGACCACCACGTACACCTCCCCCCGCCATCAGGACTGTAAACGCATGTGGCCAGTGATCTCGCCCCGATTTCTCCGTCATCGCATTCTGAGTAAACTGGCCCACGATCGGTGTTCTTCCGAATTCTCCTGTAGCCGCCACAAGCGTCGACTTTAACAGGTCCCTCTGCCCGAGATCTTCAAGAAATGCAGACATCGCACGATCAAATACCGGCAGCATGCGATCACGCAATGTCGGAAAAATATGATGATGCTGGTCCCAGTGCGGAGACACCTTGTCGTGGAAGGAATCGTCGTACCAGTTCACCGTGATGAATGGCACTCCAGCTTCCACCAGTCGCCTCGCCGCTAACAAACTTCTGCCAAAGACACTTCGACCGTAACGCTGCTGCGTTTCCGCAGATTCCGCGGACAAATCCACTGCCCGACCAGGTTGCCCGCTGGATAGCATCGCCAGCGCCCGATCCTGATGTCGACCAAAATCTGCCAACAGCCCGGTCCGCCCGCCTGGCACCATGCCTCGGGGCCGCTCGAGCGATTCCAGTAATTGAAAACGCTGCTGCAATCGCAACGATGTCTGCCCTTCGGATAATGTCAATTCCCCCGAATCAAACTCCCCGGCATCCAGTGACGCTGTCAGCAGATAGGGATTGAATTCGTCCCCCATCCGCCCACCCGTCTGCCCCGCGATCCGACGCGACTGGCCCCGAAACTGTGCATGCCACGGCAATACAACTGCCGCCGGTAACCCCCGATCTTCCAACCCAAAACGCGTAACCAGCGATGTCAATGATGGCCAGTCCTCCCGCCGCGCCTCATCAGTGGTCGGAGGAAGTGGGTAAGGTCGCCCCGTGTACAACTCGCTGCAGGCCGGACCATGTACCGGCATCTGGTGCCGCATCGAACGCACCAGACACGCCCGATGCATCTGCCCGGCCAATAAGGGCAAATGCTCACAAATCTGAATCTCAGGCGCCGTGGTCGCGATCGGTCGAAATTCTCCTCGGACTTCCAGCGACGCCTGTGGCTTCATGTCCCAGATGTCCACCTGACTGGGCCCGCCAAACAGAAAAATAAAGACACACGACTTCTGTCCCCCAGTCGGCACACCACCCCCGCAGGCCTGCTGCACACATAGCCACTGAAACAACGATAACCCCGCGATACCCTGCCCGCTCAGACGCACCCACCCCCGGCGCCCACTTCTCACAACACTGGTTTCCTGACTCCGTCCTGACAACATCTCTGCGCAGTCCTTCTCAGAAAAAACCACGGCCCCCGGCGAACGGCAACGTCGCTGGATCCTTACAAAATTCCGCAGGCAAGCCCCACAGCGGCAAAACCACCCCAACCCTCCTTACCTTACCAGAAAAAGCATGCAGATTTCCCCGGTTTTCCACAGAAAAAAACTCTTTCAGACAAAGGCTTGCAACACGATCGGCGGCAGCGTATCGTCTGCGTGCACGTTCCGTGCAAGACCTCTGCCAGCTCTGTCTGCAGCACAACAAGTTGACCCTACAAGATAAACCCAATAGGGAACCCGGTCTGATCCCGGCCGACTGTCACGCCGACCATGTCTCGGATCACATG
>JBDKIW010000273.1:0-5982 GCA_039796955.1 Planctomycetota bacterium
AATGTACTCCCAAGATCCCATTCGAATATCTCATACTCTCCAGTCCATATATAACTGAAATTGTGACGAGTGGTCGCGTTTTTCAATACCCACTCATTAAAATCTGCTGAACAAATCGACAGACAGTAGTCCGTAACAAGCGCGGGAATCCTCATAGCAGATTTACCACCATAGCTCAGTCCGTAGAAAGCGATGCGTTCCGGATCGACATTTGGCTGAGTCTGTAACCAGTCCACAATCTGCTGATGCTGTGGCACAATCAGAGAGAAAAGAGACTTTCCGAGTGGTTGCGCCTTCCGCTGAAGTGTTCGGAATCGATCTGTGAAGATGTAGGGATTCTGAGGTGAAAAGGTGATGAAGCCGCGTTCACAAAGTCTGGCCGCGAAATCGTGATACGCTGGATGATCGCCCTGAATGATGTCTGCTGGTCTTCCTTCCAGACCGTGCTGACAGACAACGACTGGACGTTTTTCGCCCGGTTTCAGGTCTTTTGGCAGCAGTAGAATTCCGTATGCAAAAACATCCGGGAAAACATCCAGCATTACTTCATACCCGATCCATTTGTCAGTTTCATAGCTCCTGCGTGACCGAGCATTGAAGGGGAGTACCGGAATCTGAAACTCACCAATCACAGATTTCCGAAAGATGTCCCGATAACTCTCTGAACTTTGCGTGTACGCCTCGACTGAGCTGACATCCAGCTTCGACATGAAGTCTTTTCGCACAAAGGGACTTTCCCGCAGCAGCAACTGATTGTGGCGGTCCAATTGCTGAATGATGCGTTTTTCTCGCCCTTCCTGAATGGCCGAAACGAGAGAGTCGTGCACTGTCAATGCTGCCTTCGCCGTCGACATCGCTGCACCTGTCAGTTGAGTCAGCCACGACGACAGGATTTCCGGAGTTACCACTCGCTCCTTTGGCTGAACAAGAGTCAGGTTTTCGCCAAATGGGCCCAGCTTTGACTGGGCTTTCCTGAATTCCTCTGCAGCCGCCTGTGGCGATGGAGATGACAATTCTGCCGGCGCTCCCCCATTACCTTCCAGTTGAAATGCGGGACCTTCTGTCGTCAGCACCATAAGTTTGCGAGGGGCGCAAAGACAGGCCAGTTCCGCCGCACCAAATGACTTCAGGAGTCCGCTGAAATTTCGATCGATTGGTTCCTGCCAGGAGGCTTCGCGAGGGCCGAAAAATCCACTGACGGCGGTGGCGTCGATTCGGGTGTCCAGAGCCGCTGCGAACAACGCCTCCATGCCGCCTTCACCATGTCCGTACACACCTATTGGCTGATCCGGCGCATCTTTTTCGAACCAATCCACCAAACTCAATACTGACTGTACCTCGTACCCAGCGAGTGTGCGCCCCAGCTCGAACGCCGCCCGGTGCAGGTATTCACGATGGGTCAGATCTGCGCGTCCCAGACGCTTTTCCCTCTGTCTGCTGACCAACATTGGCACGACAACTCGACACCCGGACTCTGCCAGTAATCGAGCCACCTGTTGACTCGCCGGCAGACCAGCCTGCAAGCCAGCCATTTGCTCGGGAGTCTGGTCCGCATCCGGCAGTACGATGACACTGCTACGAACAGGTCCTTTCGGTGTCAGCAGCAGGCCTTCTCCGGCCACTGAGATCAATCCCTGTCCCTGCGGTGACGGATCGCTCAATACGGGCCAGCGGATTGCCTGAATGATCACGTCCTCTGATTCAGCAGCAATGGAACTCAATCCAGACCAGGTGATGATTTCGGGTCTGGAAAAACTCAGTCGCGGGTCACGGATACCGAGGCAACTGGCAAGTGTTGAGCGATACTCCGTCGCGGAGGCATTCAGGGACTCGGTCGACTCTGTGTTGAGGCGAAATTCTGCGGATCTGGCCTGCGATTCGTTGGTGATCTGGCGAAGCAGAAAGCGATCGAGACCATCGACCATTAACGATGCCGGATCTCCTTCGATCGTCAGCGGTGCAGTGCCGGTTGGTGCCACAAGTTCCTGACACTGAGCCGTAATTGCCTGACAATTAACGAGGGTCAACACCAGCAGCGTCCGAATACAACACTCTTTGGTCAACGACATGTGGCAGGATCTCCGAACTTGCGGTGGGGAACATGGGGCGGGCCGGGTCAGCTTTTCCCGGTTGCTGTCATTGCTGCGTCACTGTAGAAAATAAAACTGTCCGCGTCGAATCCGTGCCGTTTCCCCGCTACCGCTCGACAGGTTTTCCGGCTATCATGCCCCTTCTGTCCGTGAATGTTCTGCGGAGCATTGTGAATGCGGGCAAATGGGGCCAGGTGGCGAAATGGCAGACGCACGGGACTTAAAATCCCGGGTCCTGTAATGGGACGTACGGGTTCAAGTCCCGTCCTGGCTATTTGATGTTCTTCGCGCTGCAGCAGTTCTGACAGCCGGCATTGTCAGGTCTGAACGGGACCGACTGTTCCCGGAGACGTGCCGTTTTCGGCGCCCCGGTTGATCGCCCCAGTAGCAGCGGGGCACCGAATGGTCAGCGAAAAAGTTTCCTGACTCCCCCCGTGCCGCGTTCTTTTTTGCGTTGCTTTTTTGTGGTGGAACCCTATTTCCGACACAGCTCCCGAGGACAGGCCAATCGCCACCGCGTGGTTTTTAAACGAACTGTCAGTGAGCAACAGCGCAAAAAAAGCGGCCTGACAACTAATGTCGGCCGCCTGTTGCTTTTCTCAGTTCGTCAAGGGCTCACAGTTGCTGAATACGCCGGCAGATCGCTTCGGCCATTTCCTGCGTGCCCACAGCCGTAGGATCATTTCGATCCGCCTTCATGTCGTAGGTCACGTCTTTACCTTCGGCGATGATGTCAGCCACAGCCTGTTCCAGTCGTGCAGCAGCCTGAGCTTCGCCAAGATGTTCCAGCATCAACTTCGCCGACAGAATCAACGCGGTCGGATTGACCTTGTTCTGACCTTTGTACTTCGGTGCACTACCATGGGTAGCCTCGAAAATTGCACCATCCACACCAATATTCGCGCCTGGTGCAACACCGAGGCCGCCAACAAGTCCAGCGCACAGGTCGCTGAGAATATCGCCGTACAGGTTGGACATCACCAGAACGTCGTACTGTTCTGGTTTCTGCACCAACTGCATGCACATGTTGTCGATCAGACGCTCCATGTAGGTGATCTGACTACCGTCCAGCTTTCCGGAATTTGCTGCCGACGACGGAGCAACATTCTTTGCCAGATCCGGCCACTCGTGCTTCGCTCCGTAGGAATTCGCCACCGCACGAGTCACGTCGTACCACAGTCCATCTGTGAACTTCATGATGTTGGCTTTGGAAATTGACGTCACTGACTTTCGCTGGTTTTCTACAGCGTACTTGAACGCGTAGTCAGCAATTCGAGTCGTCCCTTCGACAGAAATGGGCTTAATGCTGACACCCGTCGTCTTCAGCCCGGTCGAGATTTTCTTTCCGCTGGATGCTTCGTTGATCTGGCCAATCAGCTTTTCAGTGACTGCTTCGCCGGCCTTGAATTCGACGCCCGCATAGAGATCTTCTGTGTTTTCACGAACGATCACGAGGTCCACGTTGCAGGCGTCAAAGAACGTGCGAACACCCTTGTAGGTTTTGCAGGGTCGCACACAGGCATACAAACCCAGTTCCTGTCGCAAATACACGTTGACGCTTCGAAAGCCCTTTCCGATTGGCGTCGTAATCGGGGCCTTCAGTGCCACACCGTTTGCTCGAATTGATTCCAGAACACTCTTTGGGACTTCACCCTTCGCCTCAATGACTTCGATTCCGCATTCCTGCACATCCCACTCAATTTTTACACCGGTGGCTTCGACACACTTGCGTGTCGCTTCGGCAATTTCCGGACCAACACCATCACCTGGAAGGAGCGTAACCTTGTGCATTGCGTTTCTTTGCGTAAGTGAGACTCTGAAAACTACCGAGGCGATCAGAGTTCAGGGAACATGATCACCAACCGAAATCGAACTGAAAAAAGTACTTCGCTGCAGGCTATCATCCCAATCCCGCACGCTGATTTCACTCGTTTTTCCCGTTTTTTGCACCCGAGACGGTACCAGAACAGCGGTCCCGCTTCAACTTTGCTCCGGCATTTGGTGCCTCTTTCCTTCGACTCGGGATCAACCGCGCCTTTACACCCGTTTGCAGAACTTTCCGGCAATTCCGCCGCGATTTTTGTTCTGAAACGCGTTGATCAACAAGGTTCAGGACACTTTCTGACAGATGGCCCTCACATTCATCGAACGGCTCGGCCACCGGGATCCGCAATACTCAACAACTGAACCGCCTGATTCATGCCGGGAGTGCTGCCTACTGACTAAGCCATCATTTTCTCTTTTTTCAGCATCCTGCTGACAGTGGTGAACTGTTCCTCTATTCTGCACGCCACAGATCATGTGTTTGCCTGATTTCACCTGCCGTTCATTTCCGGAGTCCCGCTGCTCATGCTACGTTTTGCTGCCTTTTGCCTGTTGACCATTCTGCCCTTTGGATGTTCTCAATCGACTACCCCTCCGGCTCCCAGCGTGCAGAAGGCTTCCGAAGCGGAGCTGTCCGCGATCAAGTCATTAACTGATTTAGCCGCTGTTGTCACAACCGATGAGGGTGGTCGAGCCACAGATCTGGATCTCCGGAAGGTGACAGTTGACGCCGCACTACTGGAAAAACTTAATGGACTCGCCAGTCTGCGATCCATCAATCTGGCTGACACAGCGTTTTCAGAGGCTCTACTGGCCCCTTTGAAGGCAGCCGCACCCAACATCATCAATCTTGATCTGAGGGGGTGTCAGATTTCCGATGCTGCAATGCCACAAATTGCAAAGTTCAAAGCATTAAAGGTTCTGCGTTTTTCGGGGAAAAGCGGTCAAACAACGATTACTGACGACGGACTCGCCCCACTCGCATCACTGAAATCCCTGAAAGTTCTGGCTTTCGATGACCTTTGGATCAGCAACATCGGACTGACGCATCTGCTGCCGCTCACCGATCTTGAAGAACTTTATCTGGCCGCCACCATCGTCGATGACGAAGCGATCAGCACTGTTGCCCGATTTTCCAAACTTCGCAAGCTTCGTCTTGCAAGGACTTCCGTTGGTGACGCGGCCCTGGAAAGTCTGAAAAACAGCAAGACACTGGAAGAACTGGATTTGAGCGAGAACGCGATCATCACTGACGCCGGTATGGTGTCGCTGTCGTCCATCGTCAGTTTAAAGAAGCTCAATCTGTGGCGAGTCCAGATCTCAGATACCGGTGCTCTGGCTCTGGCACCGCTGACCAACCTGACATGGCTGAACCTCGACAATACAAAATTGTCGGACGCCGGGCTGCCTGCACTGAAAAGCATGAATCAGCTGACATTTCTGCATCTGGGTTCGACTCAGATCACCGAAGCCGGCGCTCCCGCCCTGTTTCATCTCAAATCTCTCAAGGATCTGAAAATCACGCGAACTGCACTTGGGGCATCTGAAACGGCTGTTGCAGAACTGAAGAAAAACCTGCCCGGAACAGCCATTCAGACGGAATACGAGGGCCAGTGACCAGTTGGCCACTGATCCCCGATTCATCAGCTCTCTAAACATTGCGTCGCTGTTTGATGGAGAATCGATTCGGGTCCTGATGCATGCCGGCAGGGGACCGGTGTTGATAACTTGTTGATTGCTGTGCCAACTATTGATGCACAAATTCAACAACGACTCACAACCCACAAGTTCGATTTCCGTGGACTGGTGGTTTCTTTGAGAAATCAGGGGTGCTTTTCACCAGAAACTGCCTACCGATTTCCCCAGAGAATCAACACCATTGATTTTCCATAAACCTATTCAATGCAATGGTTTGCGATTTCTCCAGACAGAGTTATCAACACACTGTCCGGGGCTTACTACTGTCACTTCTGCAACGCATTTCTTTATTTCTTTTTTCCTTTGAAACGCAAAGCCTGAACACCACACGTTGATATCCGACCATTGACCTTCAGTAATTCATGAGCCC
>JBDKIW010000274.1:0-13222 GCA_039796955.1 Planctomycetota bacterium
ATGTCGTGGCGGAAGGCTGGTGGAGTCCGGAATCTGCGGAGCAGCCGCACATCCTCTGGTCGCTCAGCAAAAGCTTCACGTCCACCGCGGTCGGGCTGGCTGTTGCTGAAGGAAAGCTGAATATCGACGATCCAGTGCTGAAGTTCTTTCCGGACGATGCTCCTGCCCAGCCATCAGAGAACCTGAAGGCCATGCGAGTTCGTGACCTGCTGACCATGTCAACCGGCCATGCCACGGAGCCGAAGCTCGGAAAAGAGGATGTCTGGACGAAAAAGTTCCTGGCGGAACCCGTTGCCCACAAGCCGGGTTCAACGTTTCTCTACAATACTCCTGCAACGTATATGCAGTCAGCGATCGTCCATAAAGTCACGGGCCAGACGGTGCTCGACTATCTGACTCCGCGCCTGTTCGAACCTCTCGGGATCGAGAAGCCAAAGTGGGAGACAAGTCCGCAGGGCATCTCGATTGGCGGCTACGGGCTGTATCTTCGCACAGAAGACATTGCCAAATTCGGGCAGTTGTATCTGCAAAAGGGGAAGTGGGACGGCCGGCAGCTCGTTCCCTCCGAGTGGATCGCGGCTGCCACAAGCCGGCAGGTAGAAAACGACAAGGCGCCCAGCGGAGGGAATCCGGACTGGCGCCAGGGTTACGGATTCCAGTTCTGGCAGTGTCGCCATGGCGCCTATCGCGGAGATGGCAGGGACGGACAGTTCTGTATCGTGCTGCCGAAACAGGACGCAGTGATCGCCATCACCGCAAAAACGGGCAACATGCAGCGGCAGCTTGACCTGGTCTGGGAACACCTGCTGCCGGCGTTTCAGGATCAGATTCTCCCCGACAACGAAGCAGAACTGGCAAAGCTCAGGGAAACACTCGCGGGCCTCAGGGTTGCGGTCAGCAACTGAATTGTCAGCGAAAACGGCTTCGGAACGCCGATCCGAAAAGCAGCTGCGGCAGAGCATGTTCCCGCGGATCCGACGGACTGCTCTGTCGTCTCTGTGTGCGACTGGTTTTCCGAACCCATGGCACCGTTGTGTCGGAGATCAATTGACACTGCTTGTCCTCTGGTTCGTCATATTGACCGCGGGCGTGTGCGGCCAGCTTCTGTTCTGCCATGAACGTAGTTGGCATCATGATCAGTTACCGATGTACTCGATAAATCGAGATGAATCACCCTGTGGCCTTCACTCTGTTGCCTTTGTCAACGCCCGTTCCTTTCACTGCCTGATCCGTTCGCCCGGACCAGGCGTGAAGCAGCCCACTGCAACAAGAAACAACAGGCCGACCAAATCCTGCTTCCTGCATCACCCAGGTGCTGAAGTCTTCTTCGAACCCTGGGTACCAGTGAGGGCACTCCGGTTTTCAGGACTGGTGCAGGCGTGACTCCTTTGGTCTTTTCAGGATCTCGCGGACTTCGCGGCATCGCGAACATCGAAAGCCAGCCGTTGGTAACCATGGCACAATCAGGCACTCGATTTGCCTTGCCCCGGCCCCAATCATGGAAACACATTGGTCGACCATCATTCGGGAGTCACTGTGTGATCAAAAATCTTGTGAAACACGGGAACAGCTGGGCGGTGATCATCGATCGCCCAATCCTTGATTTGCTGAAGCTGGATCCCGGATCCGAGGTCGAACTGACCAACGACGGCACCTCCATTCGGATCTCTCCGGTGCAGTGGGACGATCGCGACAGCAAAGTTCGAAATGCTCGCGCCAAAATCAACGCACGCCACGCGCGTTCAGGACGCTGGCGGAGTAACTGAACAGCACCTGCGATGATGTCCGTCGAGAACAGCCACTGGCCAGCCTGAGATCTGCGTGATACACTGATATTGGCACGTTTTCGTATGAATCG
The DNA here is from genome assembly GCA_039796955.1 of Planctomycetota bacterium. Lineage (GTDB taxonomy): Bacteria > Planctomycetota > Planctomycetia > Planctomycetales > Planctomycetaceae > SXXK01. Next base: position 1,859 of record JBDKIW010000274.1, read on the forward strand.
ACAGGAGTAAGCGATGTCTGGTGATTCCGTGCAGGTCGCCACCGCGGCGCGACCCATTTATGAAAATCTGAAATCTGCGCTGCTGCCAGAGTACGAAAACTACTTTGTAGCGATCGAGCCGGAATCTGAGGAGTATTTCCCTGGATTGACGCTGACCGCGGCGATTGAGCAGGCCCGATCGAAGTATCCGCACAGGCTGGTTCATACCTTTTGACTCGGTCATCGTGCTGCGATTCATTTCGGGATGCAGACAAGATGATTGGTCGAGTTGACAGTTCGGGGCGAGCAACCGTTGAGATTTTGATTGCAGCGGGATCAGACATCCAGCCTCGCGCTATCGACGTCTGGGTTGACACCGGATTTACAGGAGATCTGGTGATTCCCCGTGGCGTGGTGGACAGCCTGCATACTGCAGCAATCCGGAACAGTCGACGGGATCCTCGCGGATGGCACAGAAGTTCTCTTTCAGACATACCACCGCGAGATTCACTGGTTCGGCAGGCGGAGCATGCTTGAGGTGATAGCGAATGATGGCGAAACTCCTCTTCTGGGAGTCGGGTTACTCCTCGGTAAAGAACTCCGCATCGACTACACAAATTTGACACTGTCTCTGACACCGTCATCACGGAACGTCCAGTAGGTCATCGTTAATACAGCGAACGTGGCCTCAGCAGCACCGCCCCGACCACTTCCTTTTGACGGGCTTATTGGTCCTGGGGTCGTAGAGAATCACTGTCTTTTTGTAGAGACTGGCCATAGCTGCGTCCATGTTCTGCAGCGATGAGAGTCGGAAAATACGCGATCGCCAGGCACGGGTTTCTCAAACCAACGCTCCCCCAAAACCGCCCCGAAAAACGGTGCAATCAGTGGTGCCCAGGTGCCTGGATGGGTGCCATTCAATTTTCCTCGTGTTGTCACAGTTTTCCCCTTTTTGCACTCCTGTAACCCGGGGACAGGGCGACGGACACGGGCCAAAACTGAGGTCCGTAAGCGCAAAGAAACCCCGAGAGAACTCAGGGTTTCTGAGATAAAGCCTGCGTTTTCGAGCGACTATCGAAGTAGACAGACAGGGATTCAAACCGTGAGTACCTGTGAGGGTACCGCGGTTTTTCAGGCCAGTTAAAAACGTAAACAATTTGGCAGATTAGGTTTATATTGATCATCGACCGTCAGAGTGCCGAGAGTTTTGCACGAGTGTACTTCTACAGGGGAGACGCAAAATGCTGCTTAATCGCAGGCGCTTTGATGATCGCTGTTCAAGACGGAAGAATAATCCACCCGCCCCCACGCAATCGATCAACTTTCTCGGTCTTTCAGGCGACGTAAGCCGCTGACTCAAATTCTCGCTGATACCGTTCATCACATTCGGCTGCCCCCAGACTGGCCTTTCTTCATCACTCCACCCGTCGCAGGCGTCATGAGCCCATGACTGACGCGTCTCTGGTGTCGAAATCACGGTCACGGAAACGCAAATCAAAACCGTAATGCATTGCCCAACCTCTTCCCTCGGAAACAGCACGGTTTTTGCCACCAATTTCAGCAACGAGGAGACCGTGACTGACAGGGGGGCTGGTTGCCTTCCACGCATATCGTTCGAAAGTTCATTTCCTTCAGAGTATTTGCCTCCGCTGGGTGTCCTTGTGCGTTTCCTTCTCTGCTATTTCCTTCGGGGGGGCAGATTCGGTCGGGACGAGGTTTCGCCTGAGTGGCAGTCAGCGAGACAGCAAGGTGCCCCGTTGGCCAGAAACATGGGCTAAGGATTCTGTAGCGGGAGGCCACCGTGCGTGTGTGGCCTCAAAAAATGCCCAAGCGGTCTTCAAGCAGCCGATCGGGTGGATTCCTGCGGCGGGTTCAGCCGGGCAGGTAGCCCTGAAAGCGAATGAGTGGTTCGCCGTTGTTCTGGTAGGCGGGCGGAGCAGGCGTGAGCCAGTATCGGATCGCATCCTTAACAGCGTACGCAAAGAAGTGGTTGCCTCGCGGAGTATAGTGACCAATATAATAGCGATCGACATACTCTTTAGCGGTCAGTTTGAACGTGTCAAATTCGGCGACGTGAGCGGGCAGGCTGTCGACCAGTCGAATTCCCTTCGCCACCAGATGGTCTTTAAAGTACTGCGGATGCCAGTCTGTGTTGTCCGGGTCGTCCGTTGGACTGCGATTGCATGCGTGCCAGACGGCGCCCACCGGATAGCTCAACAGCACCATCAGTTCCTTTTCATTCCGTTTGCAGTATTCGTGCAGACGATCCATGACGGCAATGCCAACTCGGACCGCGTACTCATGCAACAGTTGAGTGGCCCCAGCTTTGATCGAGTCCGGGGTAGTCAGATCGGGCAAGGTTCTCTGGCATTTGGCGGCGACTCTTTCAAGCACTTCAAGACTCAGGCAGGCACCAGTTCGCTGCGCGAAAAGCAGATGAGCGATCTCATCCTCTTGAAAGGTCCTGACCAGAAAATCCAGGTCACACAACTGATAAAGAGAAGCCTCGGTCGGACACAGGCTGTCACGTTCCACCAGTTCACCGCGATCATCCAGCCTTGCATGGACCCAGGGATTGGCATGAAACATCGTCCCGGACATCGATTCAAGAACATTTTCCGGAAAAGCCAGCCAGCGCCATGCGTAGACGCTGCGGAGATGGTCGTCTCCCCAGATATTGAAAAGAATATATTTTGCGGACGCATTCGTCGCTTCGTTTCTTAACAGCCGCCGATAGGCCTGATAGACGCCGAAGCCCCCCACGCCGAAATTGCGGATCGGTTCACAAAAATGAGCCGACAGAATCTCCTGCCAGGTCTCGCCATCGCTGACCTGATGCCCCTGAGTAAAACTGTCGCCATAGGAATTGATTCGACATGGCTGATCGGGGAAATTCACCTGCTGACGCTGACCTGAATCCTGATAACGTGCCAGCGTGTGACAGCCATCGACGCCATCACGAACGAACGCGTTTCTCAGGAGGTAACCCAATTCAGGATCAAACTTTGCCCACACCTGTGCTTTGGAATCCAGAAATCGGTCGAGCGTCTCCCGCTGCAGTACATGCGGCTGGAGGAACGCGCGGAGCGATTGATCGCTGTTGCCCTGACGAGCTAAAACTGTTGCCGATGCAAGTGCGACTGGAACAGCGGCCAGAAACTCACGGCGATTGATTATCATGCGGGTAGTCTGACTTCTGTGGGATCTGTGGGAAGATGTTAGGGAGTCTCTTCGAGACGAGTTAAGCAGTCGATCGTGTGCTGGCGATTCAATTCCATCGCACTTTCTGCTGCGGCGGGATCACGACGCAAAAGTCCGTCCATGATTGCGGCATGAAGCTGACGACTGGTCTCAACATCGCGGGGTGTCGCTGTCGTCGAATGCATTGATGCCTGCAGAAAATCGAGCAGCGATTCCAGAATCGCCGCCATCAGTCGATTCCCGCCGATTTTCATCAGCCGCAGATGAAATGCCGAATCACGTTGCAGGCTCTCCTCTCGAGAAATGTCAGCATCGTCGATCGCCATGGCGAGGGCGTTGAGTTCCGCTAGTTCTGAGTCAGTTGCATTTATGGCGGCCTGTCGAGCCGCGTAACCCTCAATCGCCCGACGGAACTCGGTGAATTCAATCAGGTCGCTGATGGAAATCGTCATTGTCGATCGCAGCAACAACGCGCAGGAGCGAACGGTATCGGCCGTACCCACAAACATCCCACTTCCGCGACGCACCTCGACCAATCCCAGTGAATTCAGACGTCCCACGGCTTCACGCAGCACATTGCGGCTGCATTGCATTCGCTGAAACAACTCCGCCTCGCTCGGCAGGCGATCTCCAGGACAGAGTCCTTCCGTGCGAATGAGGCTGGTCAGTGAGTCCAGTACCTGGTCGACCAACAACCGTCGGCCTTTTCCAGTCGTATTTGCAGTTTGCATCATCCCCCTCTTTCAAAACGCAACTTGTAGGATATCCTACAGGCGGGATTGGTCTTCGCAAGGTCACTTTCCGCTCCAATCCTGCCTTCATCGACTCTGCCGACCGGACGCGAAGATAGCCATGCCCTTCCGATCACCGCTGCTTTTGACGCTTCTCTGCTCTGTTTGTCTTTACGGAGCCCTGTCGGACCAGGTTTCCGCACATCCGCCGGAGTTGCACCGAAAGTCGTTAATGTCAGCGGCGGTGAAGGGATCGACCAGGAAATTTGCGTCGAGCAATTCAATGTCGGACGATTCCATCACGGCGAAGTCGACGCAGCTACCTTCAGAACAGCAACCTTCAGAACAGGATCGGCTTCTGGCACCTGGACAGTACCAGTTCTTCGCCGACCTCGCGCGCCGGTGTCCGCTGCGAATCCAGTCTCAGGTGCTCGATCATTTGCTCAACGAGCATCGACTGGCCACACAGGAACCACTGTCTGGCACCCTGAGCGACCTGCTGACGACCCGCGCGAAGCTGCGGCAGGAGTTGCAGCAACGAATCGTCACACTGTCGGCAAGCTGGAATCGAGACAAGTTGAGCTGGAATGTCCCTGTCGCGCCGCTTATCGTGGCAAAAGGCCTGACTCGGTTTGTCATCGTGGAAATGCACAATGCAACGGACGCACCATTGACCCTTGCGGTCGCTTCGCCGGCGGTTCCGGAATTCGTGTCGGGCCTGATGAACATTCCGCGCGAATCATCGCAGCCACTGTTGGTGGAAATCGCCGCAGAACCTGCGGAGGCCGAACTGGTTTTTAAAGCCGGAGAGCTTACGCGGACCTTGACACTCCCGGTATCAATGGTGGCTTCCGCCAGACTGCGTGCAAAGCTGCTGGATGGCGAAACAGGCTCTTCGACGGCAGCGAGGATTTGGGTCGAAGGAAGTGATCGACAGCTTCGGATGGCGGGCCCGTTTGCACAGAATCGGACGTTTACCGAAAAGCCTGTTGTGTTGTTGCCGTCAATGGGGGTGGCACGCGTGCCATTCTTCTATGCGGATGGAAGTTTCGAAATTGACGTACCACCCGGTAGCACTACCGTCACACTGGAACGCGGTTTCGAACACGATCTGGTGACTGAAACGATCGACGTCCCGGCAGGTGAGACACGCGATCTGACGCTTGTCTCCAGGCGACTGCTGAATGCGAAGGAGCAAGGCTGGGTCAGCGGGGACACACACATTCACTGGGTGACAAATGCGTGGAATGTCGACTTGCCACTCACCGATCTGGCATTCGTTCAGCGGGCCGAAGATCTGCGTGTGGCGAACAATCTGACTCTGCTGCATCGCACGCCAATCGATGCCTTCATCAAGCCATCACAGGCACCCATGGGACCTGTGGTCACGATGAGTGATTCCGAGTATCACATCGAGATGGCCGAAGAGTATCGCAATCAGAATCTGTATGGGCACCTTTGTTTCCTGAACCTGAAGTGGCTGGTGCTTCCTATCGGCACCGGACCGCAGATTGCCGGTGATGATTCTCTGGACTACCCGATCAACAGGACCGCCATTCTGCAGGCTCGTGAACAGGGGGGCATCATTATCGAGGCGCACGGAGTCGGGGCCAATCATGAGTTGCCTCTGAATGCCGTGCATGGACTGACGGATTCGCTCGATCAGATTGAGCCGGATGACTATTACCGCCTGCTCGACTGTGGTTTCCAGTTACCGCTGACCAACGGCAGCGATCATCCGGCCCGTATTGCAGGTTGTGCGCGTACGTATGTGAAGGTCGAAGGCGACTTCGCCTACGAAAAGTGGATCGATGGAATTCGTCGAGGTCGTACGTTTACAACGTCCGGTCCGCTGATGACTCTGACCGTGAACAACAGAGAGATTGGTGACGTCCTGACGACGACAGCCAATGAACCGCTGAAGATTCAAGTCACGGCGAAATCGCGCTTTCCGCTGGGGCGAGTTCAGATACTCTCCAATGGTGCGGTTCTCAAAGAGATCGAGACTCAGGAGAAGGAAGCAGATCTAACCGTCACGATACCTGCTGGCGAAAGTCGCTGGATTGTGGCGAGGTGTTCGCGGAACAATCAGTGGAACGCGATCTGGCATGCGGATATCGCGCATACCAGTGCGGTGTACGTTCACGTTGATGGGCGTTCGGTGTTTCGCGATCAGGCGGCTCATGAGTGGATCGATCGCATGCGGCTGCACATTCGCGACATCCAGACGAAGGGCTTGTTCGGAAACGCAAATCAGCGGAATGAAGCTCTCGCGTATGCTGGTGAATCCATTCGTCGCTATGAACGGCTGATGGCGATCCGATCGCAGCCTCCGCAACAGGGCATGGCGACGATTGACGAACAGAGAGATCTTCTGCTGATGCAGGCATCGTTTGTTTCGCCGTTAAGTCATGAGGATCCGTTCGTGAACGCGGTCAGGCAGTCTGTGCACACCGGCAACCTGCGAAACGCCGCTGAGCCGCTGACGATCCTGAAGGTGCAAATCAATCCGGAATCTCGAGTCAAGCTGGCTCCTGTGACGCTGCCCGAATCGATCGTTCAGCACAGGACTCATCGATTCCTGATCGAGATTCACAACGAAGCAGGAATTCAGGCCCCGTTGAGAATTCGTGCCCTTGATCAGTCTGGCGGAGACGTTCAGCCGGCAGACTGGTGCGACGTGCGACTGATGGAAAATCTGGTTTCGTCGTCGATCCTTTCCGGCGAGGAAACCGAATGGAAGTTACTGGAACTGAGGAGCGATCCTGCAGGCCGACGCGAAGTGCGTTTCGAAGCCGATGTGGGCCAGGGAACACAGGATCTCGGCTTCCGCGCGAGTGCGGATGTGCTGCTGAAGGTGAATCCTTCTGGAATCTCAAATGGCGACCGCAAAAACTGACAGAACTGGTTCGACAATGATGTTACTACGAATTCTCTCACTGCTGTTGTTGATCGCTTCTTCGACTGTCACTCGGGCTGATGAATCATGGCCAATGGCAGCCACGGTTGAGCGACAGCCGTTACTGGCACAACTCCAGCGACTGCGCGACACGCTGAATCATATTGGCATGCCATTGTCGAAAGAGACAGAGACGCAGTTGACGCAACTTATCGAGCAAGCTGACGAGGACTCACTGACGTCTCGAGTTCAGGAATTACTCGACCCGTATTGTCTGGCGGCGGTCTCGCTGCGAGTAGATGCCGCACCGGTCGTCGTTCGTCGTGAGGCCAAAGCGGAATTGATTGAACAGGGTTGGCAGAGATTCCTGATCAAGGTCCTCAACGAGCCGGAAGTTCGCGTTCGTCTTCGCATCGACAGTCCCAACGCAAAACCGCTGCCGCATTCGCCAGAGGAAGACGTGCCTTCGCGATGGCTGAGCCTTTCCATGTTCGACGGACAGCCGATGACGCCAACGCTGACCGGCTTGCCGCTGGAGTATCGGATTGTCGAAGTGTACTCCCGCGATGCTGGCGAACAGACGGCTCGCATTGAGTTTGCTGCTCCTCAGCCGGGAGCTGCCAGCGTCAATCGAACCAGTTCGATTATCGCGGACTGGCGATTCGAAAAGGATACCGCTGGCTGGGAATCGATGAATCAAACAACACTGAAAGCTCATGAGGGTTCGCTGCAGGTGGAAGGGACTGGTGAAGATCCATTCTTTGGCACGAACTTCGCAAGGTCCGCGCAGCCAGGAAATCTGATCCTGCGATTTTGGGCGCGTGCGGAAGAGGCGGGTGTCGGGCAGATGTTCTGGTGGTCCGAAGAACGGCCTCAGCCTGATCCTGGCCACGTGATTGCATTCAATGTTGAACCGGGGCGCGAGATGCTGTACGAGATTCCATTCACCGACGATGGCCATGTCAATGGCATCCGGATCGACCCCAATGGAAAGCCCTGCAACTGGAGAATCGACTGGATCGAACTCGCGTACGCGAACGGAGGCAGTGACTGGGGAGGGAGTCCGTTTTCGTTTACGACTCTGCCTTCGACGGACGTGACCTTTCGTGTGGTTGATGATACCGATCGGCCCGCGATGGCCTGCTTTGAGATCACAGACGCTGCAGGTCGAGTTTACCCGCCGCAGACGAAGCGACTTGCTCCGGATTTCTTTTTTCAGCGGCAGATCTATCGAGCCGATGGGGAAACGGTCCGGTTGCCGACGGGAAACTACATCGTTGTATGTTCGCGTGGACCTGAGTCTCTTTCAGAGACGCGGAGTCTGGTTGTGAAGGACCAACCGGTGACTCTTGAATATCAAGTCAAGCGGTGGATTGATCCTTCTCGCCGAGGCTACTGGTCCGGCGATCATCATATTCACGCTGCTGGTTGCGCGCACTATGAAAGCCCAACCCAGGGCGTCGCTCCTCCGGATATGCTTCGACATTGTATGGGAGAAGATCTGAAAGTCGGCTGCTGTCTGACCTGGGGGCCATGTTTCGATTTTCAAAAGCGATTTTTCACGGGAGAACTCGATGCAAATTCGAAGTACCCTTACCTGATTCGGTATGACGTGGAAGTTTCGGGATTCGGCTCTCATGCCTCAGGGCATCTCAATCTGCTGCGATTGCAGGAGCAGATTCCGCCCGGCGGTGATTCCAGGGAGCACTGGCCGACGCTGGGGTTGAATACTCTTCGATGGGCCAGGCGTCAGGGAGCCGTCTGTGGTTCCGCGCATTCCGCAAGCGGGCTGACTCGATTCGTCGATCGTGTCCCCAACACCGATGGGCTGGACGGACCGAATGGCCTGCCAACGTACAACATCCCCGCCTTTGACGGAATTGGCGCGAATGAGTTCATCATGAACGCGGCTCATACGGTGCCGGGACCAGATGACAAACCAGTGCCGGCAGTGAACTTCATCGCAACCATGAACAGCGATCGTACGGCCGAGTTCAACATGTGGTATCATATTCTGAATTGCGGATTTCGAGTCCGTGCGAGTGGCGAAACGGATTTTCCCTGCATGAGCGGTGAACGTGTTGGATTGGGGCGAGTGTATGTTCGCGTCGACGGCAAGCTGGACTTTGACGCGTGGTGCGATGCGTTAGCGGCGGGCCGGAGTTATGTGAGTGACGGCAAATGTCATCTGATGGAGTTTGCTGCTTCCTCCGTGACAACCAAACAGACTGTCGAGGCAGGAACCAACGAAAGCGAACTGCACCTGTCAGTGCCCGGCAACGTGAAATTTCAAATCAAAGCTGCCGGGCTGTATGACGACAATCGCAAACTGCCCGTAGAGCTGATCATCAATGGTTTTCCCGTAGCGAGTCAGGAAATCAGCAGTGACGGAGTTGAGCAGACTGTGACCTTCGAACACATCATCGAGAAGAGTTCGTGGGCCGCGATCCGGATATTTCCCAACGCGCATACAAATCCCGTGTTTGTGATTGTTGATGAAAAGCCGGTTCGAGCCAGTCGCTTGAGTGCTCAATGGTGCCTGAAAAGTGTCGAGCAGTGCTGGAAAGCGAAAGCGCATACGTACCGAGCCAATGAACGAGCAACTGCCGACGCGGACTATCAGACGGCAAAAGATGTGTTCCAAAGAATTGTGGAAGAGTCTCCGTAGTCTGGAGCCCGGCGACAAATCGACTGCACACAACGGACTCGCATCCGTCGCCAGTTTCGAAACGGGAAGAGCAAAGAATGTCCTCGTCAGACACCGACCATGAGTTCGCTTCACCCCGAAAGAGAAGTGTGGAAACTGCTCCGATTACATCGCTGATGCAGCGAACGATTCGGGACGAACTTCGCAGATGCAATCAACTTGATGGCGGTTCGTGCACGTCTTCGGGCCACGTTTACGCGTCCCGGAATCCGGTTGTTTTGACAGAATTGATGCCAACACTTTGATTCGCTGGTTCATCAGGATGAACCGTCCTCATTTAGAAACGGTCTGTCTGCAAATGCCCGACGTGATCGGCCATCTCCGCAACTCAATCAATGACGAGCAGAATTGTTGACCTCAGAGTATCCAGAGGCGCGTGGCATGCACGTATCTGTTATGGCGGGCCGACATCATCAGAGCCATCACAGTGCACCGGTTTTTCGGTCCGGTGATCTGGAAATACTCGTGAGAAATGACCCTGAGAAGGTGCCGACGGTGGTGCCAGTGTGCCCGTATTGGTGCCGGACAATTCGCCGTATTTTGCATCGATCTGCATTCGTTTGCGTTTCGGAGTGCAAAACGTGACAGGCAGAATCTCGGGCCATAAACGCAAAGAAACCCCGAGAGAACTCGGGATTTCTGAGATAAAGCCTGCGTTTTCGAGCGACTACCGAAGCAGACAGACAGGGATTTGAATCCTGGGTACCCGTGAGGGCACTCCGGTTTTCGGGACCTGCGACTGAAGGTAGTGCAATCACGCGTCTCAGTGGAGTCTACTCGATGTCCGTTCGGTCGATGTCCGGCTGTGCAGGATGACATACTGCGTACGCCGCGATTTGCTGATCGTAAGTCGCAGGCAGAATTCGGTGAGTCCATTTACCTGACAGTCCCAACAGCATTTGCCGAAACTCAAAATCGAACGTGTCAGATTCCGCTGCCAAGGGTTGACATTCGCCATTGTTCGCAAGGCTGCTACTTGCCAATTCAATCTGCGTCAGCCACTGTGCGGCGTGTAGCGATGATCGATTCTCTGCCGACCAGAGAGCGGATTTTGCGAATCTGTGCCCTCGCTCGTGGAGTGATGACGACACTGCGGTTCAATCGTTAATTCCCAGTTGCCTGCGGATATCTAAGAACGCCGTTGTGGCTGGTTCGACAAGTCCGCTGGCCTCGTCGAGGATACCCTGCCGGACGTCCTCCACCGCCGCAGAGTATTCCATGTTGTTTCGCCACTGCTGAACCAATTCCTCGAGCGAAAGAGCCGTATCTTCTGATTCAATGCGTCGGGACGCGAACTGGAAGAAACCCTGCAGCTGATGACTGATTGACAGTGTTTCTTTTTTTGACCTCCAACAATCGTTTACACGTGAAAGAACATTCGGGTCAAAATCTTCGGGCTGATTTGGTGCTGTTTGGAATTTTTTGGTGTATTTTTCGGTGTTTTCGAGGAAGGCGACCCGGTCGCTACCGAGGCTCCGTTTTATTGAATCTCCACATTAGCGAATGCTCAAGGCGTTCCGATTGGGGGGATCCGGCCTGCGGGCCCCAGGCCCACCACTCTCGCGATGTCCGCAGAGGCTTACCACGCAAGGCAACTGCAGCACTGGCCTCCGCCAGCGAGGTTCCGGATTCGACGGTCAAAGACGCGGAATGCTTATCTGCCGTCGCCATGTTGCTGCCTCGCGGGAAAGAGTGCAAAGTGTGACATCGCACCCTGCAGAGCTGCGTGGTTCGCACGGCTAATGACGACCGAGGGGGGCAATTGCGGGATCGCGGTGCGAGGCTGTCTGCTGCGGAAAACGACTCTGCTGTTGGATGCTGATGAACGCTGATCACGGGTTTTGGCT
>JBDKIW010000275.1:0-25533 GCA_039796955.1 Planctomycetota bacterium
TGACGGCGTCCGCCACCCAGTTCCACGATAACCAGCCCCAGATCTTCCGTCTGAATCGAACGGATAAACCCGGCATCAGCCGCACAAAGTTCTGTAACGGGCGCGGTTTCAAGGGAGAACGCGGTGTTCCCGCCCTGCGCGGCGACCATACGACTGAATCGTTCACGTGCGGCTCCGGAATCCAGAATACGTTCACAACGCGAGCGAGCGGCCTGGGCCGTTTTGTCGGTTCCTGCCAGCAGCAGCAATTCCGAGCAGAGTTCAATAGTAAGGTGCCTGACGTCTGCAGGCCCCTGCCCTGCCAGCACGTCCAGGGCTTCGCGGACCTCCAGCGCATTTCCGCACATGCGTCCCAGTGGCTGGTTCATATCGGTCAATAGCGCCACGGTGGGTAAGCCCATCTGACGACCGACCTGGACCAGCGATTTCGCAAGCTGCGTCGCCTGCGTCTTTGATTTCATAAAGGCACCACTGCCGAATTTCACGTCGAGCACCAGCGAATTCAGGGATTCCGCCAGCTTCTTGCTCATAATGCTGGCGGTAATCAGTGGTATCGATGGCACTGTAGCCGTAACGTCGCGAATCCCGTACAGGCGACGGTCCGCAGGTGCCAGTTCGGCAGACGCTCCTGTAATCACACAGCCCACCGTCTGCACAGCACTCTGGATCTCTGCGCGGGACAAATTGGTGCGAAACCCTGGAATCGATTCCAGTTTATCCAGAGTTCCACCTGTGGGGCCCAGCCCACGTCCGGAAATCATCGGAACCTGCAGACCACATTCGGCCAGTACCGGTGCAAGGATCAGCGAGGTCTTGTCGCCAATGCCCCCGGTCGAATGCTTATCCACTCTGAGAATGCCGTCGTCCGGCCACTTCAGGCAAGCCCCGGACGCCAGCATTTCTGCTGTCAAAGCGGTGGTTTCTTCCGTGGTCATACCCTGCAGATAAATGGCCATGGCCATGGCCGATACCTGATAATCCGGGATTTCTCCGCTGGTAACGCCCTGTACGAAGAAGGCAATTTCCTGACGAGACAGTGCGCGTCCGTCTCGTTTAGCGGCGATGAGGCTGACTGGCAACACGAGAAATCCTCGCAAGACAGTGGAAATGTGCGGTAAACGGAGTCCCGGGACGGTGGACGTTGAGGCTGCGGCAGGCCAAAAAAAAGGTGTTCCGAATGATTTTCGGAACACCTTCAGAGGCCTGTCCTGACGGCGAATGTTTCGGACTACCGAGCTGTCAGCTCGAAATTCAACTCTGAACTGCCACCGGACGGAACGGTAACCTTCAGGTTTGAGGTTTTGACACTGCCGTACTTGCGTGGGACGAGATAAATGGTTTCGGGCTGCTTGTCATCCTTCTTCTCAGCACCGGGGCCGCTGATATTGCTGAGTGACATGGTCGGATCTTCTCCGGCGGGCACAGACGAGCCTTCGCCGCTGATCTTGATGATCGCGACGTTGTGGTCACCGACCGGCGCGCCATCGAATGGCTCATAGCTGGTGATCTTGTAAACGCCATCAGCATCCGTCATCCCGCTGCAGGGACGCCCGCCGCCGACCGGCTCGAAGCTGACTGATGCACCTTCGACCGGATTGCCGTCGAGGGTGACACGGCCCGACGCAAAGGCGATGTCTGGTCGGTCACTCTTGCTGCAACCCAGCAATGAGGTCATGAACAGCCCGGCGGAGAGCAACAAGACACATGAACGCATAGTCATATCCTTCCTGTGGAACAAAGCAGAGACATCGCCAGCAAATCGCTGGTTGTGCGCTGAGCGATCAATTTCAGCGAGCCAGGAGGCTTCAGAACACGACCGGCACTTGCCTGCTGCTGCCGGATGAATTGCGAAAAAATGAATGCCGTTGAAATGCAAATGCCCCTGATGGATCATCAGGGGCACCGCAAATTCTGTCAGACGAAAAACTACTCGCCCGGAACTGTCACGGTCTGACCGTCAGCTTTGGCTCCGAGTCGGTTGTAGGTCACGTGATCGATGTTCTCGGAGATGAATCGCACCGCACCGTCACCCAGCAGAAACTGGGCGCCACCGGTGTGACGTGAGCGGAATCCGAATTCATCCACCCAGTTGTTGACCCAGTTGCAACCTGAGGCTGAGCTTTCGTTGCAGGTGTTCAGGTTGATTGGGTAGAGCGTGGAGGCCATGCCCTGACCGTTGTTTGCTTCGAGCCAGCCCTGTCGCATGTGGTTGCTGCATTCCGGGCGAACTTCACCGATGTAGATGGTGTTCGACAAACCATCGGTGCAGTTTTTCATCGCATCACTGAAGCCGTTGCGATAGAACGGACCAGAAACACGGCTACCAGCCTGTGTACTGCCAGTGATATAGCCGAGGTATTTGTCCGGGCAGGTTGGACTGCCGTTGGGATTGCCCCCCGTCGGGCTGCCCGCGTTAGATGCACCCTTGCTGCCTGCGTAGTTCTGCACAGTTGAACGGCTGTTGAAGTTCTTGCCGGCGGTGTCGGAGGGGCACACGTAGCCTGGTACGAAAAACACCTGTCGCATCAGGCGGCCGTCCGGAAGCACTGCGTCGTTCACGTTCAAACTGCCGGTTGGGGGAGCGTTGAACGGAATCTGCTGATACATATTGGCCTGTTCCATGTAGGGCAACAGGTGCGTCAGCAAGCTACCCTGCTGGTAGGTACGTCCGGCATTCACATTGTTCCAGAATGACCCCGGAGGAAACACGTTGTGGGTATCGTGGTAGTTGTGCAACGCAATCCCCAGCTGATGGAGATTGTTCTTGCACTGGGTACGTCGCGCTGCTTCACGAGCCTGTTGTACGGCCGGCAGCAACAGGGCAACCAGAATGGCGATGATGGCGATAACGACCAGCAGTTCAATCAGTGTGAACGCGGTCCGACGAACCTGACGTCGTGACATTGTGAAGATCCTTTGAAATCCTGCAGGAAAAGAACAATAAGCTGCTGTAGAGTATGACAGATCTCGTTTGCGTGTCAACTTTTTCAACAACAACTGACTGTTTTGTGGCGGCCACTGCTGTTTTACTGTTCGCGTGTTCAGTTTACCGCGAGTTTCGGGAGATCCTGCGAGGGGACCGGCCGTCGATTTGTCCTGCGGCGTTTGCCTGGATTCCCATGCCGGGAAAATCGAGGCCACTTTCGGAGCGCCGGCAAAGTCGATTCTGATGTGCGAACCCCCGAGGGGGACCGAACCGACCTTGACGGCCCGGGCGGATTTCCATTGTAATTTCAGGGGATCCACAGTGCAGGAGACTGGGAGGCCGGATTCATCTCCGGTGCGGTCAGCCAGGCTCAGGACATCCACAGAGGTGGAAGACTGTTGATGGCCATTGTGGTATCTATTTCAGGCTCGCAGGCCATCGCAGAGTACTCGGCAGGGATGCATGCTGACGACATTTGACCGTTATCTGACTGGGCGTCTGCTGCACACGTTTGCGTTGCTGTTTCTGGCGGCGTACGGCCTGTATGTGGTCATCGATCTCTTCATGAACATCGATGAGTTTCAGGACAATGCCGTTAAGGGGCTGGAGTCGGTTGCCGCGTCGCGGCACATGCTGTTGTTTGGAGGCATTGGAAGATACTACTTCTATCGTTCCTTCGAATTCTTTGAGATGGCAGGCCCCATCCTGATCGTGATTTCCGTCATTACTGTGCTGGGGTTGCTGCGGAAGAGCTCCGAGACGTTTCCGCTGCTGGCTGCCGGAATTCCCGCGTTTCGATTACTCCGCCCTCTATTGCTCTCCGCGGCGGTTCTGAATCTGTGTTTGATTGTCAATCAGGAATTCATGATCCCAGCGCTCGCCGTGCAGTTGCAGATGCCCAGGGGCAGTCAGACCACAGAAGTGCAGCGCGTCGAACCCGTCTATGACTACTCAAATTTCCTGATGCATATTGACGGCGATCAGGTGCTGGTGGATTCTCAGACGCTGATCGGGGCCAGTTTTTCGCTGCCTGAAACCCACTTGAGCACTCGCAGTTGTGTGTTGAAGGCGGAGCAGGCGCGATTCATCACGGCTGATGGTCGCCAAGCAAAACGCAGCGGCTGGCTGCTGCAGAATATTCAGGGTGAATTTGATCCCTCGGTGCTGACCTCGCTGGGGCGGGAACGTATCCACGCTGTGAACGATGGTCAGGACGTATTCATTCATTCCGAAGTCACGTTCGACCAACTCTACAACCGCGGCAAAAACCTGAAGCTGCTGTCGTCGCTGCAACTGATTCGGCGAATTCAGAATCCTTCCACCGGGACCGTGCCGCTGCGCAGTCAGAGTCTGGCACTGCATACACGAATTACGCGACCAATCCTGTGTCTGCTGTCCATCACGATGGCACTGCCGCTGGTCGTGCGACGTGAATCGCACAGTCTGATTACCAATATGGCGGTCTGTTCAGCGGTCCTCGGTGGATCCTACGCTCTGACTCAGGCCTGTATGGCGTTTGGCAGCAGTGGCTTGCTGGCTCCGGATCTGGCGGCCTGGCTTCCCGTGATCCTGAATGGCGCTGCCAGTACATGGACCGCCAATCTGGTACAGACCTGAAATTGCGAGCCGCGTCTCGCTGGGCCTGTTTATCGGGCCGCAAACCGCCGTTTTCCACGGTGTCACGATATGTCAGAGGCCCATGATGGGGGTAGTTTCGGAGTTGTCGCCGATTGCCTGATCCGCTGATGCGTCGGCCGACGGCCCGGCCGTGTCCGGCGGTGCGACGATGGCCCGAAACAGCATCACACCCAGTGGCGGGACTGTGATGCAGATGCTTTGCGTTCGGCCATGCATGGGGACGCCCGTCGAATACACTCCACCCTGATTACCAACTCCTGTGCCGCCGTACCATGTGCCGTCGCTATTGAAGATCTCGCTGTAGAAGCCGGGAACGGGAACACCGATCCGGTAGTGCTGATGCGGGGCTGGTGTGAGATTGCAGACGACCAGGATCTGTTCACCATCCGTGGTGCTCTGACGCACCCACGCCATCACACAGTTGGTCTGATCATCCCCGACAATCCACGAGAATCCGCTGCTGTCGTGGTCCGTGTGATGCAGCGCGGTCTGGGTGCCGTAGAGTCGATTGAGATCACACAGCATGCGGCGAATGCCCTCGTGCGATGCGAACGTCCGCAGCACCCAGTCCAGTTCGGCGTCATGATTCCATTCGGTCCACTGCCCCAGTTCGGTGCCCATGAAGTGCAGTTTTTTTCCGGGGGACGCGTATTGTGATGCCAGCATCAGTCTCAGATTGGCGAACTGCTGCCACGTATCTCCGGACATTTGTGACAGCAGTGACCTTTTCCCATGCACCACTTCGTCATGTGACAGCGGCAGGACGAAGTTTTCGGAGAACGCATAAATGCTGCGAAATGTCAGGTCGCTGAGATGATAGCTGCGATGAATACTGTCGCGCCGCATAAATCGCAGCGTGTCATTCATCCAGCCCATATCCCATTTCATCGTGAATCCCAGACCGCCGTCATAGCAGGGGCGCGAGACCCCTGGCCATGCGGTGGATTCTTCGGCGATTGTCAGAATGCCCGGAAAGTCGGCATGCAGCATGGTGTTCAGGCGGCGCAGAAAGTCGATTGCCTGCAGATTTTCACGTCCCCCGTACTGGTTGGGGATCCATTGTCCGGAATCCCTGGAATAGTCGAGGTACAGCATGGAGGCCACCGCGTCGACACGCAGTCCATCCACATGGTAAACGTCACACCAGAACCGCGCACTGGAAATCAGAAAGTCACTGACTTCCCGGCGCCCGTAGTTGAAGATCAGAGTGTTCCAGTCCGGGTGAAATCCCAGTCGCGGATCGGCATGTTCGTAGAGGCAGGTTCCATCGAATTCTGCCAGCGCGTGCCCGTCGACAGGAAAATGTCCCGGCACCCAATCCACCAGCACACCGATACCTCGCTGATGCAGGTGATCGACAAAGTACTGGAAATCATGAGGTGACCCGAAACGGGACGTGGGCGCGAAGTATCCCGTCGTCTGATAGCCCCATGAGCCGTCAAAGGGATGCTCGGTAATTGGAAGCAGCTGCACATGGGTGTAGCCCAGCTCGCTGACATAGTCGGCCAGGGAGTGGGCCAGTTCCCGATAACTGTGGAAGGTACGACCATCGTCAGGACGTTTCCACGATCCCAGATGGACTTCATAGATGGAAAGCGGGGAATGCAGCCAGTCTGTGCGGGAACGGCGTTCGATCCATGCGGAATCACCCCAGGTGAAATCACGCAGGCTCCAGACGACGGAGGCCGTCTGCGGTCGCTTTTCAAAGTAGAATCCAGCTGGGTCAGCTTTTTCGACGAGGTGGCCCGCCTGAGTCCGGATGGCGTATTTATAACGGGTGCCGGGGATCATGCCGCGGACAGTCCCCGTCCAGACTCCGGTGTCAGACGAACTGAGCCAGTCGCGTCCCGCTGTCCAGCCATTGCTGTCACTGATGACCGAAACTTCACGGGCGTTCGGTGCCCACACAGAAAATCGCACCCCGCCGGGCACGATGTGCGCGCCCCACTGGCGGTAAAGGGAATTGCCGTCTGCTGGTTGATCAAACGTGCCGGTGCCACGCAAAGGCGTGGACTGAATAGGTACGACAGTGTGTGTCTGCATCGTGATTCAAACCACCCGTCTGGATCGTCCGGAAACTGAACCCTTTGATCACGAACGCAGCTGTGCCCGTGAACACCAACATGGCCCCCGGCGGCAGAGACCCCAGTATTTGTATGGCAGGAATCGTACCGGAATCGCCCTGAAGAACACAGTGAAACCACATTTTCTACAAGACGTTTCTCAGTTCACCATGTTTTACGATGAGCACAACCCCGAATCCCCGCAGAGAAAAACCCGGGCCTCGCAATTCCTCCCGAAGGCAACTGCCCGTCAGACCGACAACTCTGGCCGGAAATCGGGCAATGAGCAGGGCCGGCGAGGATGCCGCGGCAGGTCAGGTTTTCGGGAGGCCGCCTTTTGGGGGAAAGGCGAGTACTGAATTGGCGCAACGATGTTCACAGGGAGATCAGGGGCGTTTTTTGCTCGATGGCAGCGAGGCGTCCCCCAAACAGCGAGCGGTGCGGCGTCAGCCCACCTTGCAGAACACCTTTGATGTGAACATCTGCAAACACAGACGTCTCGCAGGGCTGACACCCCCCGTTCGTTTGTGTGCCGGAGCACGCGAGACGTACGTTTCGGCGGAGTGAAACGCGACCATCTTCTGGTTGAACACTGTTTCTCCCTGCCGTTCAGGACGCAAACAGCCGCTGGCAAAACGCAAAACCACTGAAACTTCGCTCTTCCGGGATCCAGCTGCGCAACTGAGACCGGCGTTGACAGTTTTTACGCCAGTGTGGTAATACCACTACCATAAAACGATGCGATGTCAGGATATGGAGAAATTCGTGGTGGACATTTGTCGAGTTGCCAGAAGTTGTGGTCTGTTTTTCGGAGTGATGATCTCCGGGTTACCGGCCGCTGCTCCATGCCGGGCGAGCGTCATCACGTCCATGGACGAGTTCGTGGTCGTCAGTCCTGAGTCTGGTTTGATTGCTCGTTTCCCGCCAGTCACTCGCGTCGCTGATGCACCTGCGGGGGGCGATGTGTCCGCAGCTATGTCGCGGGGATTGAACGAAGACGTGATTGCCCTGCAGCTTGGCAGTTTTGGTTCGGCCGTTGCCGGGCTGGCAGTGGTACCGGGACAAAATCCCTTCATGTACGCTCCGGATACCGCAGACGATGTGGCCCGTTGCATCGACTGGCAGGCTCTGCGGACCGGCGGGTTTGCGGCCTACCATCCGGAGAACGCCGGCTGCGATGGAAACCTGGCGTTGCTGCCGATCAGCGACACGGCGGACTATGAATCCCGGGCGCCGTACCGTTCACTGCGGACTCGACAGGTGGTACCAGGCTTGAGCGAATTCCGGACGTCGCCCTATTTTCAGGCTGTCCCCGAAGTCGTTGTACCTGCTGCGAAGTCGCCCACGCGGATCAGCGAGCGGGTCGGTGAAGCGTCCCGGTTGTAGGACTCTGATGCGGGCCAGCTGAAGGGCAAGGGACGAGCGTCCTGCGCAGAGGGGAGGCCGCTACGCAGGACGTCAGAAGACTTCAGACCTAAAAAGGATGACTGCGTGGGGTCAGACGTCGCAGACTTCCACGGCCTGGCGCAGACCGGCCAGCGGGTCACGTGTGGGAATGAATTCATGGCCCACATATCCGGTGTAACCGAGTTCCACGAGTTTGCGAAGAATCGGTGGGAAGTTGATTTCCTGATTCTCGTCGAGTTCGCAGCGGCCGGGATTGCCGGCGGTATGAACATGTCCGATCACGTCGATGTTTTCTTCCATGCGACGGATCACGTCTCCGTTCATCAGCTGCACGTGGTAAAAGTCAAACAGCAGTTTGACTCTGGGAGAACCCACACCGCGGACGATGTTGGCAACGTAATCGATGTCGTCGCCCTGGTATCCCGGGTGTCCCTTCATGGGATGGCTGCCGTCTCGAGTGTTGAGGTGTTCCAGGCAGATGGTAACGTTTTTCTGTTCGGCGTAGGGGGCCAGCTGTTTCAGAGCCTCGATGCAGTTGGCTGCACCTTCTTCCAGGCTGAGTTCACCGCTGGTCGGATCTTCCGGATTACGCCATTTGTAGCCGGTGAAGGCGATGACATTGGGAAAGCCGTATTCGTGGCAGGCGTCAATCATGCTTTTGGTGGCGGCGATGACTTCGGCGTGGCAGTCACGGTTGTTCAGGCCGCGGACAAACGGTGCTCCAGGCATGCCGTTGGGGGCCAGTGCGCAGACGAGACCGTATTTCTTCAGCAGCGGCCAGTGTTCCGGTCCACAGATTTCGATCGACTTGCAGCCCAGCGAAGTTGCAACCTGACAGGTCTTTTCAAAGTCCCAGAATTCGCCGGCGATATTGAAGCACCAGAACACGATGGAGTGCTTGATGTTGCCTTTAAGTTTCAGTGGTTCAGTGGTCATGTCAGCTGTCCTGAAAGAGTTGAAGAGCGACGGTATCTGGAACGGTCCAGTCCCTGAAGATCATGAAGTCTGGTTGTTCAATCGGAATGCCGCCGTCACGGACTGAGGCCTTTGGCGGCAGGGAGATCACTTCTGTTCCGAAGCGGTTGCCGCCGGGTCCTTGAGTCGTCCGACGGACCACAGCAGACCACGTGTGACGAGGTCGAGATAGCGGTCATCTCCGACGGTGACGTTGTTGTGTCCCAGCGTCGTGGCAAACACCCGGGTTTTTCCATTGTAGCGATTGGTCCAGACACACACGGCTGACGCTTCGTTGCTGCGGCCGTCCTTTCCGGTCCACGCTTGTTTGCCCATGGCGAGTGGTTCGGCTGTTTCCAGCAGGCGTCCCGAAGAATTGTTGTAAAGTTCTTCGCGATCTGTGGTCCAGTTTTTCAGGCCCAGCGTGATGGGGTTTGTTTCGCTGAGGAATTCAATGGCAATGGGTTCCTGAGGACCATGTCCGGTGCTGGCCAGTCCGGTGAAATCAAACCACGGGGTGGTCTGTGGAAAGCCTTCTGTGCGATAGCTGTGCATTCCGCAGTGCAGCACGACAGCGGGCAGTCCTTCGCGGTGTGGCCGCAGGATCCGTTCCACGACTTTGGGATCCCTGACGTCGGAGGTGCATTCGTCGTGAATCACCACATCAAATCCCTCTGACCAGTTCTCTTTTTCGTACCAGGGATTGAGATGACTGGTGCCTTTGTCCGGGTCGTAACTGACCGTCCACTCGATGCTGGTGCGTCGTGAGATACCTTCGGTGAGCAGCTTCTGCTGGACGGGGTAGTCATGGCAGCAGCCACCAAGGACGAGGAGGGCCCGAATTGGCGGTTCTTCGGCCTGAACAGGATTGACGACGGCGGTCAGAACCGCGGCCAGCGCCAGCAGGCAGTGCACCTTTGGGGAGCGGGAAGGATGGAGCATGGGGGTTTCCAGGAAGTCACAAAAAGGAAGGTGGGTTCCGCAAGGTCTGCAGCCTAGCACGTCGTCGTGGCAGTTTCGAGTGATCGACGGCGGAGAGTCTGCTTGCGGGTCAGTGGCTGCGTACGTCTTTCACATAGACGATTTTGGCGTCATGATCGGCATAGAAATCCGGCAGTTCTGCGGCTCGAGCGTACTGGCAACGCTCGTAGAAGGTACGTGTCGGCAGGTAGTCCGGGCGTCCGGATGTTTCGAGATAGATTTTTCTCCCTCCGCGTGCCGCGATACGTTGCTCGGTCATTGTGAGGAGTGCCCTTCCCAGCCCGGCCCCCTGACAGGTTTTGGTGACGGCGATCCAGTAAACGTCGTAGCTGCCGGTGGTGCAGGCAATTTCTCCATAGCAGACGTAGCCAGCAGCACCGTCCGGGCGTTCTGCGATCAGAAAGTGATAGCCGGACGCGGAGCCGTGCTGAAGTCTGTCTTCCACCAGCTCGACTGCGACATCCACCTCGAACGCATGAAAAACGCCGGTGGATTCTACAATGCTGCGAATCAGGGCTACGTCGCCCGACTGGACCTCATCACGCAGAGTCCAGAGGTCGGTTCCCAACTGCAGCTGGTGTGGCTGGGGCGAGGAGGTGGCAGCTGTCATGACCTGAGTCCGTTGTTGTTGGCGAGGAAATTAAAGCCCGGAGATGGTGGTGGCGGCGAATGCGTTACCAAGCCTGTGCGCCGGGTGTCTGGACGCCGTGAATTGAGGATTCGTTGCAGTTGTTGCGTACCCGTGTTGTTCAGAGTCGCATGACATCTCAGGGCTGAACATCGGCGACAATCCGCTGAACAGCCTGATCGAAGGACACACCGGCTTCGCCAAGGGCGGCGGCGAATCCGGCGTTGGGTGAGAGACAGGGATTCGGATTGATCTCCAGAATCCAGGGCTGCCCATCGGCATCGACACGAAAATCAATCCGTGCATAGCCTCGCAATCCGAATTCGCCCCAGCAGCGCCGCGCGAGCGCTTCCAGTTCGTCCAGCAGGGGTTGATCGCCAACCGGGAAGTCGAATGTTCGGGGGGTATGGGTGAATTCCATGGAATCGACTTTCCATTTGGCGTCCGATCCAACAATGCGTGGCTTGTGTCCCGGATAGTCGACGAATTGAATTTCTGCCGGTGGCAGCACAACAGGCTTGCCATGCTCTGCGAGCACACTGAGATTGAATTCCCGTCCTTCGATAAAGGCTTCGGCAAAAAATGGTGTGTTGTGTTTCCGGGATTCCAGACGCATGCGGTGCTGAATCGCAGCCAGTCCAGCGGCACCTGGAGGCAAGGTCAGCACGCTGGTGTCGTCGATGCCGAGTGATGCGTGTTCAGCAACGGCTTTGACGATGACTTTTCCCGGCGAGCAGGCGTTGTCGTTCAGGCCCTGCCACGTCGCTGTGTCTTCAGTGATCCACGGGGCCGTGGGAAGCTGCAGCTCAGCGAGGCGTTGTTTAGCGCGAATCTTATTGGTGGCCAGCAGCATGGCCAGGGCAGACGCTCCGGTAAACGGCAGAGGCATGGCTTCCAGCAGCATGATGGCCAGTGACATCATGCGGTCTGCGCCGCCCAGTGATTCCACGAGGTTGAAGACCACGTCCGGCTGAAGTTGCTGAAGTTTGCTGCGAGCTTCGTTCAGGTTGAGTGTGCAGGGAACCCGGTCGGTGGTGAACCCCAGCCTGCGCAGGCTGTTCTCCACTTCGACGCATTGAACCAGCACGTCCAGGTCTGCCGCTGAATCATTCAGGGAAACCTGATTATACAAAATCGCGGCATGCATGCCTGTAAACCCTGTCCGGGAAATAGTCCGTAAGTCGTGATTTCAGAACGTAAAAGGACTCTGAGGGTGCCCGGGTGCCTGAAGGCCACCACGGCGAAAAGAACTCACAGGCCACACTGAGTCCCCGCGGTGACGCTGTGGCCCCTTTTGCGCCAGAAAGTCGCAGACAAAATTCTGAGAAGAATTCGAGGTATGAAATTAAACGTGCCGGGGGGACAGTCACAGACCTGCCTGCAGCTGTTCGCGTCGGAGCATATCCGGAACCGGGTCAATCAGCCAGGCAGGATAGGTGGAGTGTCTCTGGTTCGTCGGATTGCAGAGTCGAGGATGCGTCGGATCAGTTCCTGGTAGCTGAGACCGACTTTGGTGGCGATCATGGGCAGGTCAGAGTGCACGGGGTGCAGTCCGGCGAGTGGATTGACTTCGATGAAGGCCGGGCGTCCATTGTGATCGGAGCGGATGTCGATCCGACCACCATCGCGGCCCTGCAGTTCGCGCCAGGCGGCCAGTGCCAGTGACTCGGTGGCAGCCACTTCAGCATCCTGCTGCGGATGGACCAGCGTGTAGGAGACCATTTCCGCATAGCGTTCCTTATTCACATAGGAATAAGCGTCCTGTTCGGCGTTGGACAACAGCTTGACTTCGAGGGTCCCGAGGACTGTTGCG
Source organism: Planctomycetota bacterium (assembly GCA_039796955.1). GTDB lineage: Bacteria > Planctomycetota > Planctomycetia > Planctomycetales > Planctomycetaceae > SXXK01. The sequence continues at coordinate 12,411 of JBDKIW010000275.1, forward strand.
TCTTCGCCAGTTCCCAGAATTCCGACGGTGAATTCGCGACCAGGAAGAAACGTTTCGACCAGCACAGGTTGCCGGAAACGCTGCAGCAGGTCTGTGCAGACGGTCCGAAGTTCTGTGGCACTGCGAATGACGGACGCCGAGGACACGCCTTTCCCGGTGCCTTCTGCGACTGGTTTGGCGAACAGGGGAAAAGGCAACTGTACCTGGTCGATGTCAGCCACAGTGGCGACGACGTGAAACGGGGCTGTGGCGAGTCCGGCGCGGTCGATCAGGGTTTTGGTGAGTCCTTTATGGAGGCAGACGGCCATCATCAGGGAATCAGCGAACACGCAGGGAATCTGATAACCCTCGAGCAAGGCGGGCACCTGAGCTTCGCGGCCGATTCCGTGCAGCCCTTCACAGATGTTGAACACGAGATCCCAGCGCTGGCCTTCCGCCAGCCTGCTGACCAGTTGCCTGAGGTGACCGATGCGCACCGTCTGATGTCCGCAATCACGGATGGCCGTTTCGATGGCGTCGATCGTGTCTTCTCGGTCGAATTCGGCCGTGGTTTCGCGATCGTAGCCCATGGCCAGGTATTCAGAACGCAGGTCGAAAGTCAGTCCGATTTTCACAAAGCCTCCGTGGGAGAAAAACAGGCCGGTTACAGGGAAGCGCTCAGTCCCCATCCCGGGACTGAGGGAATGCTTTCACCAGCTGGCGACTGACCCGGCTGCAGGCAGGGGCGGCGTTGGTCCGGCTGGTGAATTCGCGGAGGCATCCTGTTCGTTCCGGTGGCGGTTGGCATCGCAGGTGCCGCAGATTGCCGACGCTTCGTGCTGCGGCAGTTTCTGCCACTTTGAAGAAAAACACAAGTTTCCGAGATCAGGTCCGGGCGCAGATTCGAGTCGGTGGGCCGAAAAATGCCGCGGTTTGTGGCGACTGACGGTCGTCAGGATCCGAAAACCAGTTACGTTCGGAACAATCGTTACAGTTTCTCAAATTGCCTGACCGATACTTCCGATCAGACTCTCTCGATGCGCTGATTTTGTGGCTGAACGGCTACGGAAGCAGAGTCAGCGGAGGGAAATCAAGTGAAGGCAGTGGTCAACTGCGGCTTCTCCAAGGATGGATCAATGCGGATTCGGCACTCATTTAAGGCGTTCGTGCCCTTTGTTCTGATGCTGGCAGCCGGGCGTGTCGCTTCGGCCCAGTATGCACCGCCGCAGGCCAGTGTTCCCCCGGGTTACCTGCCCCATCCCGGTTCAGCACCCACCTCTGCCGGATCACCATATGATCCTGCTTTTGAACAGACGTATCAGTCTGATGGATTGTGGTTTCGCGATCAGAGAAACGGCTATGGCCCGTTTTCGCAGCCACGCAAGTTCTTTTTCAACATGGATTACACGCGTACAAAGACACGCAGCATGCGGGGGCCCTTTGGCAACCCGAGTACTCAGTCTTATATTCAGCAGAATGACCCGGACAGTGATGAAATCGTGGATGGTCTCGGTTTCTACCACTACTTCGATACAGCCACACCGGCGCTGATCCCTGATCTGACGAATAACGGGATGCGAGCCAGTGGGGGATTCTGGAATGTGGATGGATCCGGCTTGCTGGCGGACTTCAACTGGGTGATTGACGACACCAGCTCGTTCGATGCCCGTGAGAACGCTCTGAGTGGACGTATGGACACAGCGACCGTGCTCGCCCTGCGTGCCAACGGTGGCCGCGTGATCACTCGTCCGTTCCAGACGAACGGTCAGAGTGACCTCGATATCACGATGGGGCAGATTCTGGCTCCGGGGGTACCGTTCGACGACCAGGATGCGAATGACTACGGAGCCTTTGGAACGACGTTCGAAGTTCTGGATCGCACGCTGCTGAATCTGTACAGCATCCCGGTGGACGATGGTTCGCTGCTGGGAGCCGCCATTCCGTACGACATCCAGTTTCTGATGCAGCACAGTGTGGAAACCGTCGGATCGTCCATCGACGGAGCGTTCACACCGTTCTATGAAAAGAATGGTGTCCGCATCAACAGCATCATCGGTGGTCGGTATCAGCGAGTCAAAGAGCAGTTTGCCTTCTTCGGTATTGACAGCGGACTGGGCTACGTCGGTGATGGTGACGATGACACGCCGGATTCAGCCAAGGTCTTCCCGGTTGGGGATGGTGTGGATGACGACGACGACTTCATCGCGGACAACGTTGGTGAAGACGGGAATCTGGAGTTCATTCAGATCAATCCTTACGACCCGGTCATGGTGCGTGCTCAGCACGTTGCCGAAGTGGTCAGCAGCCTCGGTGGTCCGGAAGCGGGTTTGCACTATCGCCTTGGTGATGAAGAGGGCCTCTCCATCGTCGGCTTCTCCAAACTGGCGGCGATGTTTAATAACGAGCAGATCCGCATCAGTGGTGACAACCTGTTCAATCACATGAGCGTTTCAGACACGCCGGATCCGGTGACGAATCTCTTCCCGGCTCTGGATGGATATGACACGAACAATCTGAACGGGCCCACAAAGAATGCCTACAGCGATTACTACAGCTCAGTCCACCTGTCGCCTCTGTTCGAACAGTCTCTGGTCGCGGAAGTGCCGCTGTTCAGCCGAGTGCCTGTGCTGCAGGACATGAGACTGCTGGAAGATGCAAAATTGCGACTGGGCTGGCAATTCCTGTTCATCGGACAGGTTGCTGATCCGGTTCAGTCGGTCAACTATGTTTCGAATCCTCAGCTGAATATGTTCCCGAAGGTGAAGCCGGAACGAGACAGCTTCACTCAGCATACCCTGAGCATCGGTGTGAACTGGAATTACTGATAAGTTGACTCGTCGGCCCGGTTGATCGCCTGCGGCACGACCGGAGCCGTCGCCCTGCCCTTTGCGGTGACACGCAACACCAGGGCGAAGTTCCACCTGAGCCACAATGCATTCGTGTTCCTGCTGCAGGCCCCACTGAAATCAGTGCGGGCCTGTGCTGTTTTCGGCCCTGAGCCCATTCTCTTCCGCCCTCTGTCTCCTGTAATCACGGATCTGCCGTATGACTCTGGATGAACTTCAGGAACTGATCTCCCGGATGTATTCCCGCAAGGACCAGGCCCGAGGCGTCGAGGGGACCTTCATGTGGCTGATGGAAGAAGTCGGGGAACTCGCCGCCGCACTCCGCGAATCCTCAAAAGAGGACACGGCGAAGGAGTTTGCTGACGTGCTGGCCTGGCTGGCCACAATCGCCAATGTGGCCGGGATCAATCTGTCAGAGGCCGTGCGTTTGAAATATGGCCAGGGATGTCCGGGCTGCCACCAGATGATCTGCGTGTGCGCTGACACCGAGAAGCCGTGAGCGTTGGTCAGAAAACCGCGGCAGTTTCGGAAGGCGGCAGTCGCGGGAGGGCGAAGTTCCACCTGAGCCGAGCGTTCGGAAAAGGGGGCAGGTACGAATAGTACGGAGCACCCCTGGGACCCTTCGGCTATTGGTACCTGACCGCTTTTTCTTCCCGCTTTTCTGAACGCTCAGTGGCTGAGCGGTGCGGCGATTTCCAGCAGATCAATGGCCGGAGTTCCGTTGCAGAAGATGGTGGCCAGTCGTCCGTAGGTCACTTCTTCAGGCTGCATGTCCAGATAGCGCTGCAGGCCGGGACCGGCTGTGAATCGCAGAATGGCACCCAGATCGACGTGCCGGAACACATTGTGTTGAATCAACACTCGCCCGAGCGGAGTTTTTTCTTCGAGGATCTCCTGGCGGACCTGCGGTGTGACCAGCTCAAGGTTGAATCGCACGTAACCGAACTGCACTGGCTGCGCGGTGCCGCTTTTGAGCAGCACAATTTTTCGCAGATACAGTCCGTCTTCAAAGCGGGAGTCGAGGACGTCTACGTCCACTCGACACTGGTACCACGACTCCATGCTGACGGTCATGTGGTGTTCGTGCACCAGCATGTGATGGTAGGGTTCCGGCGTGGCCTCTTTTGCGACGTGGTCCGCGCGCAGGTACAGCGGTTGTTCGGCAGGTTCAGGAAACAGGCCAGCCAGTTCTTCCAGTTCTCTGAGCGGATTCACGTGATTTCCCCGGCGGCAGTCTGGCCACTGAAACGATTGGGTACGAGTTGGCTGAAAACCTGAATGTTCGCAGGATTTCCGGCAGGCCTTGTCGAGTTTACCGTCTGTCCGGGTCAGAGACAAAGGGATTTGTTTTCTGAATTCGCCCGTCTGACGGCAGCGGATCGTATGGACGGAATCGGGGAATCTGCAATGATCCCGGAAGTCGACCGAGAATCCTTCGCCCCTCAACGGGCAGCGAGGAGACATTGTTCGACTGGTGCTACCGTTGGCGGAAGCGTCGTGTCGGTGACCCGCGGGTTGACAACCCAATAGTTGTGATGCCGGGGACCCGGCGGTCGTGCAGGGGGGCCGGTATCTGATCCCGATTTGATGTGCGGTCCGGCTGTCAACTTCGGGGGATTCGTTGTTTGGGCAGGGGAATGGCAGTCATGAACCCAATAGTTTCCATGGTTCGTCTTCGCAGCCGTCTGTGTGGCGTCCTGTGCATCGCTGCTGCTCTGGTTGCTGGATTGTGGTCGGTCCCGGTGGCGGCGCAGTCCAGTCCGGCGATTTGGGGATTGCGGACTCGTGATGTGTTTTCCTGCAACATGGTCACCACGCGTGAGACGCAACTGACCTTCGGAGAGCAGCCAGCAACTGTGCTGAAATCCCGCGATTTTCTGCGCCTGGAATACAGAGTGGAATCGGTGGAGCCCAACGGGGATGCGGTGCTGGTGGTCCGAATTCAGGAGCCGCAGCGAGAGACCGGTGGTGAAATGTCCCGCACCGCGCGGCTTGCGTCCGGGGCCTTGTCCCGGCTGGCCAACATGACGATTCGGTTTCGGGTGGATCCATTTGGTGTGGTGTCGGCGGTATCACCAGCGGGACATCGTGAATTTCTGGCGGCAGCTGCCGGAACAGACGACGCTTTTCAGGCATTTCTGCGGGCGGCCTGTCCGGAGGAAGTTTACAGTTCGTGGCTCGGGCGGCCGTTTCTGTTTCCTCAGCGTGAGATGATTGTCCAGGGGCGGCAGCCATGGACGGGCTCATTGACAGACAGCGTGGGAGCCTTCGGCCTGCTGCGTTCGTCGCTGACATTGAAACCCGAGGTGCTGGAAGATGACGCACTTGTGGTCACGATCAGCGGCAAGCCTGAGTTTTCGCCCCTGGTACTGCCGTCGTCGTCAACCGCTCCTGAAGATGGATTGCAGTTGCCGATCCGCGCGTTAACAATCGAGTCGGGAAAGGTGAGCGGACGGGCGCAGCAACGTCGGCGTCAGGCCCTGGCCAATCCACAGGATGCTGCGGCCCGGCTGGTGCGTCCGCCGTTCGATTTGATGGAGATCACACTTGAAGTCACCGGCACCGGGCAACTCGACGAAGCTTCGGCCGGGCTGCTGCCGGGCAAGGCCTTCCAGTTCCGCCACTCCAGTCGCTGTTCTCTGCTGATTACGGGCTTTGCGTTTTCGGAGAATCTGCTGAGGGAACTGCCAGTGGTACCGGCAGAACCCCAGTGAAGGCCCGCGGAAAGCATTCGTGGTAACCGCGAGTTGACCAGCAGATAGAGCAATCGCAGAGTCAGCGCTGGGCGAACCTGTTCAGGACGCTCTCAGCAGGCGGCCCGTTCTGCTGACTGGAAGCCGCAGGTCTTGTGGGCCCCGTCGCAGAAGGGGCGATTTGCAGAGGCACCGCAACGGCACAGTCCGAAGGTCTCTTTGCCCTTCAGGTCGAAGGTGTTTCCAGCGGCGTCGGTGACCGTGACTGGCCCGGTGACGAGAAACGGTCCGTTGTCTTTCACTACGATTTTCACATCAGCCATCAGTGAACTCCTGCGGGCAAGCAATGACGAAATGACACCTTCACACGGGGCATCGCCTGCAGGATCTGAACGCCGGCGCCGCTGTTCGTGTGTACCTTCCCAGCATGTTAGCGTGGTGGGCAAACCTGGACAATTCGGCTCTGTCGCTGCGCCATTGGCAGGGAATTCCGGCAAAATCCAATTGTTTTTCGCAGGAATCGAGCCTGCGAGCCGGGAAAAGTGTTGATTCCAGTCCGCAGAAACGTTTCACGGAATCGGCAGTTTCTGCTGAAATGGACTGGAGACTGGAAGGCAGTTTTTTTACAGTTCAAACTGAAGAGCACCCGGGCTGGAAACTTCGCTTTGTCGGAAGACGTGGATTTGTGCCTGAGTGTCCGGTTCTGTTGCGCGGCGTTTCATCGGTCGTGGCGGTCGTTCCGGATTGGTGCCAGGCGGCTTCAGGGCTCATTGAGGGGCCTTGTGGTTGGCAGTATTCGGCGAAGGCCGTGTTGTTGTGGAAGTCAGTGGTCCAAAGCAGGGAGGCTTGGATGTCGGTGATCAGGTTTTTGCATACGGATTCGCTCCGGCTGGGCAGTCCGGTTGTGGGTCTGTCAGAGAGCCCGGAGTGGTTGCGGCGGACTTCCGCGTCTGCTGTGCGTCAGGCTGTCACGAATCTTGTCGACCTGGCGATTGCCGTTCGCAGCCACTTTGTGTTGATTGCCGGGCGGTTGACGGAGAGTGCGGACGATCTCGAGCCGGCCGTGACGTGGCTGTGTCCTCAGGTGCAGCGATTGGCCCAGCACGGCATTGTCACCGTGGTTGCAGGGCACGATGTTCAGCAGCATGCTGCACTGTCGCGGCTGAATGCGATACTGCTCTCACCGGGTCAGTGGCTTTCAGCGAATCTGCGAAATGACAAAACTGCTGAACTGCTGGTCGGTAGCGGTGGGCAGCCGTCGCGCGGCGACCTGCGAGTAGACGTGGGGTTGGCCACTCGTGGATCTGCGAGTATGGTCTATTCTGCCATGCCGGGGCCGGTCGTGTCCGGCTCGCTGCAGTCGGCGGATGGAAGCGTCGTGGCGCATCAGCAGTACCTGCGTCTGACTGCAGGGCCCGTGCAGGCTCTGGATCTGTCGGAGCGTGGTCCCTGTGGTTGTGTGGTGGTGGAAGCGGATGTGGCGCAGCAGAAGCTGGTGGGGCGATTTTGTGCCACGGATGTGCTGAGATTTGTTCAGGAACTGGTGGTGTGTCCGGCGGGGACGCGGCCGTCTGAATTGCTGCAGAAGCTGATGGAACACAGTCGCCGGATTGCGTCGCGCCGCTGTGTGACTCTGGCGGAATGGATTGTTGACGGTGCGTTTCTTGCGGACGGTCACGACGAGCAATCGATTCTGGAAGCCGACTTACTGCGTGACCTGCGGCAGGGTTTGAATGCCGGGCATTCGGGAGCATGGCCCTGCCGCATTCGATTTTCTGAACGCAGTCAGCTGGATATGCAGGCAGGGCAGTCGCTGCTCCTGCGTTCACTGGCGGGTGTGATTCACGAGCGTCGTCAGCGTACTGGCAGTGCAGGCAGTGGTGGTTATGAGTTTCGGGGCTTGCCACTGGGGCAGGGAAGCGAAGTTGCGGAAGCACTCAGCGTCCTTCGTCGTGTGGCCTGAAAGGCTGTTGAAAGCGGTGTTCGGAATCTTCCGGCACGAATTCAGGGGTGATGGAATCGCGGGGCTCCGAAAGTCCCGGCAACGTTTCAACAGGTTGTGAACAGACAGTCAAAGGGGCTTGAGATGATTCTGCGTGATCTTCGGTTGAATCAGTTTCGGACGTTGCGGAACTTTGATGCTGCGGGACTGTCAGCGGGATTGACGGTGTTCTATGCCGCGGGACGTCAGGACAGTGCCGACTGGGTGGAGTCCCTGCGGCAGATTCTATTTGGTCACTGCGAACCTGGTGCCGCCGACTTTCGCGGTCGACCCACCGTGGGTTCGAGTGATCGCAAAGCAGAGTTTGTGGATGGCGAGGCGTGTGTCGAGCACAGTGCCGGTGTGCTGTCACTTCGTCGGGTGCCGACCGAGGGACAGGATCGGCTGCAGGTCACGGATGCTCAGGGGCACAGTGTCTCGCTGCCTGGCGGTTCGCCGCTGGCACGCTGGGTGATGCGGGATGTTTTCCGGGACGTCTGCACTCCCGGGCCACAGGAAGCCGAGCAGTTTGAAACACTGCTTGCAGCATGTCGAGAAGCCGGGGGCTGGCAGTCTGCGGAAGCGGAACTGCGCCAGGCGATGGCTGCTGTGGACCAGGTGCGACGAGACCGGGATGGAAATGGGTTGTCGGGCGGGCTGATTCATCGGATCTCGCAACTGCGGTGTCAGCAGGGGGAACTGCAGAGCCGGATTGCGGTGTTGCGGAAGCCGGTCCCGGATTTCGCAGAACGGATTGAGCAGCTGCAGTCAGAGCAGACGGGCGTGTTGGAAAAGATCCGGTGTCTGGAAGTTCGCATCACTCAGCTGGACGCGGACCTGCTGGCTGCCGAAGCAGAGTCGGTCGCGGAAACCGCAGAAACTACCACGTCGGCTGTCGCAGCTGTCCGAAGCGTTCAGGCCTTGACGGATTCGCTGGAGCAGTGGCGTGCCATTCGTTCTCTGATCCGTCGGGAATGTGTGGCTGGACTGGAAGACGGCAGCCAGCGTTCTCAGGTGGATGAAACCGTTGTGGGGCTGCGGCGCACGATGGGACAACTGGAACAGCAGCTGCAGCAGGTGACCGAGCCGATTGTGGAAACGACTGAGGGGTTCGAATCGGCGGAGGATGGTGTCAGTTCTGTGCAACTGATGAAGGACGAACTGTTGGCGCTTCAGCAGCGTCTGGAGGATTACGAGACGCAGCTCAAACGACGTCAGTCGTCCCGGACAGCGATGCTGATGAAGCGCAGTCTGCAGGATGTCAGCGAGCTGGTGGGGTTGCTGGAGTCGGAATTGAGCTCTGTTGCAACTGGAGACAGTGGGCTGCAGGTGGGAGGTACCGGGACAGCTGGTCCGGCGAATGTGGCATTCGCTGAACGACAGGCCGCACTGCAGCATGAATACAGTGTGTGTCAGCAGGAACTGGTGCAGAACCAGCATCGGCTTGCGGAAATTGAGTCGACGATTGTACGTCTGCAGGCCGAGAACTCGGTCACACTGACTCTGGAACAACTGGATCAGATGCGTGCCACCTATGCGGAACTGGAGACTCAGGTGACGCTGCTGGAAGAGCAGCGTCGGCAGCTGGATGCGGCGGAGGACACGCTGCAGGAACTGATTGTACGACTGCAGACTCGGTCGGCTTCGGGACTGTTCGATGTTGCGTCGGAGTACCTGAGTCGGATGACGGCGGGCGAATTCTCCGCGCTGGCGCAGGATGCTGCCGGGGGACTGTGTGTCCGACTGCAGTTTCATACGGAGCTGATTCCGGTGCACGCGCTGGATCAGTCTTTGCGTTGGACGTGCGGGCTGGCCCTGCGACTGGCGTTGCTGGTTGAGCAGGCGGAGCATGCAGCGGCCGCGCCATTGATTCTGAATCACTGTTTGCCTCAGGTCGATGAGCCGCGTTGGACGGCAATTCTGAGGTTACTGGCGGAGGTTGCCGGGCGTGGTCAGCAGATTGTGCTGCTGACGGATGCACCGGGAATTGAACGTCAGGCCTGTTTGAAGTCTGCGGACCTGCGCACTTTTTCCCCAACTGTGGCGCCCGCTGCGGCGGTTGCCCCTGTGCCGGAACCCGCGGCTGCTGAAGTCGAGAAAACGGAAACGCCGGCACTGCAGATTCATGCGTGGGTGGAACCGGAAGTCGTGGAACGTGACGGGGAGACAGGACACGAAGCGATCACAACCCCGCAGACCTCGGCGGTGATTGCTGACAAGACCACCAACTGGCTGTTCTACCTCGAAGCGGACTATGGTGTGGAAGAGTTGGCAGGCATTAGTCTGGGGGAACTTGAGGCGTTGCGGACATCGGGCATTCTGACCGTGGAAGACCTGTTGACGCACACCGTGCCCCAGTTGGAAGAAGCCACTCGTCAACGTGGATTTCTGGTCTCGGTCGAACGGTTGCAGAGTCTGCGGGGGCAGGCAGAGCTGGCGTCGCGGGTTCCGATGCTGCGTCGCGGCGATGCAGCCTTGCTGTTCGCTGCCGGAATTCTGAGTGCGGATGATCTGCGTCGACTGCGTCCTGAAACGGTGTATGAACGTGTGACTGAGTTTCAGCGATCCGAAGCTGGTCTGCGCTATCGACGTTCCGGGCGTCTGATTGATCGACAGCAGGCTTTGAACTGGGCGCGATTCGGACAGTTCTCGCGGACTGTTGCGGAAGTGCGGGAAAGTCGTTCTCGATTTGGTGTGCGAACAGTTCCGGTGACGGCCGCGAAGCTGCGTGTGGCAACAGAATCCGGTGGAGCTGCCGTGCGACCGACTACGGCGGCGGCATCGATTGAGACGGGCGCCGGGACGGTGGTGACGAAGAAGCGTCGTCGTCGGACACCGGAAGACGGCGCCGTGCAGGAGCGACGGGCGCGCCGTTCGGCACGTCGGGAACAGCTGAGCAATCAACTGCGGGTGGATGCGGAAGTGGCTGACGTCCGTGAGGCGGCGGCCGTGGAGCGTGTCGGTGGGATGCGGTTTTTCCTTGGTCGCACCAGTGATGTGAAATCGGCGCCTTCAATTGGTCCGCGCACCGCGGAATTGTTTCATGCGGCTGGCGTACGAACGATTGAAGAGTTTCTGAGTGTGCCGGCCGAACGGCTGGCGGAGAAACTGGGATCAAAACGCATTTCGGCAGCATTGGTGCGGCAATGGCAGACGCAGGCGCAGCTGATGTGTCAGATTCCGGAACTTCGCAGCAACGACTCACAGATTCTTGTGGCCTGTGGCGTTGCAACACCGGAATCCCTGGCGGGTCGCACTCCGGAAGAGCTGTTGGCGAAGGTCCTGCCATTCGTTGATTCCGGGGAAGGCCGACGGATTCTTCGCAACGGTCGCAGGCCGGATCTGGCAGCCGTGACCGAATGGATTCAGTGGGCTGCCAATGCTCGACCCTTCCGCGCGGCCTGATGTTCTGTTGGGGGCCTGCATCGGGAGGGCTCGGCTGGGATGGTGAAGCGGTGTAAATCGTGGAATAGTCGCGTTTCGCTCCGCCAAAACGATCCCCCTGGATTTTGCCTCGCGAATTCAGCCAACAATCACTTCTCGGAAATCAAGTAAAAACCGCTCTCATTTTCCATATTGCCATCGTTTCGCCATCCCGGAGCGCGGCTCCTGCCAGGCCGCAGACCTTGGGTTTGGCTCGGGTGGAACCTCGCCGTCCCGTTCATCTGCCGTCCCTTTCGTTGACCAACTCCGGGGGGCGGCGGGCTTGTTTCGCGAGTTGTTTCCAGCATTCTCAACGCAGGTCCGGGCTGGACTTGATTCCGGACGCACTGCCGGGGAGAGTGATGACTGCGACGAGCACGGGGTGAGTCAGTTTCCGGCTGGCGATCCTGATCGGGAAGTCATCTGGTGGGAGTGGATGTATCATGCGGACGTGGCTGCTGTTGATTGCGGTGTTGGTCTGTGGTTCGGGCGCATTGTGCAGGTCCGCGGAAGCGGCTGACGAAACTGCGGCGGGGGCCGCGTCACGTCCGAATATCGTGATGATCGTGTCGGATGATCAGGCATGGACCGACTATGGATTTATGAAACATGCAGCGATTCAAACCCCGCATCTGGATCGACTTGCGGCCCGCAGTGCGTTGTTCCGGCGCGGGTACAGTCCCACACCGTTATGTCGTCCTTCGCTGATGTCCATGATCACGGGATTGTATCCTCATCAGCACGGAGTGACTGGTAATGACCCACGGCAGTCCCCTGCTCTGCCGGCGGCGGAGTATGCGGCGTTACGCGGGCGATTGATTTCCCGAATTGACGAGACACCAACTATTCCGCGGCGGCTGGCGCAACTGGGGTATGTGAGCCTGCAGACGGGCAAGTGGTGGGAAGGAAATTTCACGCGAGGTGGCTTCACGCACGGAATGACCCGCGGGTTTCCCCAGCCGGGCGGTCGACATGGCGATGATGGGCTGGAGATTGGTCGTAAGGGGATACAGCCGATTCGTGACTTTGTGGATCGAGCGGTGGCGGATCAGAAACCATTTTTTGTCTGGTACGCACCGATCCTGCCCCATACGCCACACACACCACCACCGCGTTTGCTGAAAAAGTATCAGACCGCGGAACGCCCGATCGAACTGGCTCGATACTTTGCCATGTGTGAGTGGTTTGACGAAACCTGCGGCGACCTGCTGAATTACCTCGATGAGAAGCAGCTCAGTCAGAACACCCTCGTCATCTATGTCACGGACAATGGCTGGATTCAGGCGACGCCGGAAATGCAACTGGGGCGGGAATGGAATCATGGGTTTGCTCCTCGTTCCAAGCAGACGCCGTATGAGGGAGGGATTCGGACGCCCATCATGTTTTCCTGGCCGGGGCGAATTTCACCGACGGATTCTGATGTTGCCGTCAGCACGCTGGATGTATTTCCGACGGTGATGGCCGCCACGGGGTTGACAGCCCCGGCGACACTGCCGGGTAAGAATCTGCTGCCGCTGATGACCGAACAGCAACCGCTGGAGCGACGATTTCTGTGCGGTGAAAGTTATTCCCACGACATTGCGGATCTGGAGAATCCCGAAGCCTCCCTGATCACTCGCTGGTGTCTGGAAGGGCGCTGGAAGCTGATTCTGACCTATCCCGCGCCCGAAGATCGCTACTCCTTTGTGCATGCGGTGAATGAACGCAGGCCACAGTTATTTGACGTGCAGGCTGATCCCTTTGAAAAGCAGAATCTGGCAACCGAACATCCGGATGTTGTGCAGCGATTGACGGCAGCGCTGCAATCCACATGGAAGGTCAACAAGGTGGCTTTGCAGGAATGATCCGAGGCGATGATCGTTGCGGTTCTTCAGCGGTTTCGGCGGATTTCCTGCGTTTTTTTTCCCGGGGCGTCGTCGGGTCACGAGTCAGGAGTGAATTCATGCAGTTCCGGGTTCCGGCAGGAGTGCTGTTCTGTTGTGGCGTGACGTTGCTGCTGTGCAGCAGCGTGGCGGGGGCATCTGAGCGTCGCCCCAACATTGTGATTCTGCTGGCGGATGATCTGGGCTATGGCGACGTACAGGCTAATAATCCGGAGCGATCCCGGATCGCCACTCCGCATATGGATCGCCTGGCGAACGAAGGTCTGCGGTTTACGGACGCGCATTCCAGTTCCGGCTGCTGTTCACCCTCACGATACA
>JBDKIW010000276.1:0-2758 GCA_039796955.1 Planctomycetota bacterium
GTGAGAGATTAGCCTCGAGTTGCAATTCAGTGGGTGTGGCGAAGTTTTTGGCTGGCGAAGTCGACCAGGGGATAGCTGACTGCGAATATGCCGCTTCAATCTGGAAACAACTTGCATCGCAACATCCCGAGGTGCCGGATTACACGAACAGTTTGTTAGAGGTGGAGACAAATCTGGCCGCGATGGCATCGAAGGCGATGCGTTTTGATATCGCCGAGGGGTTTGCACGCCGGGCCATGGAATCCGGCCAAAAGCTGGCCGAGTCGTTTCCGGACGTGGTCGACTTCGTCATCGTGTCCGCCCGCTCGCACACGATTCTCGCTGGTATTCAGCACCAGCGGGGAGATGCCGACGCGGCGATTGCGACGCTGGGGGATGCGATCAGGTTGTTCGAACAGGCGGCGGATCGATTTCGCGAAGCGGTTGCGTTGAAAGACGGCCTCGCTGTCGCACTGGCAATGCGTGGAGACATGAGGGCGAAACGACTCGAGTATGGCCAGGCTGTGGAAGATTACAAAGCCGCGGTGGAAGTGGTCGAGACGCTGCCGGGACAGTCTGCCGGTGTCACGCAGGCCCGGCATTTGGTTGATCTGCAAGCCTCGTGTGCACAAATGTGCATTCATGCGGGCGATTCGAAACAGGCCATAGTTTGGTTCGAGCGAGTGGAAGAGACGCTGCAACGCAGGCTCGGAGTGAGTCCCGCTGATGATTCGCTGAAGGAGCAGCTACGACAGGTGGCGGCGCGGAAAGCTGAACTCAGCACCAACTTGCCGTAGAACCGCGTCATGTTCCCCTCGATGGCCATGGGATGACGAAACGAAGGCATTCTTGGCATTCAGGGACGTTTTTTGCCTGATGGCAGCGAGGCGTCTGTCAAAAAGGCGAGCGGTGCGGCATCAGCCCACCGAGACGAAAACTTTGAACTGAATATCAACACACACAGACCTCTCGAAGGGCTCACACCCTCCGCTCGCCGGTTTGTTGCGGAACACTGCCCGCACACTTCGGCGGGAGGGTGCGGTGCCACCCGAGCCGCAAGACCTCGTTTGCGGCCTCGCGGGAGCCGCGCCCCGTGTTTTTGCCCTGCCTGCAGCGATGATGCTTGATTTCCGCAGCAATTTCCCCGCGTAGATGTGCAGTGACCCCCGGTGAGTGGCGTTGTCCTCCCGGGATGCAGTGCGTCATCGCAATGGTCTGCAGTGCCGGTTGCCGACCTTTTCGGGAGGCTCGACGGCCCGCAAATCCGTTTTCTTTAATTTTTTTGCGCAGCTCTTCGAAAAATTTCGCTTTTTCTTACAGAGGCTTGGTGTGTCTGCGAAGGGGGGAGCACTGAGCGTCTGTACAGACTCGCTGGTTCATTGTTAATGATGAACTGATTTGTTGATCACGGGGAACGTGAATAACAGGTCATTGTTGGCAGGGCTGCGGGGACAGTACCACGGTGTCGTTGAATTCAGGATCTGATCTGAGAGATCGGCTGACGGTGTCGGCGGAATAAATGCTGCACACTCGCTCAGGCAGCGCGTGGCGGGCATGTGTTTGTGTGTTGCATTAGCGCCTTCGACTTTTGCCAACGCTCGGTCTGGTGTAGTCACCAGCGGTGTCGTCAACGTGAAAATCAGTAACTGCATCTGACTTAAAGCAGCAGTGCTGAGTGAACTGTTCAGGGGCAGGGAAACGTAGGTCGTCGATAGCAGAGGCTCGCACTTCCCTGGGGGATCTCTCAGGCCTTTTCAAAGAATTCAGCCACACCTCCCAACGAGTTCGCCTGATTGAGGCCAGGAACCTCGATATCAGCGGGGTTTGGTATGGCACAGGTAGACTTTTCCTTCCCGCTGCGACCACGTTTTGGTGTACGTGCGGAAGCGGCATTCCCAATTTTCATCTTCGGCTAGGATCAACACAAAATGGCAGGATCACCTAAATTCAGGACACTCATGGTTTCGGCTGTTCTCTTCAATCTATCGTTAATCACGGAGTATTGCCGGGGAGACGTCATTGCAGTTTATTCCTTCGACAACAGCACGGTCTCCGGAAGTACGCTTAACGATCTCAGCGGCAACAATCACGATGGCATGATTTCCGCGAACGTAACCTCAGGGCAATCAGGGCGCTTCGGAGAATCCTTTTATTTCGATGCAACTAACCTCCAAAGTGAAGTAAAGATTCCATACGCAGGTCCGAAATTCGGAAACACTTTCACCTTCTCGTATTGGATGAATGTCGCGGCTGGAGATCTTAACCGCCCAGGCTATCTGTTACTTCGGGGTACCAACACCTCCCAGAATGCACTCATTTTTGCTTATAACTCTTCAACAGCCGAAATTTTCGTGCCAGAGCGAACAGGAGCTGACCCACGCGGAGATTCCGGATTACTCGTTCAGGCAGGCGTCTGGAATCATCTTGCGTATACCTACGATGGTGCGACTCTTCGCAAGTACCTGAATGGCACTCAAACAGGAAGCACTGCAATCGTATTTGACCTGACTGCAACCGGAAACATATATCTTGGAAGTGCTGGAGATGAATTTGGGATCAGCAGTGCTAACTATCGCGGCTACCTTGACGACGTTAGCATTTGGGATGAAGCGCTGAGTTCAGCACAGGTTTCCAATCTGTACAATTCTCCGGCCCTGGCGTCCCTGGCTGCGGTCCCCGAACCATCCTCCATAGCATTGTGGTCTGTGGTGTGCCTTGCAACAGCAACCGTTAAACTGTGGCGTCGCAAAGGCGGAATTCCCAGCAGCGCGATCTGATC
>JBDKIW010000277.1:0-3196 GCA_039796955.1 Planctomycetota bacterium
TTTCAGAATGAGAGCGTGACGTTTCTGAATCAGGCCGAGCCGACGTGGAGAACATTCACGGATCCTGAATTGAAAAATGGTGTCACGCGTGTGACGGTGGATCTGGCCACGGCGTCACTCAACCCGAACTTCCCGCCACGGACAGGAGTGGCTCCCGGTCTTCCCAACAATGACCTGGGTGAAAATCGTCTGAGCTGGCTGAGTGTCTGTGGAATTGCCACGCACGATGCGGGAGGTGTGCCGCCGGAATCGCTGGAGCAGTATCGCGGGCTGTTTTCGCAGGGGCAGCCAGGTGATGCGGAACAAGCCAGGAGCAAGTTGCTGACGTGGCTGAATGCTGTGGTGCAGCGCTGGGCGCAGGACCAGAGTCAGGACGGTGACCGGGCTGTGTTGCAATGGTTGCTGCAGCGTGGCCTGCTGAAGAATTCTTCCGAAGGCCAGCCGGAACTGGCTGCGCTGGTGAAACGTTATCGGGAACTGGAGCAGTCGATTCCGCGGGCACGTTCGGTCAACAGCATGGACGAGCGGGAGGTGGCGCGACACGGGGCATTTCTGAACATTCGGGGCAATGTGGATGCCCCCGGTGATTTTGTCGCTCCTGATTTTCTGAGTATGTTTGCGGGGCAGCATGCGGTCGCCAGCAGTGCCGGGAGTGGGCGACTGGAGCTGGCGGAATCGTTGTTGTCACCATCGCATCCCCTGACCGCACGCGTGTATGTGAATCGTGTGTGGCAATGGATTTTCGGAGTGGGTCTTGTCGCCAGTCCCGATGATTTTGGACGGCTGGGCGATCGCCCTTCGCATCCGGAGCTGCTGGATTCGCTGGCTGTGCAATTTATGCGCGACGGATGGTCGACGAAAGATCTGGTCCGTCAGTTGATTCTCAGTCAGACCTTTCTGCAATCCGGAAGTCCATCGGTCGAGGCGCTGGAACGAGATCCGGCGAATCGGCTGCTGCATCACTATGCGACACGTCGACTGATGGCCGAATCGGTACGCGATGCCATGCTGTTGGTCTCCGGACGGCTGGATGCCCGGCTGTATGGGCCGCCCATCAATCCCTTCCGTTCCGTGGAAGACGGGGCCAAACGGCTGTTTTCGGGGCCCATTGATGGTGCGGGGCGCCGATCGATGTATCTGACCATGTCGATCATGGCACCCCCGGCCATGCTCAGGACCTTTGATCTGCCGGATCTGAAGCTACCCACCGGCCGACGCAACGAGACGCATGTGCCAGCGCAGTCACTGTTGATGCTGAATGACCCACTGGTCCACCTGCTGGCGGAACATTGGGGGCAGGCCCTGTGTCAGCATACCGTATTGACCGTCGAGGAACGCCTTGAGCAGATGTTCCTGCTGGCGTACAGTCGAAGACCTCGTGCGGACGAGGTGCAGGAGTGGTCGACGCTGGCCCGTGAGCTGGCGGGTGACACGGACGTGCTGAGCAACCCGAAGGCGTGGTCCGGAGTGGCTCACACCCTGCTCAATACGGCTGAGTTTCTGCATTATCGTTGAGCGTATCCGGAGTCAGCATGTCCACGCTCGGAATCGCTGAACGCAACCTGCGTGGTATACTGAACTGGAAGTTGGGCGTTTGCCTGTGGCGTGCCAGTCAGCAAAACGTGCCGGATCCCGGATTTCCAACCTGCCTTGCCGCCACGACCGGTCGCAGCATGGACGGCACAACGCGTGCGTGCGGCGAGTCGAAGGGTGCGGGACGGTCGTTCATCAATTCAGGGCAAGCATCAGTCGGAACAGGTCTCTGTTGTCGGCCGGATTATTGATCCGGGGTCACAGGGGAGTTCACACAGAGGTCGACTGGTCGTCGGTTCGGCGAGAATTTCGGCAAGGGTGGAATTGCGGAAGGCAAGTTCCACGGATGCCAGCGCGTTGTCCATCCGCCTGTGGAGCGGGCAGAGGTGCACACCGTGGTTTTCTATGTTCAGGGGACAGGTGCGAATCCGCTCGATCGGTTCTACGGCATTGACGACTTCGAGAATAGTGATCTCTGAAGGGACGCGTGCGAGGCTGATGCCCCCGCCAATCCCCCGTTGCGATTTCAGAAGCCCTGCCTGACAAAGTCCCTGGACGACTTTGGACAGATATGCACGAGGAACTCGTGTGGCTAAAGCCACCTGCTCCGTGGTGCAGGCAGCCGGCGCTGCGGCGGCCAACTGCGTCATGGTTCGGAGCGCATATTCAACGGTCTGAGAAAACATGACTGGGTGCCTCCGGGGTGCCTGCTCAAGCTACTTTAAGTGTAGCAGACGGTGAGTCCTGGTTTCCATCGGAGTCTGGAAGAAGGCATGGACGCGGGCAAGTGTGTGAGATTTGGAGAGCATTTTTTTTGTGGTGCTCATCAGGGAGGGCGCGGCTCCTGCCAAGCCGCAAACCTGTCTTGCGGCTCGGGTGGAACCTCGCCCTCCCATTGAAAACCGGGGCCATCCATCTATAGGGGCCAAAACCGGGGCCATCCATCTATCAACAACAACCACAAGTCCTTTCCTCAAAATCGTTTGCGTCGACTGATTCACGCGTTGACACAGCGGAAGATGTAAAATTTACCGGCCCAAATCCGTGTTTCTTTGTGTTCATCCGTGGTTCAAAAATCGCCCCGCCCCAGACTTGATGGCAGGTTCACGGACGTCACCCGTGCTCAGACGCCGATTCGCTGTGATCAGCCGGTTTTAACGCAAGGTCTCAAAGACTTGCGCTCACACATGCCGTCGCGTTGCGACTCGGAAACTTCGTACTGCCGCGTAACCTCGGATTGGCATCCGAGGCTTTTACATGCCGTCGCGTCGCGACTCTACAACTCGCACAGCGCGTGGCGATTGAATTGCGAAGCAATGCCATGCAACAGCCTCGGACACCAGTCCGAGGTACGGTCCAACGGAGACGTTGGAGTTGCGAAGCAACGGCATACGTGCCCGCCATTCTGCGATCACTGCAACTCGGACCACAGTTTCAAGCAGGGGCGACGGGAAATCCGGGTAGGTCGACTCATGTCGCCCCGTTGGGGCTTTGACGCGGTTAATACGCTGCATTCCATGGGCTGACGCCCATGGCTACATCCTACCGCCGCTCCGCGGCTGAATCGCAAAACACGCGACTTGCGGGCCGGTTAACCTGGGCCCAGCCATCCTCGTGGTCGTGCTCGCCGAACCAACAACGGTACCTCCGATTTCGTGTGTTT
>JBDKIW010000278.1:0-8357 GCA_039796955.1 Planctomycetota bacterium
CCGGGGACACACCACGAACACCGGTCGCGGCGGCACCGCAGCACGGCAACGGCCCCACCCCCCGCTTCCAACTCCATCCTCGACCCCGCCAGATCGTGCGCAGGAGCAGGGCGACAACGCACCCAAAGCTCCTGCCCCGAAACACCCATTCCCCTTCTCTCCGTCAATTCCCGCAGAATCCTCCAATCCATTCTTTCCCAAACAATCGGAAACCGAGTCGCCCAAAGCCCCCAGTCAACTCGCAATTTCCCCGGGCGGCTACGCACCGGATCCGCCCCCGCCACAGTTCTGCCGACACCTGTTTTCTCCTGTCAGCCAACATCTGCCCCCGAAGCAGTGGAATCAGCGGGGAATCTCACGTAAATTGTGAACATCGGTGGGGCCGCGCCGTGTTCACTGCGGGCCGTCACCACCGACTGTCGATTGAAACAGCGTTCAAACATCCCGAGTCTCGCCTGACATTTTCCGCGCAGACTGGGCTGCAGACATCCACGCTGCCTGATCCACTCGCACATCGAAGCCTTTCCATCCGTTTCAGGAAGACTCGCACATGGCTGGGAAACCAGACCCCAAAAAGCCAGACCCGAAGAAGCCGGCACCTGCAAAAGGGCAAAACCCCGACCAGGAGGCGCCAGAAATTGAGCAGGTGTTGTTCCAGGGTCCGTTGTTCGGTCGTGAAGCCAATCTCAAGGCCCATGCAAAACTGGTTCAGGCGGCGCTCGTTCCCGTCAAACAACTCATTTCCGATGCCATGTCCCGGCGCGCTCATACGATTCACATGGAGCCGCGCGAGGGACGCGTCGCAACCCGCTTCATGGTCGATGGTATCCCAGTGCCCGCAGCTGCACTTCCCGGCCCCAAAGGCATGGCCATGATTCAGGTGGTCAAACTGCTTGCCGGCCTGGATCCTGCCGATCGAAAAACACCACACAACGGCGGCATCAAAGTCGAATTTGACAAGCTGCAGTTTCATTTGATGATCGATACGGCCCCCGTCGCTGGCGGTGCGGAAAAACTTCGCATCAAAATCGAAAATCGCAAGGTTGTTCGCCAGCGTCCTGCAGACGTCAGCATGCCCGATGCCATGAAGATGAAAATCCGGGAGATGACCTCCGAACGCAGCGGCATCGTGCTCGTCTGCGGCCCCCCGGATTCCGGCACCACCACACTGTCCATTGTGGCTCTGCACTGCGTCGATCCGTATCTCTATCAGGTCTTTAATCTGGCCGACCTGCATGGACGTGAGCTGATCAACGTCACGGACTTCAAACCGGAACCAGGACACGACCTCGAACTCAGCTTTGACCGTATCCTGCGACGTGAAGCGGATGTCCTGTTCATGAATCCACTCACATCGCCTCAGGAGGCACAAACCATCTTTCAGTATGGTGAAAAAGTCGCCTTCATCATGGAGATCCCCGCGAACACTCCATTCGAAGCACTGACCCGCATCATCGAATGGGTCGGTATCGATCTCGTTCTCAAAAACCTCCGCTGCATTCTCACTCAGAAGCTCATTCGAAAGCTCTGTGACGATTGCAAACAGGCCTTCCGCCCCAATCCATTGCTGCTGAAAAAACTGGGGCTCCCTCCCGAAACCACCGTGCTCTACCGCGCCCCACAACCTCCTCCACCAGATGACCCCAAGGCCGTCACCATCGAGGAGCTTTGCGCCCCCTGCGCGGGGGTCCCGTATCACGGTCGAGTCGCCGCGTTTGAAATGCTGGAAATGACCGACGCCATGAAGGAGGTTGTCGCCACCAACCGCACTCCGGAGGCCATTCGTCGGCAGATGCAGGCTGAAGGACAAACAACGCTTCAGAAGGATGCCATTCGCCTTGTCGCACAGGGAAAAACATCCCTCGAAGAAATCCAGCGTGTCTTCAGCTCCGGTGCACCCAAAAAGAAACCGGTCAAGGCCGCTCCGCGACCACCGGGCCCTCCGAAGTGACGCGACTGCACCCTGCCGATCCATTACCCACATGACGGCAACTGTCCTCTGCCAAGATTGGTTTCCACAATCATCAGTTTCCCCAATTCGAAAAGACCGGTTGCCCGGTCCATGCTGCGGACACTGATCGACCATTCTGCCTATTGAAAGTTTCGCTCCCATGCGATGTGCTTTTTTCTGCCTCTGCCTGACTCTCTGCTTCGCCGGCACCACAACCGCTCAGGAAAACACAGCTTCCGTGGCACCCCCGGGAATCGTCCGTGAAAAACCGACAGAAGGTCCCGCCATCGAATGGCAGGACACATGGCTCGTACCGTACACAACCACCATTCCCGGAACCGACGTCACCTTCCGGATGATTCCCGTTCCTGGCGGTGAATACCAGATGGGCAGCCCCGCCTCAGAAACCGGACGTAAGGACGATGAGGGTCCTGTTCGCAGAGTTATCGTGCAGCCGTTCTGGATGGGCGAATGTGAAGTCACCTGGGCCGAATACAAGCTCTACATGCAGCTCTATCGCCACCTGAAGGAATTTCAGGCACGCGGAACACGACTGGTTACCGACGAAAATCGGATCGATGCCATCACAGCGCCCACGCCGCTCTATGAACCTGACTTCACTTTCGAATATGGCGATGACCCACAGCAGCCAGCGGTCTCCATGACACAGTACTCTGCCAAACAATACACCAAATGGCTGTCCGCGATCACACAGCAACAATTCCGACTGCCGACCGAAGCCGAATGGGAGTACGCCTGCCGTGCCGGAACCAATTCCGCATGGTCGTTCGGAAACGACGCAAATCAACTCGGCGACTACGCCTGGTTCGCTGGTAATACAGAAGGCAAAGGCACCCGAGTTGTCCGCGGCAAGAAGCCAAATCCGTGGGGACTCTATGACATGCATGGCAATGCCGCAGAGTGGGTGATTGACGGCTACGGCCCCTACGCCCCGGCCGACCTCGTGAATGCAGCCGCCGACTGGGTCCGTACCGATCAGCCTGACCCGCGAGTTGTTCGTGGTGGCTCATGGGAATTCCCTGCCGAAAACAGTCGCTCCGCCGCTCGTATGGGTTCTGATGACGAACAGTGGAAAGAATATGACCCAAACCTCCCACGCAGCCCATGGTGGTTCACCACCGATCCCGCTCGTGGTGTCGGTTTTCGCCTGCTGCGACCAGTCGTCCCGCTTAATCGTGATGAAATTGAAAACTTCTGGAAGATTGACTCGGATGACATTCGCTACGACGTGGAAGATCGGCTGAACGAAGGCCGCGGTGTCCTCGGGATCGCCGACCGTGATCTCCCACAGGCGGTTCAGGAACTCACGAAGTAACGTCCCGCATTGCTGTTCTATTCAGAATCGCCGTATCTCCCCAGAAAAGCCCGGTGACTACGCCATGGGACTTCTTGCCGGAACTATTTTTGACCGCCCACCTCACTGCGAACGCTGCGAAAAACCCGAAACAGAGTGCAAGTGCCCGCCGCTGGAACCTCAGCGCCGAGTCACCGGTCACCCAAGTGTTCGTGTCGGCGTGGAGAAACGCAAACACGGGCGCATGATGACCGTTGTGCGCGACCTGAACCCCGCCACAAATAACCTCCCGGACCTGCTGACCCGACTCAAAAATGCCTGCGGGGCCGGAGGTACTGTTGTTGAATCCAACCTCGAAATCCAGGGATCCCACGCCGACCGTGTTCGGACGGAACTGCAGAAGCTGGGCTACAGAATCAGGGGTTAACGGCCTCCAGCATCCTCCACATCGTTCCCTTTGATCATGGGATAACACGACCAGGGCAGGTTGGGCATTGGTGCCCGTTTTCGGGCAGATCACTGAGCAGGGTTGTACTGACGTCACAGGCAGTGACCAACGGGTTGTTTGATTCGTCCGAGCCAGGTGCGACTCCAGACAGGTCTGACACCGTTCCGCCTTGCCCACCCGCCACCACAGCCCCCTGACAAACTCACGGGACCGTCACCGATTTCTTCCCCGTTTCGTTGTGGAATCTCCCGGTTTCCGGCAGAATTCTCCAGGGGATTCAGGATTCATTGATCACCAGCGGATAGGGCCAGCGCAACAAGACCAGCAGGGCTCACCACATACCCTCGTCCGCGCTAAGTCTCCTGGCCCTCAGGACAACCGAAGCCCTCGGGACTTCGGCCCCCTCGCCGTTTTCAGAAGGTCAGTACCACCGTGGAAGAACTGCTCGGCAAGGTCGTCGTCATCGATGTCGAATCGCCCTTTGTGTACGTCGGTAAACTGTTTGAGATCCGCGAAAAATCCCTGGTACTCAAGCAAGCCGATGCGCACGATCTCCGCGATTCTACAACAACCCGGGAAATCTATGTCCGCGACGCCCGCGTGCACGGGATACAGGCCAATCGCAAGCTCGTCTATGTCCGCACAGACCGGATCGTCAGTATCTCGGCGCTGGACGACGTGATCCCCTGACACCCGGCAAGCGGCGGAAGTCCAGCGTCTGTCCGATTCCGTCAAATTCGGAAGAGTGACTTTTGATTGTCACAAAAACCATTGCCAATACTTCGGCCGACTACTGACCTGACTATCGCTGACTCGAAACATAAATCTGCTGACTGACTCACATGTCGCCGTGCTGAATCCTCTTACTAATTAAGCTCATTCCCGAATTATCCGCGGAATCGCTGAAAGCAAGTCACCATGCCTTTACCTGTTCCCGCAGACGCCACGAACGAAACGGATGCCCGTACGCAGATCATGGCCCTGCGTGACGAACTCGAAAAGCACAATCGCCTGTACTACGTCGATGCCCGTCCAGTCATCACGGACCGCGAATATGACGCTCTCATGGCAGCCCTCATTCGCCTCGAAACCGCCTTTCCAAATCTGCGCACGCCCGACAGTCCCAGTCTGAAGGTCGGGGGCGAACCTATCACGTCCTTCACGCAGGTCACACATCAGGTGCCCATGCTGTCCATCGACAACCTGTTTGAAGAACAGGAACTGATCGACTGGACGAACGGTCTTCAGAAAACGCTGGGACGAGCGGATCTCGACTACACGGTGGAATACAAGATTGACGGTGTTGCCATCTCGCTGACCTGGCAGGACGGGACGCTTGTCCGCGCGGCAACTCGTGGCAATGGGATGGTGGGTGATGATGTCACGGCTAATGCGCGGGTGATTGCAGGCATACCCCTTCGACTGATGACACCCACACCCCCGGCAGTCCTTGAGGTGCGGGGTGAGGTGCTGATTCTGAATGAAGAGTTCGCCGCGTTCCAGGCAGCCCAGATCGCTGCCGGTGAAGAACCATTCAAGAACCCGCGCAATGCCGCGGCAGGTGCCCTGAAACTGCTGGATCCCACTCTGGCCAGGCAACGACATCTGCGATTTCTTGCACATGGCGTTGGATTTGCCGAGGGCATTGCCTGGGACAGCTATGACAGCTTTCTCCACAGCATTCGAGGCTTCGGGATTCCCACGACTCCAAATGTGCAGCATGCTGCGGGGCTGCAGGCACTGCTGCAGGTCTGTGCGCAAATGATCGCCGTCGTCCCGGAATTGCCATTCGAGGTGGATGGACTGGTCATTAAACTCAACACCCTTGCAGATCGGGATCGACTCGGCACCACCTCCAAAAGCCCGCGCTGGATTCGCGCCTGGAAATGGGAACGCTACGAAGCAGAAACTCGCGTTCGGGACATTTCCGTTCAGGTTGGAAAGACCGGCACGATTACACCTGTGGCAGAGCTTGAACCTGTGGAAATTGCCGGAACAACGGTCTCACGCGCCAGCCTGCACAATCGTGACGAACTGGATCGACTCGGACTGCGCATCGGTGATTCAGTCATCGTCGAAAAAGCCGGCAAGATCATTCCTCATATTCTGCGAGTGAACGAGGCCGCACGTACGGGGAAAGAAACGGAATGGACCTTTCCCTCGCAATGTCCCGATTGTCGCACGCCTGTCGTCAAGGACGAAAATGGCGTCTACATTCGCTGTCCCAATCCCGCCTGCCCCGCGCAACTCCGCGAAACGCTGATCTTCTTCGCCTCGCGCCCTGCCATGAACATTGATGGCCTTGGCGAAAAGCTGGTTGAACAGCTGCTGGCCAACAGACTCGTCGACGGAATCCCCTCACTGTATCGACTTAAAGATCGTCGTTCAGACTTGGCGGCACTGGAGCGGATGGGTGACAAGTCCATCGAAAAACTTCTCTCCGGCATCGATAACAGCCGGCAACAACCCCTGTGGCGACTCTTGACAGGACTGAATATTCGGCATGTGGGCCAGACCAATGCCCGCACGCTGGCTGCCGCTTTCGGAACACTGGATGCCATTGCGGCCCAGTCCACAGAATCTCTCAGTCAGGTCGACGAAATTGGCGAGGTCATTGCGGCCTCTGTACACAGATTCTTTCATTCCGACTACGGAAAGAATCTGCTGAACGAACTCAAGGCCCTTGGGCTGAACTGTGGGGAACCCCTCCCGCCTCGGGCCATCGATGATCAAAGTCGGCCGCTGGACGGAAAAACCTGTGTCGTCACCGGAACCATGGTTCGTTACACCCGCGATGAAATTGAACAGCTGATTCGCGATCATGGCGGCAAGGCATCAGGCAGTGTGTCGGGAAAAACCAGCTATGTCATCGCTGGTGATGCCGCCGGCAGTAAGCTCACTAAAGCCCGCGATCTGGGAGTGACCGTGCTGACGGAAGATGAATTTCTGACACTGATCGGACAGCGGCCCTGAACTCCAGCAGCAGCGCACGCTGTGACGTCGGCAGCAAGCTGTGACGTCGGCATAAAAATCTCATGACAGCCCGCCCTGAAAAAGCAGATAAGATAGGCAACCAAATCCGGTTCCAACGCTCGTAACTGAAAATCCGCTCGAAGCGAACAGGAAATCCATGCGGTGCAAATCCTGAGGATGACGAATTCCGAAGTGGTTGCGGTCCTTCGACCGGGCAACTCTTTCGTCGCCGTTCGCAAGAGTCGGTTTCATGGTTCCTCAATTGGCAGAAACTGCCGAATCTGATCTGCGAGTCTCATCGGGCCAGCCCAGTCGCCACTTCAGCGACTGGTGCGCAAGCCTGACGGGCCGTAGCTGGACACTGGCTGTCCGAGTCATTGCTGTGACGCTTCTGTGCTCAGGATCGGCCAGTGCCTCGCCGCTTAGCGCGGGGGCAAACAATGCTCCTGAGGAAGAGATTGCCATTGAGATTATTCCCCGAGGCGCCGCATACAAGTCGCCCTCGAAGTCGAAACAGCCGAAGACAAGTGCTTCTGCGAAGTCGAATTCTTCGCCAAAAACGCCCTCGACAAAGTCAGCACTTGCCGGCCGTGGACAACCATCCACAAAGCCCTCTTCGGCATGGGAGGATCCCAAACCCTTCCACCTTCACTCCCAGGCCGCTGCAAACGCCACCCAGTCTGATACGGACAATTCACAGCATACGACAGAGCCACTCGAGGAAAGAGTTTCCGCAGTCGCATCGCAGGCACCCGCCGGCTCGTCCGTAGCCGAACGTGCTGAGCGCAGCAATTCCGAACCTCGGACACCTCAGGTGGCCGCACAGGAATTCGCGGTTCCTCTGATCAAACTGGTCGAGCCACCGGCCTATGTACGTGCCGGGCAGTCCCCGACAGGCACCGCCGCTTCGGCCAGTAACCCACCGGCCCCGCTGGAACTCTGGAAACCACTGCGCCCCGAGGAACGAGCCGAACCACTGCTCAGGAATTCTTTCCAACCGAATACATCCACAGCAATCGCCAATTACGGCGGAAACTCAATCGCGGACAACCTGTCCAGTCCTGCCGAACTCGCGAAGCCTCACGAGCTGGAAGAGCAGGGGGCGGCGGTCGCTGAAACCCGTGTCACGGCGCCAGAACCGCGTCGTCCGGATATCAGAAAACCGACCACAGGTATCGCGGCCCCGCGTGCCCCCGGAGCCAGCCATTCCCTGTTTGCCACACGTCGGCCCACATCTCCGATTGGCAACCGGCCAGTCGCAACCGTAAGTCGGGCCCAAGTCTCAGCTGCAGGACACGAAACGGCCAAGCCTCCCTACGGCACCCCGATGCAACCTCCTACTCGCCCGCCCGTCACCGCCCCGCAACCACCCGCAGCCCTGGCTGGCGGACGCTACGGAAACCACCCGAGTTTACAGACTCCACGGCAAACCACGCATACACCGGCGCCGGGCTCTCGTTACGGTATGGCACCGCCCGTCGTCGCTCACAACGCGGCGCGCGCTTCGATGCCGGCACGGCACACGCAACAGCCTGACGCAGCCAACGCACCCACACGCCCGGCGTCGCACTCCATCCTGCACCCCGCGACTCCTCCACGCCAAACGCGCTGACCCCCATCGCCGGGAACACCCCGGAATGGCCGCCCAGAGTTTCTGGCAGAGTCTCAGG
>JBDKIW010000279.1:0-8143 GCA_039796955.1 Planctomycetota bacterium
ACAGGCACTTGCCCAATCAGCTTGATGTTCGGGGAGTACCTTTGAAATAGTGTCAGCGGATCGAACTGCATGTTGAACGCATTGATGACCCCCGCTCCCGTCAACTCCCTTTGAAAGGCAGCAAATCCGTTCGGGTGCAGTGGTCTTTCCCGATCGAGGAACCCAAATCTATCACGATAGGTAATCGTGTTCCGGTGCAAGCCAGCGGCATTGAAAGTGTTGGCAGGAATCCTGCTACCGTTCGTAGCAATCACCGCTGCACTGGCGAGGCCACCGCCGAGAGAGTGGCCTGTGAAGCGAAGAGAAATCCCCCTTTTCAGCAGCGTTCTAGCAATTGATGCGGCGACCTCCATCGCCTTTGGGTACTGCGACTCAAATCCCACAAAGTTGAGAAATGCACTACCCTCAAGCCCCAAACCCTGCAGAACGTCGGAAGCGATGTCTCCAAATTCTTTCTCAGTACCGGCAAAGGCGAGCACATAGTCCGTCCCAGTTGTACTCAGATAATCCCTGTATAAACCACACTTGAAGCCAGTGCCGGTTTGACTTTTGGAGATTTCCCATGCGGTATCAAAACCGATGCCTAACTCCAACATGTCCTTCAGCCCCAGCACTTGCTGGCCGAACTGTGGCAAGTCCTTTGCGCTGTAGACTGCTTCTGAGATCAGAGAGTCTCGCAGAACGACGCCCGTATTGAGTTCGGGAGTATCCCAGTATCGTTCCGGGTGATCGAATTGCAGATTCGGGTACAGTCGATCTGCATTGTCGGAGACCATGTATTTGACTTCGTCCTTGCGCAGTGATTTCCACGCTGCGCTCGGATTGGTCCGCGTCATCAGCTCCATGGCCAATCGGTCGTCGGGACGCTTGATGGCGACTCCCGCCATTGTGTTGTGCTGTGTCTGGGCCACAACACCTTCAACCCAGAGGCTCTTGAACTTTTCCAGTTCCACCCCCGTATAGACACGTCCCTGAGTGATCAGATGACCGCCATTCTCGACTGGTGTCGCCTTCAAACCGCCCTGGACATTGGAGGGCACGGTCCAGAGACGAATGTTACCGGACTCTCCCTGAAAGTCCTTCCAGACAAACTTCGCCCCCACGTTCGGGTCGCTTTTCTGAGCGAGAAAGCTGATAGGGACGAATCGCTGGGGATCATGATCAATCAGCGGATCCGGTTGACTCGGATAAATGATCTTGCCGATCCCATACTGATGATCTTCCAGAAACTCTTCCCAGTCACTTCGTTCCGGGTCCGCGAGCCCACTGTTGTTGTTGCTGTCGATATCAAGGTCTACGTCCCATGCAGAGAACTTGACTGAATCAAACGTACGAATAGCAGTATCGAGAGCGACATCTACCCACTGCAGGCTGATTGCGCCATCACCTCGGGCAATCGCTTCCACTCGAAACTCAACCGTGGCCCCGGTGCTCAGGGTGAAGGAATCCTTCGTTGTAATCGGGACCCACTTCAACTGGCCCGGAATTGCCTCGTTTATGGCCTGGTAAATTCGGACGACCGCGGGATCATGGGAAATCGAGAACCTGGTGAGTCGGTTCTTCATTTCCATGTCGTTTCCACTCAGCAGATGTGAAGTCACCTGCATATTCAGGACATCATCTTCTGCCGACGCAAAACCCGGGGCACCATTGCGATAGTAGACCCTGTCCTGAACGTTCTGCTTTGCATCAAAGTCTGAGTTGACGAAGATCGTCGCCCCTGGCTTGTCTTCAGCGGTCTCTGCCAGCATCGTTTTGCGGTCTTCGGCAGAGGCAATATCGATGTCGGCTGTTTTGTCGAAGATCGTGGCGCTGACGGAGGACTCGGTGCCGGGTTCATACTGACCGGTTGTCGAACGAGTCACTGTGGGTGTGCAGATTTCGTCAGCTTCGAATTCCGAATCCATGTTGGTCACCAGCTTGAACTGAACGGTCTCCTGACCAGACGGAATGGTGATGGTGACTGAGGGAGTTCCGGTGCCAAATGGATCCGGTTCAATTGGTTCGCGGTTCACGTCAGTGATCCGGTAATCCACTCCCGGAGTCGCCGAGCCGTGGAGTTCCACACGCACGGCCAGCGCTCGCTGCAGGTCCCCACCGGTTCGCTTGAGACTGAACAAGGCCTCGTCCAGGCGACTGGCGGAATAGGGTCCCTCAAGAGCATCCTTGTCTGTGGAGGAAATGGTGACTTTCGAGAAGCCTCCTGGACCAGGGCCTCCTCCTGTCCCACCGCCACCACCGCCTGTTGTGCCGCCGCCTCCGGTTGTGCCACCACCCCAGCCGCCGCCCCAGCCAGCGGGTGGGAGGTCAGCGATGCCGGGGCCACCGCCCTGCCCGCTCGCAGGTGGCATCAGCAACCAATTGCCTCCTGACGACAAATTCTGCATGAGTCCGCCCCAGACAGCCCCCGCTCCTTCGTCAAACAAATCCTCCGTCTGCCCCGCGGCAATGCCCGGCGAGGCTGTTGCCCCGGAGGCCAGCACAACTCCATCAGGTCCTCCGGGTTCACCCACCCGTGAATTATCCCCGTAAGGAGTGAGGGCGGTCAAATCGGAAGTCGTGTTTGTCGCTGACATTAGTTGACGCGATTCCAATGATTGCACTTCCACCGTTTTTGCGGCTCCTGCGGACCAGACACTGGATCGACGTTTTGGTCCGGCAATCCCAAGTCCCCCAAGCAGAGCGGTCACCCATTTCATCACAGTCATACGGCACCTCCGGAGAAAAGAAAACAACAACCAAGGTGCATATGAAATAAACCCACCAGGGCGACATTGCAATACCTACCTCACATTTTCAAACATCATGTAAAAATACTCGCAGAAATTGACGAAATGACGAAAACTGGAAACGCTGGGCTGCAGATTTGCGACAGCTGTTGCCCTGCGGGCACAAAAATCGTAAATATGAGATAACAAAACGCCACAACGGGGGTTCTCGCATAACACTCCAATCTTCGTCGTGGTGGCTCGATGAACGATTTCCAATAAAACGTCCACGCGACATCTGTCGCAAATGGTTCACTCATCACCGTGGTCCGTGTGTCCCCGGAGTCGGCCGTGATCCGATTCGCCGAAAATCTGCACCGGTCTGCCCATCGCCAGCAAACTCCGGGAACATTTGAACAGGCGAAAAAAAGCAGTGCATCCCAGTGACGCGCCAACACGCCGGTCACAGTTCACCGAAGATTGCGAATTCCGGCAAACTGGCAGGTTGCGGAGTTCAGGTAAGCCGTTAGGATTCTCCGCCGCGACCTGTGACGGCAGGCGCAGACTGTTTTCGCGACAGCCTGTCAGAAAATCACCGGCCACCCGGGGGATTTTCCCGTGCTCACTGCAGATTGTTAGCCGAATCAACGGGGACAATCCGTTCTCGGTGTTTCCGATCAGGTGGTGGGCAGAGCGTGGCCCGCTGGTGTTCCAGTTCGATTCCCATCTTCTTCCGGTATGCAACTGCCCATGCCGCTGATCAAAACCAAAGATGCTCTCAGGACATTCCTGCTGACCTCGCGACTGCTCAGTCTTCAGGACTGGTCACGAGTCCAGGGCGAGTTGGAAGGGCTGACCGATCCCGGGGCCGTTCTGCAACTTCTGGAACGTCGTCAACTTCTGACATCGCTGCAGACCAGTCGCATTCTGAAGGGTGAAACAGAGGGTCTGGTACTGGGCCGCTACAAACTTCTGTACCGCAATGCTTCGGGCAGCTTCGCGCGAGTCTTTCGCGCCGCGAATATCGAAACGGGGCAGATGGTCGCTCTGAAACTGTTGCGTGAGCGATGGGCGGACGATGCTCGTGCAGTCGCGGGTTTCGAGCGTGAAGCGCGGATTTGTCAGAAGTTCGATCACCCGAACGTGGTGCCCATTTTCGAAATTGCCACGGAGGGACGGTTTCACTACTTCACCATGGAATTTGTCGAAGGCGGCAATCTGCGGGACTTTCTGAAGATCCGCAAGTCCCTCAACCCGCTCGAAGCCACGCGTTGCCTGCTGCACATTTGCCTTGGCCTTGAATATGCCTTGACCCAGGGAGCAACTCATCGGGACCTGAAGCTCACCAACGTACTGATGAGCAGTAGTGGCGTGGCCAAGCTGGTGGATTTTGGACTGGCGGGCGCCGAATCACCGACTCAGGCGGGAGCCAGTGAAGACATCCAGCGGGCACTTGAGTATGCCTCCCTGGAACGTGGTACCAACGCGCCTCGCAACGATCCTCGCAGCGACTTGTTTTTTGCTGGCGCGATTTACTATGAGCTGCTGACGGGGGAAGGACCGTGGGAACGCACTCGGGATCGCGAAGAGCGATTATTGCTGAGTCGCTACACCAACACTCGACCACTGCAATCCATCAATCCGGACCTGCCAGCGCAGGCCGTGCGTGTCTGCGAACGGCTGATGCAGGTCAGTCCCTCGGCACGCTACCAGACGGCCTCCGAAGCCGTACATGATTTGCGTGCGGTGCTTGGGTCTCTGGGAGAACCTCAGACCACCAGTCATGGCAGTCAGGCTCCCCTGAAAATCGAAATCAAACCCGACTTTCGACTGCTGGTGGTGGACAGCCAGAAAAAGCGTTGTGAAGTGGTGCGGGAGTACTTTGAGAAGCATGGCTTCCAGGTGGCCTTCATGGCTTCCGCTGAGAACGCCCTGCAGAAGCTGAAATCAGCACCTCCCGACGGCATTCTGTTTCTGGCCGATACCATGCCTGCAGAAGTGCTGGAACTCTTCCCGCAGGTGCAGGCCTGGGCAAGGTCTCAGAAGGTCCCCTGTCTGGCAGTGTTTGCCACAGCCGATGCCGAAGCGGTGCGAAAGAAGATCGCATCGACGCGTTACGGTGCCACCATGTTTCAACCCGCCACTCTGCGAGATATTCGCACGCACTTCGAAGATATCGGCGCGGTGACGAAACACTGAACACCTGCGGCCGGACTCATCCCTCTGCGGTCGTTCAATGATCGCAACTGCTGCCTGTTGAGGTAACACGCGGGAGAGCGAATTGACAGCCGACGAAGCCTTAGCGCGCTCGATGTTCAGAGACCTGAACATCCCGAATCTCAGGTCGACTTGAACGAGTCCTGCGGGATGGTCCAGCGAGGATAGGGGAAAGCCCTCACGATCGCATGGGATCGGCACAGAGGTGAAACGAACAGAAGTCTCCAAACTTCAATCAAAGTCAAACAAGGCACTCTGATTTCGCCAAAATCGTCGAGGTTGTAACGATTGGGCAGACCAGGAATGATCGGAAGGATTTTACATCCGCCAGAGTGCCCGAAAAGTCCTCGCAGCCCTCCCGAAGTCTGACGCGATTTCGCGTCCCGATGCCGCTGAAACCGTGCCGCGACAACCGAACGTTGACACCCCCTGAGACCGCTTGTAGAGTCGACGACGTCATCTGTGCAGCACATCTGCAGGGAACCACCACCGGGTGAAGCCTGTAGCCTTGCTGTTAACAGATGTGAACACGGAACGCGACTCTTAAGATGCATCGGAAACACCGGTGTCCGGGATTCAGACAGACAATCCATCCGCAGCACAAACCAGCCGCGGACGGCGTTGGTTCTGGTTTGTCGGCAGCTGCGGATTGTTCTCGGCTCTGACACTCGGGTTTTCTGACGATCGCGTCCCCTGGATGATCTCGCGAAAAGTTGCGGAAGGGTTGTCTGTGTCAAGAACACAGGCGGTCCCTGAAGTGACATGGTCAGCCGAGACCCCCGAATCGGTTTGGCAGTACCTGGTGATTCATCACTCGGGTACACGCGAGGGAAATGTTCAGTCCATCCACCGGGAACATCGTCAGCGAAAAGATGCGGACGGAAACCCGTGGCTGGGCATTGCCTATCACTTTGTGATTGGCAATGGATCAGGAATGTCAGACGGCGCCGTGGAAGCGACGTTTCGCTGGAAGGAACAACTTCACGGCGCCCATGCTGGCAACTCCTGGATCAATGCGAAGGGGATCGGGATTTGTCTGATCGGAAATTTTGAAAAGGAACCACCCACCAAACTTCAGTTGCGTGCACTGGAACAACTGGTGACAACTCTGGCAACCAGACACAGGATCCCGCGGAAACGATTGATCGGACATTCGTCGGTCAGATCAACCGCGTGCCCGGGACGCCTGTTTCCCCTGGAACGGTTTCGCCAGTTGCTGCCCGAAGGTTGACAGGGCTCGCCGCAAAGAGTGGGTCAGCGGGGATAAGACGCCTCGCATGGTTCTGATGTTGCTTGAAATGCCGCAGCCGAACGCGAACATCGAGTGACCTTCGATATGAGTTTCGGCGAAATTGCTTTGGAAGATGTGATCCTGATGGCTGGACGTGTGTGTTGAGTTGTGTGTTTTGCGTTTGTCGAAATTGCTCCCGAATCTGCACCCTCACTGAGTTTTTTCCGCCCCCCTCGTCACGGAAGCTGACCTGTCATGTTTAACCGCGTGCGAAGTATGTCTTTCTCGTCCAGCGAAATGGATTCTCTGGCACCGAATACCAGCGTCGAGTTGCTTCCCACCGAACTGCGGGAGGTTTACGAGAACTGGAAGCAATCCGACCTGACACCGGATCGTTACTCGGGCAGCGTCAACGCCTCAGACTGGCCGGTCTCGATCTACGTGCCGGAGCGGTACGAGGAAGGGTACGCCTATCCGCTGGTGACGTGGTTCCACAGTGATGCCAACGACGAGGATCAGCTGGAGGGGGTCATGACCGCGATCAGCTCACAGAACTATCTGGGGCTGGCCATGCGGGGTAATCAGCGGATGGAAAAAGCGGGAGGTTACCGCTGGGACGTGGAATCGGGACGATTCGGCAACGTCTCCACTTCGGAACTGCTGCACCTGACAACCTGTCGGCTGCGACGCACGTATCACATCCACAGCGAGCGAATTTTCCTGGCGGGATCCGGGCATGGTGCTGACATGGCACTGCGGACGCTGACGCAGCATCCGGAATGGTTTGCCGGAGCGATCCTGCTGGACCCCTTCTGCGAGCATGGCAGCCTGCTGAACAGTGGTCTCGACCAGCTTCGCAACAAGCCCGTGTTGATGTCGATTTCCCGCAGCTGTGCGCTCGAGACGCTGGGGCGGTGCGTTCGAACGGTACGGACTCTGCGAAACGCCGGGGCCCCTGTCGACGTCGAGATGACAGACCTGCCGGTAGATCCAGCCAGTGCTGAGGCCCGCATGATCGACCACTGGATTATGGACTGCATCGCCCGGGAAGCTCTGGTCTGAGAACCGGACAACCTGACAACCTGCCAGCGACCGGAACGTCAGCCGCGCAAGGTCTGGCCGGACCAGGCTGCCACTGGCGGGCCGTGGCAACAGTCAGCCCGGGCGTCGCCCAAAGGCTAAGAGTGTGCCGTGAATCAGGTGCCGGCCCATGGCCAGCGGCGTTAATCGCCGCTATTTGCGGCGGTTAAACCCACAGCGGGGTGGTGTGGGCCTTTTCGGGTGATTTTTCCCGAAGCTGCAGCTCGCGCGGCCGGTGGCTCGACGCGTTGTCGGTCGCAGGTCATACTCCGCTGTTTCCTGGTTCCGCTGCCGTAAAAACTCTGGATGATCCACGCGGTGAGGCGTGCTGTTCGGGGTCGAGATTCCCGTTGTTTCGCAGACAGGTCACCGTAATTGCCTGCAGCGATGACAAATCAGCACGGGGGGCGGCAGATCGGGGTCGTGGGTCGGCACGCAAATCAGTAAAGATCAGGTTTGATATGAGCGATGAAAAGATGTTAATCCGCGTGGGGCACAGTCCGGACCCGGACGATGCTTTTATGTTTCATGCCCTGGCCAACGATTCTATCGATACAGGTCGATATCAGTTCGTGCATGAACTTCAGGACATTGAGACACTGAACCGGCGGGCATTCAACGGAGAGTTGGAACTGACGGCGGTCAGCATTCACGGGTTCGCCTTCGTCGAAGACAAGTACGCACTGTGTGCCTGTGGCGCCAGTATGGGAGACAACTACGGGCCGATGGTCGTCGCTCGGGAGCCGCTGCAGATCTCCGATTTGAAGGGGAAGAAGATTGCAGTGCCGGGAACGCTGACCAGCGCCTTTCTGTCCCTGAAACTTCTGCTTGGCGATACCTTCGAATACGAGGTGCAGCCGTTTGACGAGATTCTGAATCTGGTCGAGCAGGGCCGCTACGACGCCGG
>JBDKIW010000280.1:0-7440 GCA_039796955.1 Planctomycetota bacterium
TGCTCTCGCCGTCGATGCGCTTGAAATCCACCACAATCACGCGACCACCGGGCTTCATCGCTTTCCGAAGTGACGCCATCGTCTTGTTCGGAAATTCAAAATGGTGGTATGTGTCGCAGATGAAAGCAACGTCCACCGAATTCGGCGGTAATTCCGTGGAATCGTCCCGACACAGCAACGTCTCCACATTTCGCAGATTACGCTCACGACAACTCACTTCGATGTGATCCAGAAACTTCTGAGCAATATCGACGGCAATCACGCGTCCCTCCGGACCGAGGTTTGAGGCGAACAGTCGTGTGAACAGCCCTGTCCCTGCTCCAATATCCGCGACCACATCCGTCGGTTTCAGCGAAAGCGCCTTCAGAATGGCTTCCCGTTTGGCAAAGACCTCGCGACTTTCAATCTCAAAACGCTCGGTAAACTGCTGCGGATCCGGATCACGAAACGAATCGTTGATACCCGGTCGCACACTCTTGTCCTGTGCCCCCACCGGTTCCACGACACCAAACACAGCCAGCCACACACACCACAGAACTCGTCTCGACACGTGATCTCTCCTGCTCTCTGAAATCAAATCAGCAATTCACCCTGTGAAACTCCACAGGCTCATTCGCTGACAACCAGACCGTCCCATCCACGTTCCTGGACACCGATGATAACTCAACCTCATCACTCCCGAAACAGCGCACGCTCCCATCCCGGAACACCCATCACATCCGCACGTCCCTGAAAGCAATCCCCTTGAATTTACAACTCAGTTCAGTAGCCCGACCGCGTGCTCTTTCACCCCGGCATCAGGTTTTTTGACAGTACCAGCAGCCCCACACCCAGAATGGCGACCGCAAACACCTTCTGCAGCAAGACCGCAGGCAGTCGCTGCCCCACCACCTGACCAAACCACAATCCCATCAGACCGCCCGCCATAAACATCAGTGAAAGCGGCCATGGGACCTGCTGCCCTGCACTCACCTGCGAAAATACAGCCGCAAAACTGACAATCGCAATCACCATCAGCGAGGTCCCCACAGCTCGCAACATCGACATCCTGCTGAACAGCACCAGCGCTGGTACAATCAGAAATCCACCGCCCACTCCAAACATGCCAGACAGAATGCCCGCAAACATCCCCACCAGCAATAACAGCCTGGCACATCGTGTGGTCAGTATCAGATTGCCTTCGGTATCGCGCTGACATCCGGGGCCATCAACGCGATAGCTGTCCGATGCCTTCGCTGGATCGAGCGGAATACACACCTGAGTACTTCCGGCGGTTCGCAGAGCCCGCCCCCACATGATTCCTGCAATACTCACCATCAGTATCGAAAACAACAGCATCAGCATGGATTCAGGAAGCTGTCGGGCCAGCCATGCACCACACGGCGATCCAGCCATTCCCGCCAACGCGAACATGCCCCCGGTTCGCAGCTCTGCTTCCCCGCGACGCCACTTCTGCAGAAATCCAATCAGTGACGTGACCCCCACCGCGATGAGGGACACCACGACAGCCTCGCGAGCCGGACGGTCCAGACCATACACCAGCATCGGCACGGCAAAAATGGCCCCGCCTCCACCGGTCAGGCCAAGGGAGATGCCGATGATTCCGCCAAAGACAACACCCAGAAAAAGCATAACTCTCTTCCGTTCCGCTTCCCCGAGCACAACAACCGACTTTTCAACTCGTATTCCGAAATCCGTCCCAGGTGGACTCTGGCGGCATTACCCCGCAACTTCGCAGATTTTCGTACCACAGACCTGCGTGTTTTCCGGGATCGTCGGCAATCTCATGGCAATCCATGCCCTGATCCCACCCACGAGGTCGGAAATGTCGGTCCGGCCGGCCTGACACAACAGGCTCACAGCAATTGCCGATCGATAACCACCCTCGCAATGCACCACCACCGGACGGTCCGCCGGAATCTCTGCGATTCGCTCACGCAAATGAGTCAGCGGAATGTTGTGACCACCCTCCAGATGCACAATCGCGTACTCTTTTTCTGATCGTACGTCCAGAATCCATGGCGCCTGCTGCTGGTCCAGGGACTCCGATAACGCCGCTGCCGTCTGACGCGATATCGTCTGCAGCAGTTCCGGATGCTGCTCAAGCGACGACATTCCTCCCTCCAGGTATCCCGCGACGTTGTCAAAGCCGATCCGCCCCAGTCGCATGATCGCTTCCTCTTCATTGTCGTCGCCAATTACCACGATCGGAGCCTCGTGACTCAGCATTGAGCCCGCCCATGTCGCGTATTTCCCCTTCAACCCGATATTCAACGCCCCCTTCATCGACGCCCCCTCGAAGTCAATCGACTCGCGAACGTCCAGAATCTGAGCTCCGGACTGCTGCAATTGCAGCACTTCCTCAGGACTCAGCCCCTTCAATGAGGACTTCAGTGTGCGATCCAGATCAGGACGCTCCTGCCGATTTCGTGTCGCGTCGTACACAAAATAACCCGGCGCCTCCGGCTGCTCGCTGGTGACCAGCTCCCTGAACTGCTCAAAAGACATCGGCTGCAACGCATAATTCGACTTCTTCTGTTCGCCAATCGTCGACACCGTCTCTTTACTCAGTGACTTCCCACACAATGAACCGGCACCATGAGCCGGATAAACCAGCGTAGAGTCCGGCAACTGACGAAGCCGCCCCACAGACTCATACAACATCGCCGCCAACTCCTCAGCCGTCACACCAATCGAAGCCAGCAGGTCCGGTCGCCCTACGTCACCAATGAACAACGTGTCTCCGGTTAAAACCGCGTGAGGCACCGTCTCACTGCTGCTTCGGTCGAACACCAGCAGCGAAATTCCCTCCGGCGTATGCCCCGGTGTCTCAAGAATCCGGATCCGAACGTCACCGAATTCAATCACATCCCCGTCACTCAGCGCCGTATGCTCGAATTCCGCCTGAGCCCTTCGTCCCATACAAATCTGAGCTCCCGCCTGGTTACGAAGCTCAATGTGACCCGCAAGAAAATCCGCATGGAAGTGGGTCAGAAAGACATAACGGATGTTGTATCCGCCAGCCTTCGCATCCTGCAGATACTGTTCAATATCTCGCTGCGGATCCACCACAGCTGCGATCTTTGTCCGCTCATCAGCAATCAGATAGGACGCATGCGCCAGACAACCCAGATAATACTGTTTCAGATACATGTTGAATCCCTTCCCTTCCAGACATACGGCTGCGCCTGCAGTGCAGGCTTGTCGCTGGATGACTATGCAGAAGCGGCATCATTCAGGCCGCAACCAGCAGACCTTACGCAGTTCTCAGGACGCCGGCACAACAGAACCTATCCGGCTCGGAACTGCTCACATGGACTGACACCAAATGTCCGCTATGCCGGTGTTCGGCATGTCCCGGCCGACGCATCGCCCTGATTCCACGGCATCCGCGCCAACACCATCGCCATGCCACAGGTATCGGTGACACCCGCAAACACCAGTCCCGCACCAACGAAGGCCGCCAGGCCCGCACAATACGGATGCACAAACATTCCCAGCAATCCTCCTGCAAGCACCAGCAGACCTGCAGCAATACGCACCTGACGCTCCAGCGAAATCGTCTTCCGGCCACGCACCACGGAAAATCCCGCCTGATCCCAGGCCAGCGTCCCTCCCTCGACATTCACCACATGAGCACAGCCAGCGGCCTGCAGCTTTTCACAGGCCTGCTTACCACGACTGCCCGATCGACAGATCACGTACAGCGGATTCGTTCCGGAGTGCCTTGACAGAACCGCCCCCGCATCAAACGTCTCCAGGGGAACATTGCTGGCAAACGTGACATGCACTTCACGAAACTCTGCCGGCGTACGAACATCAATCAATTCAATCCGCTCACCCGCCCGCACACGCTCATTCAGATCCCGCACAGAAATCGTCGCAATACTCATGATCACATCTCCCCGAAAAACAGACCTCAATCTATCGACACATCGCCACACGACGATATTTAAGACCAAATAAAACGGAGACCGATCGTCTCCGATTCAACTGACAGCCTGAAAACACCAACCAGACACTCGACGCACTTACATCGACACGACACTCACACCAAATCGACCTTCAATGCAGCCCAGAATGTTCTTCAGGTGAGGCTCTACAACCTGATAGTACACCGACCGCCCGTCCTTTTCACTGGAGAGAAAACCACACCGCTGCATCAATCGCAAATGCTCCGACGCCATCGGACTGGGAATCCCACACGCCTCAGCCAGCTCACCCACCGTATAATTGCCCTGCAGCAGCATCTGCACCATACGTAAACGATGAGGATGAGCAAGAACCCGCAGACATTCGGCCGCCTGCCCCAAAGCATCCAGCTCCGTCAGTTTCAACTTCACATTCGCCATGCCGCACCTCCACTGACAAATATATCGGAACATCCCGACATGTCAATGAGTCTTTCCGATGGATTTTTGGCGTATGATCGGATTCCTGCGGTCAGAGTCCTGGCTGCTGGCTTCGCACGATCGCAAAAACGGGGCTCCTCAACAACAAAAGGGGCCCCTGTCCCGGGTTTTCAGCAACTGCCGAAGAACAAGCCGTCCCCGATTTATGGCAGCAGCGGCAGCAACTCTTCAATGCTGCTGAAGACCACAAAGTCCGCGTCGCTCGGCAGAAAATCCTTCCAGGCAGAGCTGTTCGTTTCCGTCGCCACCACCACGTCCGCCAGTACGGCAGACGTATTGGATGCAATACTCTGGACCCGATAGACCTCACCATTGATCCAGATGGCTGCTCCCGGGGTCAGCTCCGTCAGAAACGCCGTTCCAGCCCCGGTCATTGTCGAGCTGCCAACCTGCACCGTCACAATGCCAGTCAACTGAGTTCCCGGGGGCGGCGATTTCGTCAGCGGGACTTCATTCAGCGCAGAAATCCCGTAAATCCCGCTCATGTCGTATGTATTCAGATTGTTAATGCTGTCCACGACAACCATGCCGGCGCCCAGAACCCGGCCAAAGACCGTGTATTTTCCGTCATCGAGGAACGTGTTGTCCTTCACATTGATAAACCATTGGCTACTGCCACTGTTGATGTTTCCAGCGACCATCGCCATCGCCAGAGTTCCACGGAGATTGGAATTCGCCGCCAGAAATTCATTCGCGATCGGCGGGCTGGTCTGTACTGGACTGATCCGCTCATCGCTCAGCGTAAAGCCGCCTCCCTGAATCACAAAATCTTCCACACTGCGATGCACAATCAGGTTTTCGTAAACCGGTGATGACTGGTAACTGCGGAAGTTGGCCACGGTGACCGGTGCCTCACTATCCAGCAATTCCACGTCAAACGCTCCTGCCGTTGTCTGAAATCGCATCACCGTTCCAGTGGCATAGTGCACATTCAGCACCGTATCGGCGACTCCTGTCGGAGTCGTGGCTCGAATGATCAGACGATGATCTCCCCGGTCCGGGCCTCCAGCCGTCAGCGGCACCGTCACCGAATAGGCACCCGCGGAATCGGCAGCCCCGGTCGCATCGTCGAATAGCCCGTCGCCATCACTGTCCACAGCCACAATTGCCTGCGCGGCGGTCAGTCCGGATATTTGAAAATTACTGCTGCGAGTAATCAGTGTCTCACTGGAATTGACCACCAGATTGTCTGACACATCAGTGGTCAGCGCAAAACTATCAGCATCCTGTACGACAATCGTGGCAGTATCAGTGGTTCCGGGACTTCCCAGAGTTACCGTCACTGATCCCGTCCGCTGTCCCGATGACACGGATCCGGCAATAACCGTCAACGCCACATTCACTGTCTGCTGCCCCGCGGGAACAGTCACGGTGGTCGGTCCCGTCAGCAGATCCGGTGCGGAATAACTGAAACTGACAACAACATCACTATCCGCAACACGCCCAAGGCCAAGTACCGCTGGCAACTGACCGATCGACTCACTGACTGTCGAACTGTTTGGATCAATCGACAGTGCCAGCAAGTCATTGTCCGTCAGATTCACAGTTGCACCTGCACCGGAAAATCCGGCGGCGGAAACCTGGAATGTCACGGAACCCAACAAGCCCGCAACAGCGTCATCGACCGCAGTCACCGAGAAATCAACCTGCGACTGTCCGGCCGGAATTGTTACCGTTGATGGGACGTTGATCCGCGCTGAGGTCGTGGCCACGGAAACGACCAGCGACGCGGAAACGTCGGCCGTATTGCGGGAAACCGTAAACACCGCCGTACCGCCCGCCCCTTCGATCAGTGATCGATTTTCCGGAGAAAGCTGCAACGCTGGAGACTCGTCTTCCACGACCGTCATCAACAGCGTACCACTCGCATACCCCGAGGCTGCCGCCGAAATCGTGACCACTCGGCTGCCCGAGACCAGCGTGTCATCAAGGGGAGTCACAGTGAAGGTAGCCGAGTTCGCACCAGCAGGAATCGTCACCGCTGCGGGAACTGTCAGTGCGCCGGAATCCGCATTCAGGACGACCGTCAGAGCCTCTGACAAACTGGCTTCGTCGCGTGTAACCGTGATCACAG
The DNA here is from genome assembly GCA_039796955.1 of Planctomycetota bacterium. Classification (GTDB taxonomy): domain Bacteria; phylum Planctomycetota; class Planctomycetia; order Planctomycetales; family Planctomycetaceae; genus SXXK01. Next base: position 6,487 of record JBDKIW010000280.1, read on the forward strand.
ACCCACCAGCAGAATTTTCATTCAGCGACGTCCCCACGCTTCCGAGGCTCAGCACTCCCGTCTCATTGTCTGTTACGGTTAGCGTTGCCAGGCCGGCCGTAAATCCTGCAGCAGAGGCCGTCAATTGTGCCGTCACAGGGCCATCCAGAGCCAGATTGTCAACCGGTGAAATCGTCAATTCAACACTGCCCTGCCCCGCCGGGATCACAACCGAAGATGGCACTGTCACGCGTGCTGTATTGCTGACCAGCAGTACGGTCAGTGGCTGAGATCTGTCTGCCGTATTTCTTGAAACCGTGGCTGTGATTCCAGCAGCCGCGTTTTCTGAGACTGTCGACGATGCGGGTACCAGCGTCAGTGCCGGGGCTGTCGTGTCCGTCACTGTCAATTCCAGAGTGTCAGAGACCAGTCCGGTCGCTGTGGCCGTGATCACAATCGGCGTTGCGGCGTTCACCAGCGGATCGCTGACCGGCGTGGCAACAAACGTCACTGAAGTTGCCCCCGCTGGAATTGAAACGGAAGCTGGTACGCTCAGTCGACTATCAGAACTTGACAGGGCAACTGTCAGCGCCTGAGTCAGGTCGACCGTATTTCTGGATACGGTGACCTGCTGGCCCGCCGCTGCATTTTCATCAACCGAGGCCGACGTACTGGTCAGATTCAGCCCCGCCACCTCATTGTCCGTGATGGAAAATGTATCATTGCCGGACAAATAACCGGCGGCTGTCGCATTGATCTGCACCTGGCCGACACCATCAGCAAGGTCGTTATCCAGCAATTGCAGAACGCCGCTGACTGTTGAACTGCCCGCAGGAATCACGATTTGTGCCGGCACGGTCACGCGACCTGCGACACTCCCGGACAGCTGAACTGTCACAGCCTGGACCGTTGATCCACTGCGCGAAACAGTAAATGGCGAGGTCGTTGAATTCTCTGCAGCCTCTGAGGGTGTGA
>JBDKIW010000281.1:0-8411 GCA_039796955.1 Planctomycetota bacterium
GCAGTCGCGCGAGTCTGGCCGGGGCCCAACCGGTGGATCGCATGGGGGCCGGGACCGTGGGCGAGTGGACGATCGCGGGAGGTCTGCTGGCCGATACTCGGGCGACAATTCGCAGCCGCGATCCGGCGATCGCAATGCAGATCGGGATCGGGATCGAGACAGGGACAGGGATCGGCGGGGAGGACCGAAGGACGCGGAGCAGGAAGTTGGCTTTGGCGGTGCAGCTCTGGAAAGTAATGCGGTGCCACTGAGAGAGCTGATCGAGAAACCACCGGCGATTGGGGATGAATTTGGCAGTGGGGTTGAATCGGTCGATGACCGTGCCGGGACTGCCAGCGGAGCCAATGAGCAGGGTGACCAGGCGGAGGGATCTGAAAAGCGGCGCCGTCGTCGCCGACGCTGAAGATTGCGGCTTTCCTTGCAGCAAATCAGCCTGCCTGGAATTGGGGGGGCAGCAGCAAACGGTGGAGCGCCGCGGATCTGCCAGGTGATACGATATCAGCCCGTTGGGGTGACGGTCGTGGCGACTTGTTGCGTTAAGGGCACAGTCGGCGGGTTGTTACCGCGTTGAGTTGGCGGCATGGGACGCAGTGCCAGTCGGGTGGCGTTGTATGCCGGGTGGCTTTGTTCTGCGATGGAAATCAGCCGCTGAGCTTGTGAGCAACTACGGGCGAATGCCGGATGTTGTGCGGTTTGGCGGCGGTGAGAATGTGTGGGTGTCGCGAGGAGTCGTTGAATTAAGCGGGGCACCCGCTGCTACTCGACCGGTTCGGGACCATCAACGCAGATGCTGGACAAGGCAGGGGCAAAAAAAAAGAAAGGCAGGACGATAAGTCCTGCCTTTCTTTGTGAGCCGAACGGGGCGGCTGAAAAGGGGGGGGTAGCCGCCACCGGGGTTTGATTACATTTCGCCTGGATCGTCGCAAACGATGTCGACGTTAGCGTCACCGTCGCACTCGTCAGCGCGGTCGTAGTAAGAAGCACCGTAGGTGCGAGCCTTGATCCCGCCGCTGGCCTTGTAACCAACGTAGCCGGAAGTGCTGTAGCTCTGGTCAACGTTTCCGAAAGCGCTCGCCAGGTCGCTGAGTTCAGCAACGATGGAGCTCTGCAGTTCGGACAGGCCAACGATCAGGCCCAGGACCAGAATCGTCGCAACCAGGACGATTTCTGCGGAAACGATAACACCAGCTTCGTCATTCCAGAATTTCTTCAACATTGTGGTACTCTTTTTTTCTGTTTTGTGAGAGAGAATTGAGAATTTGTCGTTCGTTCATGTTCACTGCTCCTGCAGAGTTCCCCATGTCAGGGTCGAAACAGCGGGCCAGATCGTTTCGACGCGATCTGGAGCAAGCCTGAGACTGGGGACCCGAAGAGCGTACCGGAGAGGGTTTGCAAGCCTCTGCGGTGTTCACTCGTTCGATGTTCGTTCGACGGTGTGGAGAAATGCGAAGGGCGAGCCAAAGTGGCAAATCGGCGTGAAAAAAAGTTGGCTCAGTGTTGTTGATTGGTTCATAAGTTGTTTGTTTTCAAGGCGTTGCAATGCTTTTTCACGAGGGAAAATGAGGTGAGTCTGGAGAACCATGGGGCGTGCGGGTGTTTACCCAATCGCTCACTTCGTTCAATTTTCGTTTCGAAAATGAATCAGTGTTGATTTCGCAGCATGGGTTTATGGCTGGATGTTGCCAGCGGGCAACGGGTGCCGGGCCAATGTCAAAATCCGGCTGGAACGTCTTCAAAGTGCTGGCGACGACTTGCGTTCGGGCGTGGTTTCAGTGAAAAATGATAGGAGCGTCTTCAATTGCCGTATGTTTTTCGATGATCTGAAGTATGTCAGTGCCTCTGGACCGACAAATTGAGATTCCGGAACCAGCGAACACAGTTCGAAGTGTGTTGGTGTTGTTGTGTGTTTGCTGGGTGTGTCTTTCTGGTGTGGTCTGTGGGCAGGAGACGTTGGGCTCGACCATATCGGCGGCTGACACCGGGGCGAACACGACAGCGACCGCTGCCGGGGCAACTGCGAATGACGAGGGTGAGAGTATTGACCTTTTGGGGGCGGACCCGTTGAAGACGTGGAAATCGTTCCCGGAAGAGAAGTTGTTTATTGCGGAGTCGACGTGGAATCTTGTGCGTGAGTCCGTGGATCAGGAGCCAGTGCTGATTTGTAATGGCAAATCCAAGGGGTTCCTGTGGACGATTGAAACGTACAGTGACTTTGAGTTGACGGCGGAATGGAAGTTTCCGACCGACACAGACGGCAACAGTGGTTTTCTGATCCACACGCAGCAGGAGGAACGGATCTGGCCGACATCAGTACAGATCCAGCTGCACCAGCCGAAGGCTGGCAGTATTTTCCCGAGTGGCGACGCGATGACGGACAACATTCTGGACGCGCCTCCGGACCTGGCTCGTCCCATCAATTCCTGGAACGAGTGCCGAGTGGTCAGTCGATCGGGGCGATTAACGATTGAAGTGAACGGGAAGCGTGCCGGGGAAGTGACGGGGGCCAAGCCCTCGTCGGGGCATTTGGCGCTTCAGAGTGAGGGATCGGAAGTGCATTTTCGGCGGTTGCGAATCCGGCGGCTTTCGGCGACGGATTTGGAAAAAATCGAGCAGACAACGAGTGCAAACGATGCTGCTCCTGCGGTAAAGCCCTGAATGCCGGACGCCCCGGGGCGCCAGCTGTAACAGTCTGCCCCGTTGCATGGTGAGAGACGTCTGCTGAAAACCGTTTGAGGGTTTCGCGGCGATTGTGGTTGCCAGGTGTTGCCGATGTTCGTGGGGGCCTGTGGGCGACGACGTTTGCGGCGTGAATTGCGGCGGGATTCCGATTTGTGAACCGACGTGGTGCTGGCTAACATGCCGTGATAGTCGTGGTCCGTCACAACATTCTGAACAGGTGAGTGCACACGTGGCGTTGGATACTGAGCAATTGTGGAAGGATCGTGGTCAGCTGGAAACTCTGCAGCAGCAGAAGCTGGTGGAACTGTTGAAGGCGATCGTTCCCCGCAATCGTTTCTGGACGACTCGACTGCAGTCCGCGGGAGTGGACATTCGAGCGATACGGACCGTATCTGATCTCGGACAGATTCCGTTGTGCACCAAAGCAGAGCTGGTGTCGGATCAGGCGGCGCAGGCGCCTTATGGATCCAACCTGACATTTCCATCAACACGTTACCGGCGGTTGCATCAGACATCGGGGACGACCGGGCGACCGGTGCGCTGGATGGACACTCAGGAGAGTTGGGACTGGTTCATGGAATGCTGGCGTCAGATCTACACCCTGGCGGGGCTGACGACGTGGGACCGACTGTTTTTTCCATTTTCCTTTGGACCGTTTATTGGATTCTGGGCGGCATTTGAAGGGGCGCTGCGGTTCGGCAATTTCTGCATTGCGGGCGGCGGCCTGTCCACCTCTGTGCGCCTGCAGGCCATGATTGAGAATGAAGCCACCGTTGTCTGTTGCACACCCACCTATGCCCTGCGGATGGCGGAGGTCGCGGCGGCTGAGGGAATTGATCTGAAGGAGACTTCGGTCCGTCTGTTGATTGTGGCGGGTGAACCGGGCGGGACAATTCCGGCGACGCGTCAACGCATTGAGGAGTTGTGGGAAGCGCGAGTGATTGATCACTGGGGAATGACGGAGCTGGGATCGCTGGCCGTGGAGAGTGAAGATCGACCGGGGGGGCAGTATCTGCTGGAGACAGAATGCATCGCGGAAGTGGTGGACGACTTAGGGAACAGTGTCCCGGCCGGAGAACTGGGTGAGTTGGTCATTACGAATCTGGGGCGGACGGGAAGCCCGTTGATTCGCTATCGCACCGGGGATCTGGTGCGACTGAGTGCAGCCGCGGATCCGCATGGTCGCATCCTGAAATGGATGGATGGTGGCATTCTGGGTCGTGTGGACGACATGCTGATCGTGCGGGGTAATAACGTCTATCCGTCCAGTATTGAAGCGGTGCTGCGTGAGATACCGGGGGTTGCAGAATACCGAGTGGAAGTGCGCACAGCGCGCGAGATGAAAGATCTGACGATCGTAGTGGAGCCTGCTGCGGACTCGGAAGCATCGGTGGAGGCGGTTGAAGGTCAGGTGCGAGTGGCTCTGCAGCAGCGACTGGGATTTGCTGTTGAAGTACGGATGGTGTCAGCGGGGGCTCTGCCACGTTTTGAAATGAAGAGTCGTCGAGTGGTGGACGTGGACGTGTGAGAAATCGCAGTCGGAAATGCCTGAGCCTGAGCAGGGCGCGGACGTGGGCGCGGGCGAGGATCGGGACGTTGCGGGGAGTCGGAAACTCGTGGAGGATCAGCGATGACGCGCGGCAACGTTCTTGTCCTGTTTTTGTGTGGTATGTTCACGGGCGGGATCGGGGGGCCTGAGACGCCTGCGGATGAAACGGGTGCACCAGCCAATGAAGTCACCGCCCCACTCAGTGACTCTGGCCGGGAAGTGATTCGACTGTTGAAATCTCTGGCGGGTTGGGTGGGTGAATGGCGTGGCGTTGTGCAGCCGCGGCGGGGGGTCCAGTGCTGGTGCCTGGACGGAGAAGGCCACGGTGGCGTGGGACATATCGGACGTGAAGACGGAGCTGGTACTGGCACTGGAACCTGGTCGGGAATTACGTCGGCTGCGACTGACAGTGGACGAAGAGACGCACGGTTTGGTCGCGATACTGGAAAGTGCCGCGGGGGTTGAGGAGCGGTTGATCGGGACGCCGGCGGCGACAAACGTCGAGCTGGTGGATCCGGGAGCCTCGGAGAGTTCGGGGGCGTGGGTCTTCACCGCGGCGGAGGGGGCGGCTCGTTCGCGTCGAGTGACGATTCGTCTGTTGAGCGGGATTCGCGCCACGGTGTTGCTTGAGGAGCGAAGCGCGGAAAATGCGACCTGGAAACGGCAGTGGGAATGTGGACTGACGCGGTCGGGGGCCAGGCTGGCGGCTACCGGTAGCGGTGAAAAGCACTGCGTTGTAACGGGCGGTCTGGGGACGCTGTCGGTGGAGTTTGAAGGGGAGACCTATTTTGTCTGCTGTGAAGGCTGTCGGCAGGTCTTTCAGGACGATCCGCGGGGCACTCTGGCGGCCTATCGTCAGCGACTGAAGTCTGAGTCGGACAGGTAAGTCGTGGTGAGCGACGGGGGGGCGTGCGGGAATGTGCGTTCGGGAAACTGTCGCCCGACGGAATCGAATTTAACGGTTTTCACGATTATTCGGCCCGGAAGTGTTCGTCTCGGGACGAGAGTGATTCGTCCCGCGAGTTTTTGCCGCTATAATAGAGCGTTCAGAATGGTGTTGGTGATCGCAGCGAGCCTGTGCACCACCGGGACGGCGGCTCGGCCAGGCGAAACAGGGTGTTTTTCCTGGAAATACCGCAATTTCACCCCCAAATTGGGTGAGAATACGACCTGAAGGACTCTTCTGGGCTTCGGGGTTGTCATGGGAGAATCAGTGACTGTGTCGGGTACAATTGCTCAGCGGAAATCGGTCCTTATTGTCGAAGACGAACCCATCATTCGGGAGACTCTGGCAGAGTTTCTGATGGGTGAAGGGTTTGAGGTGCGCACGGCCTCGACAGCAGCGGAAGCTATCCGCGTTGCTCAGGAACGTGACTATGACGTGGGGATTTGTGACATTCAGTTGCCAGACGGCGACGGAGTGCGAGTGCTGCGACAGCTGCACCGGATCAATCCAGCGATGTTTGTGATGATCATTTCTGCCTACGCGACGGTGGAAAACGCGGTTGAAGCCTTCACCGCGGGGGCCTTTGACTATCTTGTGAAGCCCGTGCGTTTCGAAGAGCTGGTCAAACGCATGCAGCGTTTGTTCAAGTTCCAGGACCTGTACCGTGAGAACCAGAAGCTCCGCAAGGATCTGACTCGCAGTGCCGGCTTTGATCAGGTGGTCGGTTCCAGTGCGATGGTGCAGGACCTGTTGAAGACCATTCGCAAAGTTGCGGCCACCAATTCCAACGTGCTGCTCGTGGGAGAAACCGGGACTGGCAAGGAACTGTTTGCCCGGGAAATTCACCTGGCCGGTCCGAATCACGCTGAGCAGTTCATGGCAATCAGCTGCGGGACTCGCCCGGTTGAACTGCTGGAATCACAATTGTTCGGGACGGGTGATGGGCAGGATGGTGCTTTGGTCACGGCGGGATCCGGGACGGTCTTTCTGGACGAGATCGCGCAGCTGCCCTCCGGCACTCAGTCAGAGATTCTGCGGGCGATTGAGTATTCGGAAGTGACGCCTGTTGGCGGCACCCGTCCGGCTCGAGTGAACGCACGCATTATTGCGGCCACCTCGCGTGAGCTGAGCCAGGAAGTCTCGGACGGCAATTTTCAGGAGGACCTGTTCTACCGACTGGACGGCGTGAAGATCCGCATTCCGGCGCTGCGTGAGCGGCTGGACGACATTCCGGAGCTGGTTGAGTACTTCATTGTTCGCCACCGTGAATCGATGGGCAAACGGGTGACGGGAGCCACCAGTGAGACGATTCGGACGCTGATGGCGGCACACTGGAAGGGCAACGTCCGGCAGCTGGACAATGCCATCGAGCGTGCGGTGATGATGTGCGAAGGCGAAGAGATTACTCCAAACGACCTGCCACCGGATTTGCTGGGGGGAGGTTCCTCATTGCCGGACACTGACGATCTGCGTTCGGCGTTGCGACACTACGAGCGTTTGCACATTTCGCGTGTGTTGCGGCAGTGTCCTGACAAAAAGGAAGCGGCTCGCCGGTTGAAGCTGGGGCTATCCAGTTTGTACCGCAAGATCGAAGAACTGAAGATCGAGATTTGATAGGCATTGGTGCAGGTGATCAACGAGGGGCTGGCCTTGTGAAAGGCCTCCCTCCCTAGCTGGTCACCGTGGTCAGCGTTCATTGTTGGCTGGCAACACCGGTGTGAGTCTCGTCCTTCCTCGGCCCGCATCTGCTCGAAAAGTAATGGGCGTTGTCACCTGCCGCTTTGATTGTATCGCGGTGGGCCGTGCGCAGCGGGCATTCGGTCGTCTCGTGGAAGCCAGCGGGGTACGGGACAGTCCAGCATCACTGGGTCAGCAGTTGAAGCACTTTATCGGGCACAAAACTCATGGATCTGGCGGAAATCAAAGAGTGTATTCCACATCGCGATCCATTCCTTTGGCTGGACACGGTCACGGAGTTGACTGAGACGCGGATCAGGGCCAGCAAGACGCTGCAGCCGGACTTGCCTGTCTTTCAGGGGCATTATCCGAACTTCCCGATTTTCCCGGGTGTGTTGCAGTGCGAGGCCTGTTTTCAGGCCGGGGCGATTTTGATTTCGAAGCTGGTGACCGCCGCGAATGGCGACGTCCCGGTTGTGACACGCGTCAACAATGTACAATTCCGTCGCATGATTCGTCCTGGCGAAACCGTGGACGTCGAAGTGGAGTTGACGGAACGCATGGCCAATGCGTTTTACCTGAAAGGCAAGGCCTCGGTTGGTGGGAAAGTTTCCGCGCGGATGGAGTTTGTCTGCGCGACAGCAGCGGCGGAGTAGCAGGCCGAGTGTCGGTGATCAGCGGCGAGTGAACCACAGGCACAGCCACGCCAGCAGCGGGAACAGCACAAAGATCAGCAGAAATCCGATCAGTGTGGATCGAGGATTATCGGGCCAGCGACCCATGAATGGCGACCTTTCAGGAACTCCGAGGATTCTGACGAGCAGAGAAGTGCTGTCCGGGAAGATTGCTGACGCGGCGATGTCCGAGGCGGGGTCCCTGAACAACCTGCAGCCCGGATAGTGTGACCGAAACGCGGTCGAAGGAAAAACTATTCTGCCGTCATCGGTCTGTGTTCCCCGTCGTGAGAGTTTCCGGGAACGCGGCACCAGTTGCGAGAGGGGGGGGCGAATTCTGCACGGTAGTCGGTGGTGGTGAACCGCGGGCTCCGTCAACCCGGATCGGGGCGGACTGTTGTGACGCCGGGTCTCGATGAAGAAAAGCGGGGTCTCCCGGGGAATTCGGGTTGAACCCTGCCGTCAAACAATCGATAGTCCGGGCTTTCCTGCTCACCTGACACATTCTCGCTGTCGAACCTGTTGCCGGGCACGGGTTCGCTGGAAGTTCTGCCATGACGACGATTACGGGATTTGAAGCGATCGATCTGCGGTTTCCGACGTCTCAGCATCTGGATGGTTCCGATGCCATGAATCCCGATCCGGACTATTCCGCCGCCTATGTGATTCTGCGGACAAGTTCGGCCGAGCACAGTGGTTATGGGATGACGTTCACGATTGGACGGGGCAACGAGTTGTGTGTGGCCGCCATTCGCTCACTGGCGACGCTGCTGGTTGGACAGTCGGTGGAATCCCTGATGCGTGAGCCGGTGGCGTTGTATCGGCGATTGACTGGCGACAGTCAGTTGCGGTGGGTGGGACCTGAAAAGGGGATCATTCATCTGGC
>JBDKIW010000282.1:0-5205 GCA_039796955.1 Planctomycetota bacterium
TCACGCATCGCCGCATACCGCCGATCCTCATGCGGATCCGCCGCAATCCGCAAACCGAGATGAATTCCCAGTCGCAGCCCCCAGACCAGCACCAGGGCCACAAGCAGCTGCTGGGCCCACACCAGGTCGAACTCCCTGCGCAACAGCACGGTCGCCCCCGCAAGCACTCCGAACCCCGGGCCCCAGAACGCGTCAATCACGCAGATACGCCCAGCCCACAGGCTGAACAGCCAGACGCACACCATCCATGTCAACGACAGCATCAGCGTCCACAACAGGATTTGTCCCACGGTCGAGACTCCCTCAGACTCTTCGTCTCACCCCATACACCGAGATCATCACCGACGTGATCTCCTGCTGGATTTTAGACCCGCGGTGATCGGAATCACCCCGCGTACTTCGTTTTCTGCCCGGCAACAACCGTGGGAGCAATCGGTGTCGGTGATCCCTGACCGTGACCTTATCAAAGAACTTCAGGGCAGGGGAGTGCAGCAGTGGGGTGATGCAACGCAGTCACCAGCGAATGACCGGACACAACAGGGTTCAAGCGGTGCCGTGGTTGCCCGTGGGATGGCGAAACTGGAAAACACCAGCACACAACTGTTCAGAACACGTTCACCACCAGACCTGCCGCCGGTCTTCAAGAATGCTCTGCGTTTCGCGCGAAAACTCTGTGGTACCTGTGCTTAAAAAATGCTCCTCGTGCGCCGCTGTTTTTCCATCCCGGCACCAGGCCACCACCGAAGGATCCCGGTGCGTCGTTGTGAACAAACGCCACAACGACGCACCGACAGTTGTGGTGATCAGGCGAGACGTTTCTCGGCAATTGTACCCGCCGGTGAAGTTTTCACGTCGTACCCGCGCTTCTGAATCTGTCCCCGCAGACTGTCCGCAGCAGCAAAATCCTTCCGTTTGCGGGCGTCATCCAACTGGCGACACAGATCCTGAACCTCGGCCTGTTCATCGTTCGCCCCGGCCTGACCGGCGCCTGCCGACTGCAGCGGAGCGATCGCGAGAACCTCGTTCATCCGATTGAGCGCCCCCAGAGCTGCTGCGGGATCAGTCGGTGTCGACGCAGCCCACGGCAGAATCACTCCAAGGGCACCGGCAATGTTCAGGTCGTCAGCCAGCGCCGCAGCAAAGTCTTTCAGGATGGGATAGCTGAGATCCACGGACTCGGCCTGACCGCCGGTAGCCGCTTCCAGTCTCGCCCGGAAGTCATGCAGCCGTTTGACCGCGCCTGCGGAATCAATCAGCCCTTTGTGCGTGAAGTTCATATTGCCCCGGTAATGGGACTTGATCAGTTCCAGACGCAGAACCGCAGGATGCACAGAAACCCCGGTCGGTTGTCCCTTGTCATCCTTCACGCGTCCCTGCAGGACATCCCGAACGGTGTAGAAATTGCCCTTGCTCTTGGACATCTTTTCCCCTTCCACAAGCAGGAAGCGGGCATGCATCCAGAATCGGGCAAAAGTTTCCTGACCGGTTGCTCCACAGGTCTGAGCGATCTCGCATTCATGGTGCGGGAAGATCAGGTCTTCACCACCCGTATGAATATCGATGACATCTTTCCCCAGCCGCTTGCGAGCCATGCAGGAACATTCGATATGCCAGCCGGGATATCCCGCGCCCCACGGAGAATCCCATTTCATGATGTGCGAAGAATCAGCTTTCCACAGCATGAAGTCCGCCGGATGACGTTTGTTGGCCTGGTTCTCGTCGCTGATGCGGCCGCCAGCCCCGGTCATCAGTCGATCCAGCGTGTTGCCACTGAGCCGGCCATAAGCCGGAAAGCTTTCCACGCTGTAATACACGACTCCATCGGGCCCCACATAGGCATGCCCGTTGGCAATCAACTGGCTGATCATTTCCAGCATGGCATCGATGTTCTGAGTGGCATGCAGGATGTTCTCGGGATACTCCGAGGCCACCTTGACCCCCAGGGTCCGGGCATCCTCCAGGAAGGCGTCGGTGTAATACCGAGCGATCTGATAGGGATCATCCGGATTCTGAACGGCACCTTCCGGTACTTTCCCCGACTTTTTGTCCTCTTTCATGCGCCGCGCTGCGGCCTGCATCTTGTCCTCGCCACCACCATCCGCACTGGCATCATCCGTCATGTGGCCCACGTCCGTGATGTTCATGACGTGGTGCACACGGTGGCCGAAGAATTCCAGGGTCCGGCGAATCACATCGGCAAACAGGAATGACCGGAAATTTCCGATGTGGGCAAAGTCATAGACGGTCGGACCGCAACTGTACATTCGTACGCAGTCCGCGTGCACCGGATGAAAGACCTCAGTGGTGTTCGTCAGCGTGTTATAGAATCGCAGTTCCATCGTGGTTTCTCATGAAAACAAAGACATATCAACAGGGCCATGGTCCCCTGGCGCCCGGCGCGTTTCCGCCATCCAGGCGCGAGGATAGTAAATTTGAGCGATTCAGGGCAGACCGTTTTTTCCCAGTTTTTCACCCGGTTTCCGGCGGCAGAAAAAGGGGTCAGGAATCGGCAGTGCGAAGCACCCTATGAGCCATTTGGGCAGAAAAAGGGGTCAGGAACCAATAGTGCGGAGCACCCTATGGGCCATTTGGCTATTGGTTCCTGACCCCTTTTTCTGCCCCGCCTGCTGCCCCCTCAAATCGGACCAGCAGCAGCGGAGTCAGAGTCAGACCCGTTCGAATCCACTGCACGTACTGCACCCGTGGAATCTGTCCCTTGACGGGCATCTGTGGTTCGCTCTGCAGCAACTCACTCAATCGCTCAACGTCCTGCGGTCCCGGAACCTGACGATCCAGCCGCTGCAGCAACTGCACCAGTTCGGACGTGTCATTTTTCGCGATTCGCAGCCGCACCACGGTCAAACCCTGCGGATGAGCCTGCAACCATTCCACCAGATCCGGTTCCAGTTCCGGTTCGTCGACACGAGGAATCCGTCCCAGAAAATTCAGCTGCCCGTGATAATTTCCGTACCACGCGATAGGGAGTCCGGTGGAGGCGGCGTGTTTCGCCAGTGGCTGCAGATCAAAACCATCCCAGAGACTGACACGCAGCGCGGACACAAGCAACGCCAACACCAGCACGGCCGCCGTGGCCACCGCCGACACACAGTGCACCAAACGGCGATAACGCACCAGCAGAATCGCCGGACCACAAATCATCATGGCGACCGCCATGGTATCGGAGACAAGGCCGGGCAAACGCGTGTCCTGAAACACGTTCAGGTGATTCACGACCAGCGGTACGGCCCCCATCATCAGCGTTCCACCGGCGACCGGAAACAACTGCCAGCGAGTCGGCACGCGTCCGGAACGCGCGGCCAGACAGGCCAGCAGCAACGCAGCTCCGGGAAGCAACGGCATCAGGTAGTACACCTGCTTGCCGCTGACCATGCTCAACACCAGACCACCACACCCGATCCAGCTCAACAGAAACCGCACACCGGGCTCCTGCAAGGCCCCCGAACACCCCTGCCAGACCGGTCGAAAGACCAGCCACGGCAACAGACACAGTGGGGCAATCGGAAGGTACCACCAGAACGGTTCGCGATGGGCAAACGAATTCACCATCCGCCCGGCCGTCTGCCCGAACAGCAGTTCCTCAGCATACGCGTCACCACCGGAAAGCGCCGAAGGAATCGCCCAGCTCAGTGCAATCGCGGCGGCAATGAATACGGAACCGATGACTCCCAAATACCAGCGCGAAAGGCTGCTGCGGACCTGCTGCGACCACCACGGGGCCAGCAGCATGGCAGGAACCACAAAAACCAGCACGACGGGGCCTTTGCAGAGAATCCCCAGTCCCAAACCGGCACCGACCCAGAACCAGCTGCCAGCCGTCTTTCGATCCGCCGCCGCCAGCACACCCTCCAGCGACAGCAAGGCACAGGCCGTCAGCAGCGTGTCGAACATAGTCACCGGGGAAAAGAACATCCACAACATGCTGGACGCCAGCATCAGTGGCGCCATCTGCTGAATTTCCGGACGTCCCGGCCAGAGACGTCGGGCGATCCGAAAACACAGGATCAGACACAGCAGTCCCGCAGTGGGCGCCACCAGGCGACCAGCCAGCGTGCTGACACCGGTCACCGCCCACACCGCATTGATCAGCCAGAACAGAATCGGAGGTTTGTGTGCATAGGTCTCACCATTCAGGTGCGACACCAGCAGGTCCTGACGTTCATGGGCCTCCCAGGCAACCGTCAGATAACGGGTTTCATCCACCGGCAACAACGGGCGCGCCCAGAGTGTTGTCAGAGTCAGCAGTGCTGCCAGCCCGAGAGACCAGATAAGGTACTTCATGAGCCGCAACTTTCACCAAAATGCAGCGTTGGCCTTCGCATCCTGACACGCCCGAAACCCGGGATCACGAAAGAGTTGTCATGCTGCACAGGAGACTCGTATCGGGATGGCAAAACAGCAGAAAAACAGCACGCAAACCATCAGAACACGCTCACCAACCCATTCCTGCCGCCAATGTTCAACAGGCTCTGCGTTTCGCCCAAAAACTCTGTGACCTCTGCGTCCTCTGTGTTTCAAAAAACACCCCATGCGTCGCGATCTCGCGATCCCAGTGCCAGCCCCCCGTCGGCAGGGCCGCAGGCTGACACCAGAACGATCAGAACGTCATTTCCGGATCAGGCAGCCTTACGATAATTCCGTGTGTCGTCACCGGATTGCTGCGCAGCTGTCTCTTCGGAATGAATCTTCAACTGCGGAGGGGCTTCGCCCCGATTCCGGTGAATCAACTGCAGATTGCGGAGATAAACAAACAGCCCCAGCGATTGTCCCAGCATAAAGACCGGGTCCTGTCGGTGCACCGCGTACACCAACAACACGACACCGCCAGCGATGCTCAGGTACCAGAACGCCACCGGAACAACACTCTTCTTTTCACGCTCACTGCTAAGCCACTGCACGACGAACCGGCCCGTGAACACCAGCTGGCCGACTAAACCGAATGCTATCCACATCTGATCGCTCATCTCTGACACCATCCAGTCGCTCAATCACAGGAAGTGAACTTCTTCGAATCAGCCATGCCACACCCATCATGTCCACAATCCCCACCATCAGCCGGCGCAGCGTGTCGTAGTGGGATCTGCCATGCATCCGGGGACGATGATTGACGGCAAACGACACCACCCGTCCGCCACTCCGCACGATGAGTGCGGGCAGAAAGCGATGCATATGATTGAATCGGGGCAA
>JBDKIW010000283.1:0-6308 GCA_039796955.1 Planctomycetota bacterium
CTCAGCACACTCGCGTTCGCTGGTGGTGGTCTGAAAATGGGCCAGGTGATTGGCGAGTCCGCCGAAAAGGTGGATGTCCCGCGCACAACACCCATCACCCCACAGGACATGATGGCCACCATCTTCCATGTGCTCGATTTCGATCGTCGAGTCCAGTTCACCAATCAGTCCGGTCGTCCGACCTACATGATTGAAAACGGCCGTCCAATCGAAGAACTGGTATAATCCGATCGAGTGCCGGATCGGCTCCCTCCCCTGCCGCGTCTTTCTGTCCCGTCGGATCGCTGCCGGGGGGGGACGTCATTGGTGCGTGGCTGACGAACAGGGCCCATGCCGTGTGTTCTCACTGGTGTAGTGGGATTTCAGGGAAGAGTCGCCACGGACTGCCCTGGCCGCTCGTTACCACAACGTTCGTTGCCGGACTGGCTCACATTGCAGTCCCCGCAAAACGCTGCCCGCGGCGGCTACGCCACTCAGAAACGCGGCCTCCACGCCACAACAGGCCGTAGGGGTGTCAAACAGCCCGTCGCCACACAGCACCAGCCCCTGACGCTCAAGGTCCAGCAATGATCGTCTCAGGTTTGCCCCCGCAGTGATGAGCTCGTCACTCGTCCCTTGCAGCGGCGCTGGTCGGGCATATCGCCAGCGATGCGCCTGAACAAGGATTGGTTCAGAAAGCTCATGCCCGAGGACGTCCGCCAACGCGGTCAGCAGGTGAGTCTGAACCTCGGTCGCAGATTCATCGCAGTGGGCGTTTCCCCAGTCCGGTGTGGAGTGAATCACGAGGTGCTCGCCCCCGAATGCCGCATTCCGTCCCGGCTTCGTCTGATTCCTAGAAATACGGCGGACAGGACTTTCAAAAACCTCGGCCGCATTCCAGGGCACCGACAACCTTTCGGGCAAGACCAACAGCAAAGTCCACATCGTGTCGTACTTCAACGACTGCAGTGCTTCGGGGGCCATGCTGCCGGCCAGAGCTGCGGTCTGAGGAGCAGGGAGGGCACAGATGACCTGATCGAAGACGCCCAGCGGTGCGCCTGCGATGTCCAGTAGCGTGTACCTGTCTGCCCCGCGTTCGATGCGACTGACGTGGGTTTCTGTCCGCACGGACAGATCCTCAGCGAGACTTCGAACCAGGTCCTTCATTCCAGGGACGCCAACGAGACGGGCCTGCCGCGGTGCCGGGCTGCATTGGCCATGTGGTCGAAGTTCGGCGAACTCGCCGCTCCATTCCGCCACCAGCCCTTCGGCCTTCCACGATGCTACAGCGCGGCGAAAACGTCGATCATGAACCTGGAACGACTGCACACCGTGATCGAGGGACACATCATCGATGCGGCGAGTCGCCATGCGACCGCCAAATCCGCGGCTCTTTTCAAACACAGTGACGGGCAGTCCGTGGTCACGCAATGTTCGAGCAGCGATCACGCCCGAAAGACCTGCACCGATCACCGCCACCTGCGGAATTGGCTGACAGCGCGGTGTATTCGTTTTTCGAGACCACGCGGCGACATCCAGCCGTTTTGAGTGCTCAGCCGTCGGTCGTGGACGCACCGTCCCGAGAATCGGAAGTTCCGGGGCAAATGGGCGATCAAACTGACCAAGACACCAGAGAATGCCGCCGTAGGAAGAAGGGTCACGTCCATCGAGTGCGTAGCGGTGGTTCAGGTCGATCAGAGTCCGCAGCGCATCACGCGGTGAACTGGTCCACTCCAGGAGGGCCTTGCCCCAGGTCATTCGCACGTTGTTGTGAAGTTCCCCGTGAATCCGCAGAGAATTCTGAGCGGCATTCCAGAGGGCATCGTGAGTTGCGCCGCGGGCCAGTTGTTCCGGCGAATACTGATACGGACGTCGATCCGCTGCATGTTCCTGCAGCGTTCGCTGTGCCCATGCTGGTATTGCAGTCCAGTCTTCGTGATCCGGTCGATAGAAACAAAAACACCACGCCAGTTCTCGCCAGATCATCAGTTCATCAAGAAATTTCTCGCCGCCTTCACCCGAGACCTGAGAGGCTTCGCGGGCAATCTGCAGTGGAGACACCATTCCATAGTGCAGATACGCCGAAAGGCGGCTGACGCCATTCAGCAGCGGGTTGTTCCGGCGCGCAGCGTAGTGCTTCAGTGCACTTTGCCTGAACGTCGCCCAGCGTTCTAATCCGGCAGTTGTGCCTCCGGGGGTATCAACGACCGGGCCTACCGAGTGATCAATTCGGCAGCCTGCGACAAGTTCTGCCAGCCGAGCCGTCTGCAGGTCCACCGGAGCAAACGGGAGTTCGTTGATCTCACAGTATCGGGGTAACTCAGCCGTGACTGGCCACGCAGCATCCAGTCGCGATTTTCGCAAACGCTTTGTCGCGTCTCGGAATTGAAATGCACGATCGTAGGAACGGCCGACAAGTTGCATCGGGACGATGCAGGACGTGTCCACGGCAACGACAGCACGCGTCGTCCGACTGAGCAGGCCTCGGAGAAAAAGTGAGTGCGGGCCGGTAGGCATCTCTTCGGTCACGACCAGGCAGGATTGATCCGCCAGATCGCGGAGCACATTCGGGCCCGATCCCTGCTGCTGCAGGTGAAAAATGTAGCGGATACCTCGGTCCTTCAGTTGCCGCTGGACATCTCGCGCACCCTGCAGAATGAAGGTATGGTGACGATCTGATGCCCATGGGTAGGACTCGGACAACGCGTGATACACAAGAAGTGGCACATCCAGCTGACGAGCCAGCAGAATCGCAGCGTCAAGCGCTGGGTTCTCATCCGCTCGTACTGCCGAACACATCCAGTACAGCACAAACTCGTGACCCGCCGCCACGGGAGCTTCCCGGACCACGCGACAGCGTTCCGCCAGGTGAGATGGAAGATCGGAGTTCAGGCGAACCTGCAGAGACATCCGTGGGGCTTTCAGCTGAGTGCTGGCCACCGTAGTCGATGGTGGCCTGAAGGAATTCCAGTGGTGAGCGGTCGGTTACGAGTATTTGCTTCCAGACAATCCGAGGCAACTCGGGCGCGGGCTGAGGTCTGCTTTCATCCAGAGCAACGCGATCGAAGGAAACAATTGGCTGAACCAGGAACTTGCTGCCTGCAGAAAAAAGGCGGCCGATCCAGTGCTCAACCGGTGTCTGCTGGTTGGAACGCAACCTGTGCAACCCCAGGGAGCAGCCCTCGCTCAGAGATGCTACTCGCGCTGCAGACACAACTCCGCCATCGCCACCGGATTTTAGCGGGAACAGGGGGGCTGTCTGAGTCAAAATCGGGGGATGTCGGCAATTTCAGGACTTCGATCGATCTGTCACCTTCCTGAAAGCGGATGTTGGCCCTGTCGCCAGCCGCTGGTCCGGACCATGCCACGACCCTTACAACGAGACCTTTGGAATTGAAAAAGCGAGCGAAGGGACCGGGATCGGGGCGAGACAAACGTTGAAACTCACGCTATACTCGAACCATACGGGATCGTAGCTCAACGGTCAGAGCAGGGGACTTTGTTGGTTAGCGCCTGGGCCGTCGTCGGTGATGCAGACGGCGGTATGGCACGATCAAATGGGTTGCCCTGGTTTTCAGGTCTCCTCGGGGGGCCTGCAGAACCTCGGTAGAATCTGTCAAATTCGGGGAACGCTGAACTTCTTGCGAAGTGTGCCAATCCCGAGCCAAGCTGCCAACAGGCAGAAGGTGTAGAGACCAGACGGCAGACACGTAAAGTGAAGGGATGGTCCAGCCCACGAACTCGAAAGAGGCGGCGAAAGTCGAAGTGGTACGCATAATCCCTTGGTTGCAGGTTCGAATCCTGCCGGTCCCAGTTTTCTCTTTCGGGCCTTTTGGTACCGAAGCGGACAATTCAGTGGTCGCCCCCGTCACCGGTGGGCAATCCGTGTTTGCTTCCAGCCGCTGTATCGACGGGTGTGATCAAAGTTGAAGATCCTCCAGCGGGTGTGGAAGCGTTCCCTGTTTGCTGCATGGCAGTGTGCTCTTCAGTCGTCTCTCCTGTGAACTGATGCGTCTCCTTCGAACAGGCTCCGCGCCGGCTGTTCTACCTCCTGCTTTGCACCTTGATCCCGGTCCAACTGATCGCGTTCTTCCGCACCTCGTCGGGATCGTGTCGCAGTGCAAACGAAAAGGTCAGGCAAAGACCTCCAGAACAGCCCCGTTTTTCCGCCCTGAGCGTACATCAAAGTCAGGTAGTGCCCGGGAAACGCGACTTTTTTGCCCTGCCGAGTTGACGGCATTCGTCGATCGCCAGCGGTGCCGGGAAACACTGTCGACTATCAGGAAATCCGGCCAGCCCCGCCTACGGCGACAATGCGACGCTCTGGGGCCTTGACGCGGCAAGTGAGGAAGCCTGCACGCAGTCTCTTGTTCGTTCCAATCGTACTGATTGGAAAAATCACTGCTGGTTTACCTGACCGTTCTGGTCAAGCAGCATTCGGTGAATCTCGCCGGTTCTCAGAAATTATCCCTCACATTCCCATCTATTGGATTGACAATTCAGTGCAGGCAATGCATTCTGCGCAGGTTTGAGAAACTTCTTTGGGGTTTGCATGCTGAATCTCGGTTTTGAGATTGAAGGAGCGGTTTTTTCCTTTCTTTGAGCCAATGGATTTTCGATAAGCGACGACGGGCTGCCGTTACGAGTCGAGCAGTTGCCGCTTTAGTTATAGAGTTGGTGATTTGAGGTGTTTGGGTGCTTTGGGTTTGTATTGTATCGCATCCGCCTTCGCACTGATCGTTCTCCCTTCAAAACATTCGCTGATCCGGTCGCTGGTCTGCGTCCGGATGCGGATTCCTGTCTTTCTGTTTTTTTTCCTAATCAGGAGTCAAGTTCATGAGCAAATCGAAGCCTGCTCAGCGTGGGTTTACGCTGATCGAGCTGCTGGTGGTGATTGCGATCATCGCTATTCTCGTGGCTCTGTTGCTGCCGGCCGTGCAGCAAGCCCGCGAAGCAGCCCGACGAACACAGTGCAAAAACAATCTCCACAACCTGGGGATTGCGCTGCACAACTATCACGACGTTCACAACCAGTTTCCACCGTCTATTTTCAACACCGATCCTGCTGGCGGTTTGACATGGGACGGGGCGCCCAAGGGAAGTCACCTTGTTCGTCTGTTGCCGTTTGTTGAGCAGGCAAACCTGTTCACTTCCCTCGATTTCAGCCTGCAGGCTGGTTGGGGAACCGGCGGAAGCCCACCGGCACGGTTCAACTTCGAGATGCAGCGCGTGTCTTACCCAAATGGTAAGTACGTAAAGGATATCTCGATTCCGCTCTACCAGTGCCCATCCGAGCCCAGCTCGAAGAACGGTGGCTGGAGTGCCAAGTCGAACTATGCGATGAGCATGGGCAATCAGCAGATGGACACGTCTCCGTGGACAGGATGTACTCCTTACCAGGCGCACATCATGAACACCAACTCCTTCTGGGGGCATGGAAACACGGAAAACCCCAGCTGGGTGTCAGGGATTATCAGCCGGTTCAACTGGGCTGCAACAATCGCTCAGATCACTGACGGCACTTCAAACGTGATCGCCATGGGTGAATTGCGACCAAATTGCGGTGACCACACCAACAACGGTTGGTTCCACTTCAACTCGATGTGGGTAGCCACAACCGCACCGATCAACTTCCCGATCAACTGCTACAACGAAGCGACTGTGAAGACTCCGGCAAATCCGCCAGGCTGCAACGCCCCGGATAACTGGAGCACCAGCCAGGGCTTCAAGTCGATGCATACGGGTGGAGCGCAGTTTGTGATGTGCGACGGTGCCGTGAAGTTCATCTCGGAGAACATCGACTACCGCACCTATCAGCGGTTGGGCGATCGTCGTGACGGCAACACGGTTGGTGAGTTCTGAAGTCACCGTGTACGTTCCCGTGGGTCAATGGAGAATGCCGTTCCCGGTTGCGGGGCGGCATTTTCCTTTTCACGAGGATGCGATCGGCGAACTGGTGATGTGATCTGGAATGCTGTGACCTGCGAATCCCTGCGTTATGGCGGGGAAACAAATTAAGGGGAGGAATTTACGATGATGCGATTTCTGCGAAATGTATCTGCGTTGGTGTTACTACCCGTTCTTGGATGCGGTGGCAGTGATGGACTGGCTCCGCCGGAGACGATTCCTGTCACTGGTACGGTGATGTACAAAGGGGCTCCCGTGGAAGGAGCGACAGTGACATTCCATCACGAAAAAGCTCCTCGCGGAGCCTCGGGTGTGACGGATAAGGATGGCAAGTACAGCCTGACCATGTTCGAGCCGAATGACGGTGCGGTCGCTGGCGAGAATATCATCACAGTAGTCAAAGGAAGTGCACCTGCTGCCGC
>JBDKIW010000284.1:0-18675 GCA_039796955.1 Planctomycetota bacterium
CCTCAGTGGGTACAGCCGCAGATTTATCCTTGTTTTTTCGCTTTGGAAACAAGGCCCACCACCGCCGCGCGACGTCATCATCTGACCACGCAGCAACAACATCAGGCCGGGTACGAACAACAACGTGCAGATGATTTCCCATGACAGCAAAACTGAGCGTTTCGATGGCAAACACGCTTGCCAGAAATTCCAGCCGCTGCCGCACCCACTCGCGACGATGGGAATAATCCTTTTTCGACACAGGGTCGCGACCGCAAAGATGCGTTCGCCGTACGCAGCGATTCACCACGTGAAACACCTGAATTTCTTCTGCGGCAAGGATTTCTCGTCGGTTAACGCGTGGCATCGTGGCTGTCTCCGGAAATTGAGTTTGAGGCATGCTATCGACATAAAAGAGGATGTCAAGGTGCATGGCACCTGTGGGAGCTGATCGGTTGCAAATGCTGAGGCGCGAGGGGATAATGCCGAGAGGTCCGATTGTGAACTTTTGCTGCAGAATTGTGTGTCGATGCCTCGTTCCTCGCTGGATCGTGAAGAGTATGTTGAGCAGGAGTATTTCTTTCGCGTTTATCGCGAGAGATTGCTGGAGGGGGTGCCGTCTCAGGAGATACTGCAGACCATTCACGAGGAGTTACTCGCGACGACTCGATTGCCGATGGCGATCGACTTCATGCGTGCGGAAATCATGCACAACGGGCGAATCAGTGAGGCGATGCGGCGGCTGTCGCATTACTTCACGGCCTTCCAGGCCTTTGTGATGCAGCAGGCGGAGGATGATGAGTCGCGATTTGAGCAGCGTGTGGCGTTGCGGATTCTGGAGCAGGAGTCTCGGTACCGCATTTCTGAGCCGCGTATGGCGGGAATGTTTATCTATCAGCTGGAGTGTATTGCGCGGCACCGCCTTGGTTATGCGGAGGGTTTGCGTGCGATGGCTGAGGATCCGGTCTATTCCGAGGCCTGGAGTCAGTGGATTCGGCGATTGGGGGCGAATCTCGGGACACGTGAACTATCAGAGCTGATTTTTCAGGTGTCTGAGCATTTTTACACACGACGGTCCGCCGGGCGGGGACGGGGCGGAGAGGAGGGGGAGGAAAAGGGGCTGGTGCTGTTCGGGGAGCAGGAGGGGCGGATCGCGCGGGCAAACATCGGCCGTGATCCTCTGTATCTGTTTGCCGCGTTACAGCGTCATCTGGGATACCCCTCGGTGCCTCAGAGTATTTCATCCGACGCGACAGAGAAGTTGCCGGGATTCCTCGAGGCACGGCTGCAGAAGATCGAGCAGAAGATGAAGATTCTGGAGCAGGAGACGAAGGGTGGGCTGGATCTGAGTCGGTTCTACAGGGCGGGTGAGGGGGTAGCCGCGGGGGACAGCACCGAGTGAAGATGTGGTGGCGACACCGGAGACTCGGCGAAGTGATTGTCTGCCGTGTGCTTCAGATGCGGGCAAGAACGGTTTTCGGCTTGCCCGAGTACAACTGATGCTGATCGAGGAATGCTTCGACGGCTTTCGGTGTCAGAAATCGAAGGCTTTTGCCAGCAAGAGCCCGGGCTCTGATTTCTGATGCTGAGATATCCACGCCTGGCATCTGCACCGTCTGAACGTGCTCCGCGATTTCCGGTCCGACCCACGCTATGATCTGTTCCCGGGAAGGATGCATCTGACCGGGACGGTTGCAGACAGCGATCGTGGCCAGTCCGGCAATTTCAGTGGGTTCCTTCCACGAGAGGAAATCTTTCAGCGAATCTGCTCCCATCAGCAGATACAAGCTGGCTTCAGGTTGCTCTTTCCGAATTTCTCGAAGCGTGTCGACGGTGAACGAGGGGCCTGTTCGGCGAAGTTCGCGTCGGTCCACAGAGAACTCGCGGCAACCGGCGATGGCCAGCTGGATCATATCGGCCCGTGCGTGCCCATCGACGGCTGGGCGATCGGTTTTATGGGGCGAGACCGCGGCTGGCAGGAAGCGGACATGATCCAGATGCAGCGTCTCGCGACACGATTCCGCCATCAGCAGATGTCCGTAGTGCACTGGATCAAAGGTTCCTCCCAGCAGTCCGAGTCGCATCCGATTGGTTCTCCTGTGTTTTTCTGAAAGCTAAGCCAGATTGTCGACCGCACCAGCAGGCAGGTCAGAGCTGCGGCGAATTCTGCGATGACCTGATTGTCGCCCGGGATAATTCTGAGGGCAACCCCGTGTTGAGAGCAACCTCGTTAACGTGTGGTGGTGAGAATGTTGCAAAAACGGGGTTCACCCGGACCATCGCGTTTGGTTCACACAAATCCAGTTGACAGACTCATTCCGTTTCATGAGGGGGGACGCCTGGTCGGGAACTGGAGCAACGGGGCGACGAGCATCGTGACGGGAACAGAAGATGCCGTCCGCCCGAGCCGAACGGAATATGACTCGAAGGGGTCCAGTTATGCCCGCAGCGTCTGAAAGAGCGGACAGTGTCCGGCGTGACGTCTCTGTCTCCCCGTGCTCCGGATGATTCGGAACTGGCTGACAATCGCGAGACAGGCGGCCGCGGGTCGCAGGCACCAAAGATCGAAACCTGCCGAATCTGCCGAATCCGTGGCAGCGAATATGAGAAAGCATGCCGTTCAGGAGGACTCGGTGCACTTCCTGCCGAAGGAGTTGCAGGGTGAGCCACGAGCAGATCGTGGAATGCGTGCAAACATGCGAATTGCGTTGACCATCACAACCCGCCGCGTTTATTGTCACTCCTGAAATGCTCTTACTGCGACGACTTCGCGGAAAAGATCAGCCGGGTTCACAGACGCCATCCCCGTTCTGCGATCCTGCAAATGTCACTGGTTTCCTGCTGCAGTGTTTCCAATCAGGCTGCAGCGGGGGTCGTTCCCGGAGACAGATGGCTGTTCCTCTGCGAAGTATCCGGTTGGGTCTGTCTGATGCTCTGGAACCCGTGTGCTGACTGCAGGCGGGTTTTGAGCGTCGTGCCGGGCTATGCACCGGATTGGAGAAGGCGAGGCGCAGAGACTTCCAGCCAGAAGTTCAGTGCCGACGTTCTGCTGAATGCCGCAGTAAGAGGACTGAAGAACGGAGTGCCCGGCCACCCTCGTTCGCGGTCTGAATCGCCCATCACTTCTGAAACCTGCCGGATGATTTGGCGACCCGTTGCTGACCTCAGCGACGGGCGCGTCGAATTCCTGTCTGCCATCTTCAGCCTCCGCGCTGTCTCCCACCGTTCCTGCAGATTCCTGAGTCGCCTTTCCGCAGTCAAACCGGCTTGCAAAACCACGGGTCCATGTGCGTTTTGCGGTGCTTCAGTCTGCTGCACAAAGGGCGGAGTACCAACTATGGTTAACAGTCGACCTCACCAGAATTCCCCTGCGGAAAGTGTGTGTACCCGCAGGTCCTCGGGAATCAATCGCGCCAGAGTGGCCGCTGTGATCTGCCTGCTGGCCGCCTTTGGATTGTGTGGGTGCATGTCCGGGTTGATGAGCATGCCTGGTGCTGCCATGCTGGCGGAGCGTCCATCGAAATCCGCTGAAAAGAAGCCTGACCCGAAAAAAGACGCCAAATCCAATCGTCGGAAGAAAGAAGAAGACAACGACTTCGGGAATCGTCTGGATGCACCGATGCTGTCGGATTACGTCAGCGTTCAGGGCAACAGTCTCGTGGTTTTGAAAGGTGTCGGGCTGGTCACGGGGCTGAAAGGAACCGGAGGAGATCCTTCGCCGTCCGGCCTGCGCACTCAGTTGCAGACTGAAATGGCACGACGCGGAGTAAAGAATGCCAATCAGATTCTCGCCTCGCGGGATACAGCGCTGGTGGTGGTGATTGCCTATCTGCCGGCGATGGTCCGGAAGGATCAGCGATTTGACGTACGCGTGGTTCTGCCCCCGAACAGCAATGCAAAAAGTCTCAAAGGCGGCTGGCTGCTGGAGACACGTCTGTTTGAAGAGCACACCGTTGATGAGAAGACGTCGCTGCGGCCTCAGGAGTACGCTGTGGCCGGTGGTGCGATTCTCACAACTCTGGGTATGAAGGAAACGGGAAGCGAGCGTACGGCCGAAACAATGGCCGGGACCATTCCCGGTGGTGCGATTTCGAAGGTTGACCGTGATCTGACCATTATGCTGAACAGCGACAAGCGCAGTGCACGTAACAGTGATCGCGTCGCTCAGGCGGTCTCAGAGCGATTCCACCGATACAATAAGTACGGTCAGCGAATCCCCTGTGCCGTTGCTAAGACAGATGCGTTGATTGAACTGAAGACTCATGCTCAGTACGTCAATAATTTCCCGCGTTATCAGCAGGTCATCCGGAATCTGGCCCTGAACGAGTCCGAGGTCAATCGTCGGATGCGGATCGAAATGCTGGCCCGGGACATCATGGAACCGGAGAAAAGTCAGGTCGCAGCGCTGCAGCTGGAAGCGATCGGAGATGATTCGATTCCGTTCCTGAAGGATGCGCTGGAATCTGAGCACTTCGAGGTACGTTTTCAGGCTGCACAGTCTCTGGCTTATCTGGGTGATGCATCCGGAGTCGCTGTGCTGCACGAGGCGGCGAAGGATCAGCCGGCGTTTCGTATTTTCGCGCTGGTGGCGCTCTCGGTGATTCGGGAGGACGCGGATGCCGTGGTGGCCCTGCGGGATCTGATGAATTCGGATTCACTGGAAACTCGCTATGGGGCACTGCGAGCCCTGAAGGAACTGGATCCACAGGATCCGGCACTGAATGCCGTCTCCTTCCGTGATCGCTTTGTGATGAACGTAATTGACAGCACGGGTGAGCCGATGGTGCATGTCGCGCGTCGACGAACACCGGAAATTGTGATCTTTGGCGCAGAACAGGCCTTCCGTCTGCCGCTGGTGCTGAATGCCGGCAGTAATCTGCGAATTATTGGTGAGCGTGGCAGCACCGACGTGGAAATTACCCGCTACGAACTGGACAGCGAACCGGAAAGACATCGGGTGCCCAATCGTCTGGCCGACATTATCCAGACGTGCGGAGAACTGGGGGCAGCGTATCCCGACGTGGTGCAGATGCTGGTCGAAGCCGACCGTCAGCGAAACTTCATGGGCGAATTCGGAATCGACCGCCTGCCTCAGGCTGGACGCATGTATGTTCGCGGAGCTGAAGATGAGTCGGAAGCTGGCGAAAACGGGCGACGCATCGGAAATTCGCGCATGCTGCCGCAGCTCTTCGACGAACTGGAAGAGGCGGAAGTCCAGCAGAACGAGTCGGCTGAGAAGTTGATGGACCTTGACTTCACGAAGGTTGCTGAAGCAGAGGCTCGCAAGTCCGGGAAGCCGCGACAGGAAATCCGCGACGAAAGCTCTGATTCTGATGGATCGGAAAACATTCCCGATGCAGAGACCTCTGCTAACGGTGGGGAGCGGCGGCCGCAGAAAAAGCAGACAGCCGTACGTCCTGCCGGTTCTTCGCGAAACCTGGAAAAGCCTGCTCCCGACCGGAATTCCCTTGATTCCGCCGGGGACGACGAACCTGAGAGCGAGTCTGACTCGACCGAAGCGGGCGATGAGAGTGAAGGCGAAAGCGACGAGGCATCTGCCGGTGACTCCGAGATGGAGTCCACTTCATCGGGATCCGGAAAGCGGAAGCCGACTGAGGCGGGGGCGGATCAGGAGACTGAACTGGACGCGGAGTCCGAGCCGGCTGCGAGTGAAGCAGCCGAGGCCGGCAGCAGCCCCGCGAAAGGGGCGGGCTCTTGGTTTGGACGTTTTCGCCGGCCCTTTGGGGGGCTGACTGAGCCGGAACCGGAATAGGTGCCGGAAATCTCGCCCCGAGGAATTTTTGCGGAAAAACTGGTCTTTGGAGCCGGCTCCTCGCGAGGGTGCGATGGAGCGGGTTCAGCCTCGCAGTAAACTCCGGGGTGAATTAGAATGCTGCCTTAAACAGCGTGACGAAGTCGCGTCGGACTGATGGAACGGTAAGCCGGGCCGGGTAACCGGTCAGCGGCCACTTCGGAAAAGCACAGGAATGCTCAAGTCGCTCGAACTCTTTGGATTCAAGAGTTTCGCGGACCGCACGATTTTCGACTTTCCCGCCGGAATTACGGGGGTAGTCGGACCGAACGGAAGCGGAAAGAGCAACGTCGTGGATTCGATCAAGTGGATTCTTGGTGACCAGAGTGCCAAGAGTCTGCGTGGAAAGGAGATGACGGACGTCATCTTCAACGGGTCTGCGGGGCGAACCGGGGCTCAGTTTGCTGAAGCGACGCTGGTTTTTGACAACCGCAGTCGTTTTATTCCGGTGGAGCTGGACGAGGTTTCTGTTGGTCGTCGGCTGTGGCAATCCGGGGACTCTGAGTACCTGATCAATCGTAACACCGCGCGTTTGAAGGATGTGCGTGAGTTATTCGTCGGCACGGGAGCGGGTGCGGCGGCCTACTGCATTATTGAGCAGGGGCGAGTGGATCAGATTCTGCAGTCGAACGCGGCGAATCGACGGCTGATTTTTGAAGAAGCGGCCGGGGTGAGCCGTCTGCGTCAGAAGCGAACAGAAGCGTTGAAGCGACTGGAGCGGGTGGAGCAGAACCTTGTCCGCCTGTCGGATCTGGTCGATGAGGTGGAAACGCAGGTCAATGCCGTGCGTTCTCAGGCGCAGCGTGCGACGCGGTTTCGTGCGGTTTCCCGGGAACTCGAGGCGCTTTGGGTGGGACTGGCGGCGGACGATTTTCGTCGTGAGTCGGCACAGCGGGACACACTTCAGTCCCAGCGGGTTGTTTCAGAAGCACAGTTGCATGAATTGCGGGATCAGCAGCAGCTGGTTCTGCAGGATGTGAGTATTTTCGAGGGGCTGTTGTCAGAAGTTGATGATGCCCTGCGAGATCTTGAGCGGCGCCGCGGGGATCTTCGCAGTCGTCTGGCCAGTCTGGAGACCACGGTTCGGCATCAGGCCAGCCGCGAGGTGGAATTGCAGTCGGATCTTCAGCGACTGGTTCGGCAGCAGAGTCTGTTGAAACTGCGGGTCACCGAGGCGGAACGAGAGCAGCAGAACCTGGACAGCTTGCGTGTGTCCGAGGCGTCAGCGTTTGAGCATCGGCGGGCCACCTTGTCGGCGGGGGATCAGGAGATTCAGGCGTTGCAGGAAGCGTTGTTCTCTGCCCGCGATCAGGTGGAGCAGCATCGTGAGGAGCAACTGCGGCAGCTGCAGCAGAATTCCGGGTTGTCCTCGGAGTTGAGTTCCCTGCGTTCGCACTTCCAGCAGATGACCGCCAGACGGATTCAGCTGGATGCGGAAGCGCTGAAACTGGAAGCAGAGACTCAGGATATTGTGCGTCTGACGGAGGGGCTGGAGCAGGCGTTGCAGCAGGCGCAGGAGCAGTTGCGTCAGGCGGAGAATGATGCGGATCGACTGTTGACGGATCGTGAGCGTCTGCTGGGCGAGCGGAGTCAGAGTCAGCAGTCACTGGCGGACCTGCGTGAGCAGCGGAGCGGCCTGCTGGCTCGAAAAACTGTGCTGGAGGATCTGGAGGACCGCCAGGAGGGGTTCGGGATTGGTGTGCGTGAGATTCTGCGGCGTGCGGAGGAATCGGATTCAGAACCGTGGAACCTGATCCTTGGCAGCGTGGCGGATCTGCTGGACGTGGACATGGAGCATGCGGCGTTGATGGAAGTCGCCTTGTCCGGCCGGGCTCAGCTGCTGGTGGTGACTCGATTGCAGCCGCTGATTGACTATCTGAATTCCGGACGTTGTCGGATCACTGATCGGGTCGGTTTTATTTCGATAGAAGCGGCCGGGGAATCGGGGCGTGACGTGACGGCGTTGCGTGAAGAATTGCGGCGCAATCAGGACATGCAGTGGGAATCTCGTTCCGGCCTGGAAGGGCAATCGAGCGAGGGTGATGATCTGTGGTGGGGGCGAAATCGGATGCGTGGACGTTCCGGAATCACACCGGAATCCCTTCTTTCGCAGCCGGTCAGTGGTGAATCCCGCGTGGCCTGGGTCGACCCTCGCACGGAAAGCGCCATCCTGAAATCGGTATTTTCGCAGGAGGCGATTCGACCGCCGATGTTGTTTGGGGAGCGGGGCATCGTGGGGCGTGCGGACGGCTTGGCGCGTTCCCCGCAGAGCATGCCTGGGTTATCTGCACATCTGCTGGCGGACACGTGGGTCACGGAGACGCTGGCTGACGCGCTGCGCTGGCACTCAGCGACCGAAGGCCAGTGTCGATTTGTCACGCTGCAGGGCGAGCTGGTGGAATGCGACGGAACTCTGTTTGCCGGCACGGTGCGAAATGAGTCGGCCCTGTTATCTCGCAAGAGCGAGTTACGTCGACTGAGAAATGAATTGCATCGGCTGGAGCACGAGATTGCTCAGCGGGAGTTGCTGCTGCGGGCGATTTCCAGTGACATTTCGGCAACGGATGACCGTCTGTCGACAGCGCGTCAGCGGGTCAATCAGCAGGTTTCCGGATGTCGGGATGCTGAGTCTGCGATGTCGGATCATCTCCGCAGGCTGCAGGACTGTGAAAGTCGAGAGCGACGACTGGCGACCGACCGGGAAGAGTCGGCCCTGCAGTTGCAGGAGCAGGAGCGGCGAATTGAAGAGACGCAGCGGGCTCTGGAATCCGGAGAGCAGCATCTGGTGTCGCTGGAAGAGCAGATTCGCGACTACACGACGCTGCAGCGAGATCGGCAACTGGAGCTGGAGCAGCAGGAGCGGGATCGAACGGCGTCGAGTCTGGAGCTGACACGTTCAGAGGAGCGGCTGCTGGGATTGCAGGAATCGTGGGATCGAGTCACAGAGGACCTGCAGCAGCGACGGCAGCAG
Source organism: Planctomycetota bacterium (assembly GCA_039796955.1). GTDB lineage: Bacteria > Planctomycetota > Planctomycetia > Planctomycetales > Planctomycetaceae > SXXK01. The sequence continues at coordinate 8,763 of JBDKIW010000284.1, forward strand.
CAGGCTGAAGCGGATCGGCGGTTGCTGAGTGCCGTGGATCGTCAGCGGGAGTTGACGATTGCGAGGCTGAACACAGCCGCGGAAGTAGCCGAGCGGACGCTGGTGGACGAGGCGCTGGCTCTGGAATTGCGGGAAGTGACGGAAAAGCGTCAGGGCCTGCGGACGCGTCGCAATGCGGCGGCAGCGGCGGAGAGTGAGTTGCGTGAGAAGCTGAGGCAGCAGCAGGGGCGACATCACGAGCTGGAGCTGGCGATTCAGGGGATTGATCATCAGTTGAGCAGTACGGCGGAGCGGATTCGGGAAGAATTTCAGATTGAAGTGCGGGCGGCGGTTGAGCAGCAGCGTTCGGCGGTGGCCCTGTGGCTGGCCAAAGGTGGCTTCGGGAAGAGTACCGGGCGAGACAGCGATGTCGAAGCGGAAGCGGATGCTGGCGGGACGGGAGAGACGTCGCTGGAAGTGATTCCGTTTGGTGAGGACGCTGCGAGGCTGATAGCGGATGCGTCCGGGTTTCAGGAGGTGCGTGCGGACATTGAGCGGCGAATCGAGCGATTGCGGCGCCAACTGAAAAAGATCGGAAATGTGGGCCTGGAAAGTCTGGACAATCTGACAGAACTGGAAACTCGTTTTCAGCGGCTGCACACCCAGTTGAGTGACCTTGAGGCGGCGCGAGACGCGTTGAGGGAGATTGTGCGTCGGATCAATACCGAGAGCCGTCGGATGTTTCTGGAATCCTTTGAAACGATCCGTGGCTACTTCCGGGAGTTGTTCCGTCGACTGTTTGGGGGTGGTGAAGCGGATCTGGTTCTGGAAGATCCTGAAGATGTTCTGGAATGTTCGATCGACGTCGTGGCTCGACCTCCCGGTAAGGAATTACGGAGTATTTCGCTGTTGAGTGGCGGTGAGAAAACGTTGACGGCGGTGGCCCTGCTGTTGTCGATTTTCCGGAGTCGGTCGAGTCCGTTCTGTATTCTGGACGAAGTGGACGCGGCGCTGGACGATGCGAACATCGGGCGTTTTGTCAACGTTCTGCGTGACTTTCAGCAGAACACCCAATTCATCATGATTACTCATCGCAAGCCGACAATGGCGGTGACGGATGTGTTGTATGGTGTGACGATGGAAGAGTCGGGGATTTCAAGGCGGCTGTCTCTGCGTTTTGAGGACGTGGATGAGCAGGGCAACTTTGTTGCGGCGGCTCGAAAAGCCCGGGCGGCCTGATCCATTTGACGTGGCCCATGGTACGATGCCTCGCCCTTCTGGCAGAGTTTGTGGCGAAGCGTACGTTGTGGGTCATGGAGCGGGGCGAAAGCGATCCCGGAAGCCGGTTGCTGCGTTTCCGATTGAAGCGGCTGAATGCCCGTCGGGGGGCCTCAGCTGAGAACTGATAGCCTGCCCGCAGATGTCGCGATCGTGCGATTGCGTGTGCTTGAGCGGAGTCGAGCCGGGGGCGGAAGAATCGGCAGAAATTGCCGTTGGGGTGTCCTCGAAGCGGACTGACCCGTGTAGTCGGTGCGAACAAACTGCCAGGCAGTTAAGGCAGGTCTGTCAAACATCTTAAAGTCGGTGTTGACGAAACGACGAAAACTACCGTGGCGATTGTCATCCTGTTGTGGCGGTTACTGCGGAATTTCTGCAGTGACTGTGGGGAGGCCAGGAAGCACAGTAGGCTGATTCGCCGGGGGGCCTGTTCAGCTTCAGTCGTAACGGAAGGGATGTCCGGAGAAGACTGTGGTACGTTGATTCGTGCCATGCTGAACTGCGCTCAAAGTGCCTTGTGCAGGCACTGGGATTGCCCGCACGCAATCCAGAGAACGACCCTTGTCAGGTCCGCGTATGGATCCGAATTCTGACTGTTCACGACAGTCACGGCCTGAGAACCGTGGTTTCAGAATTCAACGCCGGACTATGACGATCTGTTCTTCCAGGAAGGGAGAGCGGATGGTGCAGTGTGAACTGATTGGAGAGCCCGCCCATGAAGACGATCTTCACTACTGGTCAGGTAGCAAAGATCTGTAAGGTTGCCCCGCGTACAGTCTCAAAGTGGTTCGATTCCGGACGACTGAGAGGCTATCGGATTCCTGGCTCACAAGATAGACGCATTCCTCGCGAACATCTGATCCGGTTCCTCAAGGAACACGGAATGCCACTCGGCGAGCTGGAAGACGAAGCGATGGGCAAGATTCTGCTCGTTGGATCTGACATTGTGACTCGATCGAGTCTCAATGAGATGATCTCCAACGACGACTTTAAGATCGAAATTGCTGCCAGCGGTTTCGAAGCCGGGATTCAGGCAGAGTCGATTCACCCCGATTGCGTGGTGATTGACTTTGTCATGGGTCGCGAAGAAGCTCTGATGATCGCTCAGAACCTTCGGAAGAATTCTGAATTCAACGAAACGGTTCTGATCGGTCTGCTGAGCGACGAGGATAATGCCTCTGGTTTCGACCGCTCGGTGTTCAATGAGACGTTCCGCAAGCCGTTCGATGCAGCATTGCTGGCCGAACGAATTCGGACGCTCGTGAATCGCCGCAAGCAGCTGGCCTGAGAACCCAGCTGAGAGACTCGATGATCTGACCACGTCGAGAGAAAAAAATGACCATCGGAGAGTTCCTTCGGGATTCTTCGATGGTTTTTTTCTGCGCGCTGCATGGTTCGTGGCGATGCTGCCGGCTGTTTGCAGGCGGCAACCTGTGAGTCATCGGGAGTCGTCGTCGGGCAATCGGTGCTGGCTATTCGATCAGGAGATTTTCCAGCAATTGAATGGCTGCGGGCCCGACCAGTACGACAAAGATGCCGGGAAAGATGAACAGGACCAGCGGGAAGATCATTTTGACGGCGGTTTGCTGAGCTTTTTCTTCTGCCATTTGACGTCTGCGGACTCGCATTGTTTCCGAATGCGTGCGCAAGGCCTGAGCGATGGATGCGCCGAAGCGATCAGCCTGAATCAGAATTGCCGCCAGTGCGCGCACATCATCGACGCCGGTGCGTGTTGCCAGTTCCTGCAGGACCTCACGGCGGGGTTTTCCCATCTGTAACTGCATATTGGAGGCGCTAAGTTCTTCGCAGACTTCCGGGGCGCCGTCTTTCATTTCGTCAGACACACGGCGCAAGCCCTGGTCCAGTCCGAGTCCGGCTTCGACGCAGACAACCAGCAGGTCCAGTGCATCGGGGAGTTGCAGGAAGATTTTTTCCTGTCGGGATGATCGCAGAGTGCTGAGAATCACCTCGGGCAGGTAGAACGACAGCCCGCCGGACACAACGGGAATCATCCACGCGTTGCCGATGAAGCCTTTACCGAGCATGACCCAGGAAGTGCCGCCGACAAGACCGGTGACGAGGGCGATGGCTTTCAGGGCGAGGAAATTCCGGACGGCATTGGGACGTGAGAACCCTGCATTGGCAAGTCGATTTCGGAGTTGATTCTGTTCAATTTCAGACTTGGGTTCGAGGGCTTTTGAAAGTGTCGGGGCGGTCTTTTCGACGATCGTGGAAACGGTTGTGCGTTTTGCATCCGGCGATGTCAGATCGCGACGGGGACGAATCAGTGGGTTTCGAAATTCTTCAAGACGCTGTGTGGCTTTGGAGGTGGAGCGGATCAGCAGGCTGGTAACGGCCCAGAACCCAGCGGCTCCTGCGGCAAACAGGGTATAGGGAAGCAGCAGTTCGTAGTCCATTGTGGCAGTACCTTGTTTGTTGGTCTTCCGCGACAGTTGCAGGCACTGTCCCTTGACTTGTGGTCTTCCGGGGAGCGAGTTTTGGCCGGCGTCCGACTGGTCAGGCAGGTCATCCCGTCGAATGCAGCTCAGACCTTGATGTTGACAATTCTGTGAATCACGTAGCCACCGACGCACTGAGCAACGATGGCCCAGAAGATCATGGTCCTGCCAAGTTCCCGGTTGAACAGAAGGGCGACATAGTCAGGATTCAGGAAATACACGGTCAGAAACAGGACGATCGGCAGTGCCATCAGCACGACACCGCTCATGCGTCCTTCTCCGGTCAGAGCCCGGACCTGCCCAAGGATCTTGAAGCGTTCACGGACGAGCATACTGATTTTGCCGAGGATCTCGGAAAGATCGCCGCCTGCCTGGCGTTGAATAGAAACAGCGGTGACGAAGAACTGCAGATCCATATTGGGGACTCGCTGCAGCATGTTTCGTAGTGCCTGATCAATGGGAAGTCCCAGATTCTGTTCTTCGTAAACCGTACGGAATTCCATGGAAATCGGAGCGACCATTTCTGTGGCGACAACATTCAGCCCGGCGGCCAGACTGTTTCCGGAACGCAGAGCGCGGGCAAGCAGTTCCAGTGCATCAGGCAGTTGTTTTTCGAAAGCCCGCATACGGCTTCGTCGTCTGAGCAGCAACCAGATCCAGGGGATGGCAAATCCGACAAGTGGTGCGGCCGGCAGTGCAGTATTCGGCGCGCGGAGCGCGGTGGCAATGATCAGGAGCAAGGCGGCGGAAACAAAACAAATGACAAAGAACGGTTCCGGGCGAATTGGAGAGTCTGCCTGTCGAAACAGCAGCGGCAGATTATCAAACCGCTGGATGAGGCGCCCGAAGAAACCCTGAGCTGTCGTGAGTCCGTCAAGGAGAATCGTGCTGGACACTTCACCACGGTTGACGGGGGTGCGGCCGGTGAAGGCGACGAGGCGATTTTCCAGGTCCGTATCGGTTCGACCCTGAAAAATGGACATCAGCCCCAGCACCAGAGTCAGCACTCCGATAAATGCTGAGCCGAGTATCAGGTATGTGGGGTCCATAGTCTGCAATCCTGACACCGAAGAATCATTTGTACGTCTCTGTGAAAGAATCGTTCAGAGATTCAGGAACACGAAAAGCTTTGACGGGCGGGTATGGACCTGGCACGAGACCTCGGAACGGACCTCGGCGGTGCCAGGTAAATCTGTGATCTGTTTTATGGAGACATTCCGGATGGCATCGGGTCTATCCGGCGAATCAGTGTGTTTTCATATGACGCTGTGCGAACAGGCCGCCCGGCAGGCGAATTCCGCTTGACTCCAGATGTTCCATGCAGCGGGGGCGGACTCCTGTGGATTCGAAATGTCCATAGGCTTTGCCCTGCTCATTGATTCCATCCTGAATGAACCTGAAAATGTCCTGCATCACGATGACATCACCCTCCATTCCGATGACTTCAGTGATGTAGGTGACCTTTCTTGGGCCGCCCTGCAGACGGCTGGCCTGAATAATCAGATTGACGGCTGATGCGATCTGCTTGCGAATGGAAAGCAAAGGCATTTCATAGCCGCTCATATTGACGAGTGTTTCAATACGAGAAATGGCGTCCCGGGGATTGTTGGCATGGACGGTTGTCAGTGAGCCGTCGTGGCCGGTGTTCATGGCCTGCAGCATGTCCAGAGTTTCGCCACCTCGACATTCGCCGATGATGATGCGGTCCGGACGCATTCGCAGCGCGTTGCGGACCAGATCTGTTGCGGTGATGCGTCCCTTGCCTTCGATATTGGGGGGGCGGGTTTCAAGTCGCAGTACGTGTTCCTGCTGCAACTGCAGTTCGGCCGCATCTTCAATGGTGATGACGCGATTATCGTTGGAGATGAAACTGGACAGGGTGTTCAGCAGTGTGGTTTTTCCGGATCCTGTACCTCCGCTGATGATCATGTTGAGGCGTGCTTTCATGGCGCCTTCGAGGAACATCACCATTTCGGGAGTGAAGGCACCGAATTTCAGCAGGTCTTCCAGCGTCAGCGGGTTAGAGCCGAAGCGACGAATGGTCAGCGACGGCCCGTCCAGTGCCAGTGGGGGAATGATGGCATTCAGACGCGAGCCATCGGGAAGGCGGGCATCGACCATCGGAGAAGTTTCGTCAATTCGTCGACCAACGCGTGAGACGATGCGATCGAGGATCTGCAGCAGGTGATCATTGTCACGGAACACCACTTCCGATCGCTGAATTCGACCATTTTTTTCCACGAAGACATTGCGTGGACCATTGATCATGATGTCCGCGATGCCTTCTTCCTTCAGCAGCAGTTCCAGCGGCCCGAATCCAAAAGCTTCATCCAGAACTTCCTCGACCAGGCGTTCACGTTCGGAGCGATTCAGGAGCGGGTTTTCGGTATCGCAGAGGTGCTCCACCACCACTCGGATTTCCCGACGGAGTGAATCACCTTCCAGTTCTGAAACGCGGGTGAGGTCAAGTTTTTCGACAAGTTTTCCGTGAATATGGATCTTCAGCGCTTCGAAGTCGCCGTTGTTCTGTCGTCCGGGTTTTATCGGGGCAATCATGACGTTGTCTCAGTTCCGTCTTATGAACATCGCTCTGTCAACAGCATTGGAAAAACAGCGGGAGATCCGCATCCATGGGGGGCGATTCCGAATTGGCCGTCACTGGTGGGTTGCGGGTTTGCAACCTTCCCGGGAGCCTCCATGGCAGAACCCCCATCGGAAAATAGGTCACAAACCGGGGGATCGCCTGCACGATTTTCGGGAATTCCCGGCTGGAGAAAGATCCTGCCGAGGGACGGCTGGAATTGCCCAGGCCCTGCAAAAGTCAAAATCCTCAGAGCCGGAACAATCACTCGATTGACGACGGAATTCGGCGTGAGTGGGGCGTCCCACACAATTTCCGGAACTTGGGCTCCGGTGCCGGACAGTCTCCCTGAAGTGAAGATGTTCATGTGTTCCCATGGGAGAGAATTTCCGACTCCGAAAAACCGGAAACGGTAATCGCGATGGGCTGTTCCGGAAAAAGCTGGAAATCTCTGCCAGCGGGCGCAGGGAAATTTGGGGGAAGATTAGAATTGCGAAACGGGATGATTGAGGGAATCCGGGATTCCGGTTAAGACTCCGCATGCCGCCTCGTGCTGCCCTGCAGCGGCACCGTGGACGAGTGATTGCGCGGACGATTACCGCCATGATCCGTGCCGGGGGCTCGATTTCGTGGTGGGCTTCGCGGAATCATTTCCCGGAAACCGGATCGTGTCCGGGAATGCCCGACAGTTCTCGTTCAGCAAGTGTGTCAGGACCTGGAAGATGTCGCCCAGTGACGTCACTCGTGGTGTCAGCAGTCGGCCAGGGAAGTCAACGTAGTCATCAGATCCAGGACATGGACGGAATATGAGTCGTCACATTTTTGTCACCGGTGGAGTGGTCAGTTCGCTGGGCAAGGGGCTGACCTCGGCGTCAATCGGGATGCTGCTTGAGCGCAGGGGGCTGAAAGTCCGCATGCAGAAACTGGATCCCTATCTGAACGTGGATCCAGGGACGATGAGCCCTTTTCAGCATGGTGAGGTGTACGTGCTGGACGACGGATCCGAGACGGATCTGGACCTTGGGCATTACGAACGATTTACGTCCGGTGTGCTCAACCGGGACTCAAACTACACCACCGGTCAGATTTATTCGTCGGTGATTGAGAAGGAGCGTCGGGGCGAGTACCTTGGTCGCACGGTTCAGGTGGTTCCACACATCACCGATGAAATCAAATCCTGCATTCTCAGCCTTGCCACGCCGGATGTTGACGTGGTGATTACAGAGCTGGGCGGCACGGTGGGTGACATTGAAGGGCTTCCGTTTCTGGAAGCCATCCGGCAGATTCCTCTCGATATCGGGAAGGAAAACTGCATGTTCATTCATCTGACTCTGGTTCCTTACCTGAAGGCAGCGCGTGAGGCCAAGACCAAGCCGACTCAGCACAGCGTTCAGCAGCTTCGGGAGATTGGGATTCAGCCGGACATTCTGATCGTTCGCACGGAGCGTCCGATCGGCCGTGAGCACACGGATAAGATTGCTCTGTTCTGCAACGTGGAAAAGCGCGCGGTCATCGAGGAAGTGGACAAAGAGTTTTCGATTTACGAAGTTCCGGTAGGGCTGGTGGAGCACGGTCTGGACGAGCTGATCTGTAAAAAGCTGAATCTGAATGCCGGCCCGCTGCAGATGGAAGACTATCGGCAACTGGTCCATCGCATCCGGAATCCCCAACACGAAGTGACCATCGCTGTCGTGGGCAAGTACATTGAACATCGGGATGCCTACAAGTCGATTTATGAGTCTCTGGACCACGCCGGATTCGCTCATTCCACGCAGATCAACGTCAAGCGGATTGAGGCCGAGGAGTTGGAGCGGCAGGGGCCGGAGATGCTGCTGAAAGGCGTCGATGGACTGCTGGTTCCGGGCGGCTTTGGCATGCGTGGGATTGAAGGCAAGATCCAGGCCATTCAGTTTGCCCGGGAGCACGAGATTCCATTCTTCGGGATCTGTCTTGGCATGCAGTGCGCCGTGATTGAATTCGCTCGCAATGTGCTTGGGCTGAGTGAAGCCAACAGCAGTGAGTTTTCGTCAGACACACCGCACCCGGTGATTTGTCTTCTGGAAGGGCAGAAGACCGTCAACCGCAAAGGGGGGACCATGCGGCTGGGGGCTCAACCCTGTGTGCTCACGTCCGGCACAAAAACTCAGAAGGCCTATGGCACGACGGAAATCAGTGAACGTCATCGCCATCGTTATGAATTCAACCCCGAATACCGCCGTCAATTCACCTCCGCCGGTATGGAGATCTCCGGGGCCAGCCCGGATGGTGGACTGGCTGAGATTATCGAACTCACCGCACATCCATGGTTTGTGGCGGTGCAGTACCACCCGGAATTCAAATCGAAACCTCACAAACCCCATCCGCTCTTCCGTGATTTTGTCGAAGCCTGCCTGCAGCGGCGACAGGGAAGATCCGGAGTACCGACGCCGTAATCGTCCCGGGAACCCGGGATGATTCCATCAACAAAGAGAAGTCAGTCTGCTGTGCCCTGCTGAGTTGTGGCGTTGGTGACGTTGCGGTGCGCGAAATCAAAGTGCACGACGTCGCCACGCGCCGGTGCGGCAATGCTACGGGCACAACAGCACTGGCTGTTTTCTTGTGTCAAAATTTGCAGCAGGTGGCAGACCGATGGAGAAAAAAGTGGTGGCGGCAGCGCCGGAGATTTCCACGATCGATCAGTACATCGTCGGATTCCCGGCAGAAACGCAGGACCTGCTGCGGCAGATGCGGCAACTGATTCACGCGGCAGCGCCGGCAGCCACAGAAGCGATGAAGTATCGCATCCCGACTTTTGTGCTGAATGGCAATCTGGTGCATTTCGCAGCGTTCGAGCGGCATCTCGGGTTCTACCCGACGCCCTCTGCCATGGTGCATTTTCAGCGGCAACTGGCCGGCTATGTGACAGCCAAAGGGTCTGTTCAGTTTCCGCTGGATCAACCGATTCCGTGGGATCTGATTCGCGAGATGGTGCTGTTTCGCGTGGCTGAAGCGTCCGGTAAGACCAGGGGCAAGACTCAGTCAGCTTCCGGCGGTCAGCGCAAGCAATCCGCAGCGGCTCCGTCCGGGGACTCCACGGTTGCACCACCGATGGCTGCCGGAAAACGCAAAGCAGCCACCAAAGGTTCGACGTCGCCGAAAGCTGCAGCGAAGCCCACCGCTGGTCGAGCCGTTGCAAAAAAATCGCCTGGGGCGAAGCGTCCCCAAAAGTAGTGGGCTCGGTCGCTTTTGACCCCGCTCTGGCCAGCGGCTGATCCCTGAAGATGTCTATGGTGCTGCTGTAGCACGTGGTGGTCGCATCGCCTGACTGCGCACCCGCGCAGCAAACTCGCCGTCGGTTTCCGTTATAGATACGCGGCTCCTGAATTCACTTCAGGGGAACCGCGTTTGGCCAAAACGGCTGTCTATCGGACCAGCAGGAATTCCGGGGTCATGACGACGGCCCAGAGTACGTCTTCAATTTCCTGAGGCGTCGGTTCGGGGCTCAGCAGTTCAAGGATGGCGGTGGATTCTGCCGCTGTTGGTGACCTTGACCATGCAAAGCGACAGACATGCTGTACGAGTCCTTCGCGGTCATTCTGCCACTGTTGTTTCAGTGTCAGTGCGCCCTGAGTCAGAT